>DATMND010000101.1:0-5390 GCA_035569235.1 Acetobacteraceae bacterium | reverse complement strand
GCGCCGGCAGGCTCGCCAGCAGCAATCCCCCCGGCCGCAGCGCATGGCGCAACTGGATCAACGCGCCGGGCAGGTCGTTGACCCAATGCAGCGACAGGCTCGCCACCACGAGGTCAAAACTTTCACCCGCGAACGGCAGGAACTCCTCGTCCGCGGCCACCGCCATCCCGCCGTTCAGCGCGGCCATCGCCGCCGATAGATCGCAGCTAACCACATCGATGCCGCGCGCGCGCAGCAGCGGCGCCACCACGCCACGACCGCCCACATCCAGCGCGCAGTTGAAGCGGCGCGTCACGTCATCCAGCCGGTCGAGCAGGCGATCCGCGCAATCGCGCAGCACATCCGCGACGCTGCCAACGTGTGGTGCGGCCCGGTCGCGATGCCGGCGCACCGCACGACGGTCGAATACCTCCATGCCCGGGTCCATCACACCCATGTGCCCCCGCGCCCCGGCGTTGCCAAGCATTGGCCGGCGTGCCTACGTTCGCCGCGGATCGTCCCATCGGGCCGTCGCGCGAGGAGCAGCCGCATGAAACGCATCACCGCGAACACGCTGCATTCGTGGCTGCTGGACGGCCATGAACTCGCCTTGCTGGACGCGCGCGAGGATGGCGAATTCGGAACTTCCCACCTGTTCTGGGCCGTGCCATGTCCGCTGTCGCGCCGCGAGATCCGCGCCCGCGCGCTGCTGCCCCGGCTCGCCGTACGGATCTGCTGCGTCGATGACGGCAGGGGTCTCGCCGAGCAGCTTGCCACGTGGCTGGACGGCATCGGCTGCACCGATGTCGCCGTGCTGGACGGCGGCACGAAGGCGTGGGCCGACGCCGGCTACGAGCTGTTCTCCGGCATCAACGTGCCGTCGAAAGCGTTCGGCGAATGGGTGGAGCACCACTACGGCACCGAGAGCGTCGATGCGACCGAGCTGCAATCATGGATCGCGTCCGGGCGCAACATCGCGGTGCTCGACAGTCGCACGCACGAGGAGTTCGTGCGCATGTCGATCCCCACCGGGATCAGCGTCCCCGGCGGCGAATTGGTCTACCGGATCGGCGACCTCGTGCCCGATCCGCAGACGCTGGTGGTGGTGAACTGCGCCGGACGGACCCGCAGCATCATAGGCGCGGAAAGCCTTCGCCGTGCCGGCATACCCAACAAGGTGGTGGCGCTGCGCAATGGCACGATGGGCTGGGAGCTGGCAGGGCTCCACTGCGACCGCGGCCGCACCGACCGCTTTTCCCCCGGCACGCCGAAGACGCTGGCGATCGCGCGGCAACGCGCCCAGGACTTTGCCGAAAGCTCGGGCGTCGGCGTGGTCGGCGCGATCGACCTCGCCCGCTTCATGGATGACCCCGAGCGCACGCTCTACGTTCTGGATGTGCGCGATCCCGCCGAGTACCGCGCCGGTCATTGGCCCGGCAGCATCAGCGCACCGGGCGGACAGCTGGTGCAGGCGACCGATCAGTGGGTCGGCGTGCGCAACGCCCGCATCGCGCTGCTGGACGACACCGGCGTCCGCGCCCGCATGGCCGGAGCCTGGCTGCGCCAGATGGGACACCGCGACGTGTTCGTCGTGGAAGGCGGACTGGAGGCGCTTCGGACAACCGCGCGGGAGCGCCTGAAGGTCCCGGAGCTCGGTGCACCGGTATCGACCATCGATGTGACCGGGCTGGTCGCGCTGCTGGACAGCGGCGACGGCACGGTGGTTATCGATCTGGCCCGCAGCATCGACTTCCGCGAAGGCCACATCCCCGGCGCGCTCTGGGGCGTGCGCACGCGCCTGGCGATGCTGGCGCCACAGCTTGCGGGTGCAAAGCATGTGGTGATCGCTTCGCCCGATGGCGTGGTGGCGCGGCTTGCCGTGGATGAGGCCAAAGGCCTCGGCGGCGGCGATGTGCGGGTTCTGGAGGGCGGCACCGATGCCTGGCGTGCGTTCGGCCGGCCGATGGTGAAGGATCGCACCAGTCCGCCGGACGATGCGTGCATCGATTCATATTTGCGTGCCTATGATCGCAACTCCGGGGTCGAGGAAGCCATGCAGGCCTACCTCACCTGGGAGATCGAGCTGGCGAACCAGATCAGGCGGGACGACACGGTGGCATTCGGTGTTGGCGAGGCATACCCCACTCATTGAACCTGCCATGCCGGCGGCGCTCCGGTTCGTAACGGACGGAGCGCGGCGGGCTGGGCGCGCGCTGCTCGATCTGCTTCTGCCGCCGCACTGCGTGGCCTGTGATGCGACGGTGAGCGCGCCGGGCCTGCTGTGTGCCGATTGCTTCCGCCAGACCGGCTTCATCACCGAGCCTATGTGCGCGCGGTGCGGCGTTCCGTTCGCCGCATCCGGGCTGGGCGGATCGGACCATCTGTGCCCGGGTTGCCACGCCGCCCCGCCGGTGTTCCGTCGCGCCCGCGCCGCATTGCGCTACGACGCGCAAGGACGCCGGCTGATCCTGCCGTTCAAGCATGCCGACCGCACCGAGATCGCGTCGGCGCTCGCCCCGCATATGGCACGCGCCGGCGCCGATCTGTTGCGCGAGGCGGACCTGCTGGTGCCGGTGCCGCTACACCGCGCGCGCCTGTTCCGCCGCCGCTACAATCAGGCAGGTCTGCTGGCATCGGCAATCGGCCGCATGGCAGGGCGCCCGTGCGTGCTGGATGCGTTGCTGCGCAGGCGGGCCACTGCCTCGCTCGGCGAGAAATCAGCGGCGGAGCGTGCGGCGGAGGTGGCGGGCGCGTTCCTGGTGCGCCCGTCGCGTGCGGGCCAACTGGCCGGCAAGCGGGTGCTGCTGATCGACGACGTGATGACATCCGGCGCCACAGCCAACGCCTGCGCAGCCACATTGCTTGCCGCAAATGCCGGGTCGGTCGATGTCCTGGTGGCCGCGCGCGTGCCGGACCCGCGGTTGAATTGATGATGCGACACCCCCTCCCCAACCCTCCCCCGCTTCGCGGGAGAGGGAGCCTGAACTCCCCTCCTCCGCGGAGCAGGGGAGGGACACCGAACTCCCTCCTCCGCGGAGCGGGGGAGAGTTGGGGAGGGAGTCTGACGAGCGAGGGAGGTCTTCGATGGACGCAGTAACGGACCGGATGTCCAGCCGTTTCTGGCCGGCAGGCCTGACCCGCGTGCCCTACTGGGTCTACACAGAACAGGACGTGCTCGCCGCGGAGCAGAAGCGCATCTTCGAAGGCCCGGTCTGGAACTACCTCTGCCTCGAAACCGAGCTGCCGAATATCGGCGACTACCGCACGACCTTCATCGGCAGCATGCCCGTCGTCATCGTTCGCGCCGAGGACGGCGAGCTTTGCGGATTTGAGAACCGCTGCGCGCATCGCGGCGCGCTGATCTGCCTGGAGGACAGCGGCAGCGTGAAGGACTTCCAGTGCGTGTATCATTCCTGGCGCTACGACCTTCGCGGCAATTTGCGCTCGGTCGCGTTCGCCCGTGGCGTGAACGGCCGCGGCGGCATGCCGGCCGACTTCGACATGTCGTGCCACGGCCCGCGCAAACTGCGGGTCACGACGTTCTGCGGCATGGCGTTCGGCACGCTGTCACCCGACGCACCCGACTTCGAAGCTTGGCTAGGACCGGAAATCGTCAGCCGCGTTCGCCGCGTGCTCGGCAACCGCCGGCTGGAGATCATCGGCCGCTTCACCCAGGCGCTGCCGAACAACTGGAAGCTCTATTTCGAAAACGTGCGCGACACCTATCACGCCAGTCTGCTGCACCTGTTCTTCGCGACCTTCCGCATCACCCGTCTCAGTTCCGGTGGCGGCGTGCTGGTGAGCGAGACCGGCGAACACCACGCATCGGCCACGCTCGCGCCGCCGCAGGGCAAGGACAGCAGCTACCAAGGTCTGCGCTCCGACAAGGAAAGCTTTCGGCTGGCCGACCCAAGCCTGCTCGGGATGCATGACGAGTTTCACGACGACATCCAGTTGCAGATCCTGTCGATCTTCCCCGGCTTCGTTCTCCAGCAGGTGCACAATGCGCTGGCGGTGCGGCAGATCGTCCCGCGCGGGGTCGATGCGACCGACCTCAACTGGACCTATCTCGGCTTCGCCGACGATACGCCGGAATTGCGCGCGCACCGGCTGAAGCAGAACAACCTGGTCGGCCCGGGCGGCTACGTTTCGATGGAGGACGGCGCGGTCGGCGGCTTCGTGCAGCGCGGCATCGCGGCGGCGGAAGGCGAACTGTCGGTCATCGAAATGGGCGGCTCCGGCGCCGAGACGCAGGAGACGCGCGCGACGGAGGCCTCGGTGCGCGGCTTCTGGAAGGCGTATCGCACGCACATGGCGCTGTGATCGCGATGACCGACGCCGAGACACTGTTCCGCCTCGCCGCGCTGAACACGGAATATGCGAGCTGCATCGATGCGGACCGCCTTGAGGAATGGCCTGGCCTGTTCCTGGAAGACGGACGCTACCGGATCACCACGGCGGACAATCAGCGTCGCGGCTACGCGGCTGGCATCATCTATGCCGATTCACGGGCGATGCTGACCGATCGCGTGGCCGCGTTGCGCGAGGCGAACATCTACGAGCGGCAGAGCTATCGCCACATCGTGGGCCTGCCCGCGCCCCGCCCAGGCGACGCGGGCGAGATCGCCGCGGAGACGCCGTTCCTGGTGGTGCGCACGATGCGCGACGGACGCATGGACCTGTTCGCCGCCGGCGTCTATCTGGACCGCGTGCGCGACGACACGGAAGGCAGGCTGCGTTTCGCCGAACGCATCGTGGTCTGCGACAGCTCGCGCTTCGACACGCTCGTTGCGATTCCGCTCTAGATTGGGTGAGGGCCGCGCCGCTCTTCAGTTGCTCGGCGCGATCTCGCGCCCTCGGTGTGCAAGTGACGCGCGCCTCTGGACGCATCGGTCATCACGATTTGGTTATATTAGGACTAAGCAATAGTCTGGTAGCGTAATCACCATCAAACAACACGGGGCGGGGGAGCGCAAGGTGATACCAGAAATGCGAACCATCTTGGTCGTGGATGATGACGCGGACATTCGAGAGACTTTGACGGATTACCTCGCGGGTGAGCTTGGGTTCACCCTCTCCCTCGCCGAGACACTCGATGACGCTGACACAGTCATCAATGCAAAGAATGGTTGCATCGATGCGGTGATATTGGACGTGGACCTTCCGGACGGCGATGGGCGTGATTACTGCGCCAAGCTCCGGCGGCGAGGACATGCGATGCCTGTTATCATGCTGACCGGACGGAATACCGAGGTTGATACCGTTTGCGGTCTCAATGCAGGTGCCAACGACTACGTTGCCAAGCCGTTCCGCTTGAATGAGCTGCTCGCAAGGCTACGCGCCCAGTGGCGCATATTCGATAGCAGCGAAGAGGCCGCCTACCTACTTGGGCCATATACCTTCCGACCCTC
>DATMND010000100.1:0-7965 GCA_035569235.1 Acetobacteraceae bacterium | reverse complement strand
TTGGCCTTGGTGTGCGCCGAAGTGGCAAAGCCCGGCATGGTATAGGCGAGGATATTGGTGCGTGGCAGCTTGAGCAGGTCCAGCGCCTGAGCGCAGACGATCAGCGCCTGGGTAGAATCGAGGCCGCCGGATACGCCGATCACCGCGCGCTTGATGCCGGTCGCCCGCAGCCGCTGCGCGAGCCCCGATACCTGGATGTTGTAGCCCTCATAGCAGTCCTGCTCGAGCCGGTCGGCATCCGCCGGCACGAACGGATAGCGCTCGATCCGGCGCTCGAAGCCGATATCGCCGGGCGGATGTTCGAGCCAGAAACCAATGCGCCGGAACGCCGTTGGGTGGCGCCGGCGGTTGGTGTCGAAGCTGCCCATCTGCATGCGCTCGTGACGCAGCAGATCGAGGTCGATATCGGCGATCGCATACTGGCTGCCCGACGGAAAGCGCTCGGTCTCGGCCAGGATCGCGCCGTTTTCGAAAATCGAGGCCTGGCCGTCCCAGGCCAGATCGGTGGTCGATTCGCCGGCGCCGGCCGCCGCGTAGAGATAGGCAGCGACGCAGCGGGCCGATTGCGAGCGGCACAACAGCCGGCGCGTCTCGGCCTTGCCGATCGTGATGTTGCTCGCCGACAGATTGGCGAGAACCGTGGCGCCGGCGAGCGCGGCCTCGGAACTCGGCGGCACGGGGATCCAGATGTCCTCGCAGATCTCGGCGTGCACGACGAAACCGGGCACGTCCTCGGCGGCGAACAGCAGGTCGGTGCCGAACGGCGCGATGTGGCCGCCGATGGCGACCTCGCCGCCGACCATCCCGTCGCCCACCACGAAATGCCGCGGCTCGTAGAATTCGCGGTAGTTGGGCAGATGCACCTTCGGCACAACGCCGAGCAGCCGGCCGCGATGGATGGCAATCGCGGTGTTGTAGAGGGCGCCGGCATGGCGCAGCGGGGCGCCGACCAGCAGCAGCGGCAGCAGGTCGGCCGAGGCGGAAATGATCGAGCCGATTGCTTCTTCGACCGCATCCAGCAAGGTGGACTGCTGGAGCAGATCGCTGATCGCGTAGCCGGATATGCCGAGTTCCGGGAACACCGCGAGCGTCGCACCGCGCTGATGGCATTCGCGCGCGACTTCAAGGATCGCCTCCGCGTTCGCAGCCGGGTCGGCGAGCGTGCAGCGCGTCGTGCAGGCGGCGACGCGGGCGAAGCCGTGACGGTAGATCGAGCGGAACTCAAGGCCCATTCGGCGCGACGCCTCAGCAGTCACCCGAGCAATATGGTGCATCGCGGCGTCGGCGTCATCTACGGGCCGGCGCCGGGAGCAATCGTGTGCGCGTCCCCAAGACAGCACATTACCGCCCTGTTGCTGACACACAAGTGAGCGATCTGATCGTCGCTGAGGGCAACCCTGACGGGATCGATCGATGCGTTTCCTGCGAGTGTACGGACGTGTACTTGGCTTGCTAGGGCGGGACCTGCGGATCGCGGTACTGCTGACCGGCGCCAACCTGCTGGTGGCAGCGCTGCAGTTTATCGATCCGATGCTGTTCGGCCGGGTGGTCAGCCTGCTGTCGCGTTCCGACCAGCTCGCGCCGGACGCGCTCTGGGCGCAGGCGGCCGGGTTGCTCGCGCTCTGGGCCGTGGTTGGTGCGGGAGGCATCGCGAGCAATGCCGCGGTGGCCGTGCAGGCGGAGCGGCTTGCGCACCGGCATCGTCTGAAGGCAATGGGGCGCTACTTCAGCCATGTGCTTACGCTGCCGCTGGCCTTTCACGGCGATACGCACTCGGGGCGGCTGATCAAGACGATGATTTCCGGGACCGAGTGTCTGTTCGGGACCTGGCTGGTGTTCTTTCGCGACCAGCTCGCCACGCTGATCGCGGTGCTGGTGCTGATGCCGCTCACGCTGCTGATGAATTGGCGGCTCGCCCTTGTGCTGATCGCACTGGTCGGCGTGTTTGCCGCCGTCACTGCGTTCGTGATCCGCAAGACCGAGGCAGGGCAGCGGCAGGTCGAGAGCTGCAACTCCTCCCTGGCGGGCGTCGCGCAGGATGCCCTGGCCAATGTGACGGTCGTGCAATCGTTCACCCGGCTCGCCGCCGAGGCGCGGCTGTTCGGCGACATCGCGCAGCAATTGCTCCAGCGGCAGTTCCCGGTGCTGAACTGGTGGGCCGTGGTCAATGTACTGACGCGTGGGGCGAGCACGTTCGCCGTGATCACGATCGTGGCGATCGGAACCTGGCTGCACGTCCACGGTCAGGCGAGCATCGGCGAGATCGTCAGCTTCATGGGACTGGCCACGCTGCTGATCGGGCGGCTGGAGAGCGCCGTCTCGTTCATCGCCAGCCTGTTCTTCAAGCTGCCGGCGATCGAGGATTTCTTTGCCGTGCTGGACGCAAGGAGCACCGTGCCGGACCGCCCGGAAGCGCGCACCCTGTGGGCCCCGCGCGGCGAGGTTGTGTTCGACGACGTGTCATTCGGCTATCCAAATGGCGGCCCCGTGCTGAGCGACGTATCGTTCGTTGCGAAGCCAGGCACCTCGGTCGCGCTGGTGGGACATACCGGCGCAGGTAAGTCCACGGCGATGATGTTGCTGCAGCGGCTGTGGGATCCGACCACTGGCCGGATCACGATCGACGGGCAGGATCTGCGCGAGGTTAGCCTGGAGAGCCTGCGCGCCTCGATCGGCGTGGTGTTCCAGGAGAGCATGCTGTTCAACCGCTCGATCCGCGACAATCTGCTGGTCGGGCGGCCGGACGCGACGGACGACGAGTTGGAGCAGGCGTGTCGCATGGCGGACGCGCACGAGTTCATCGTCCGCCAGCCGCACGGCTACCACACGCAGATCGGCGAGCGCGGCGTGAGCCTGTCGGGTGGGCAGCGGCAGCGGCTGGCGATTGCGCGTGCCCTGTTGAAGGATCCGCCGATCCTGGTGCTGGATGAAGCGACCAGTGCGCTGGATTCGGCGACCGAGGCGCGAGTCGGTGGAGCGTTGAAGACACTCATGGCGGGCCGCACGACATTCATCATCGCGCACCGGTTGTCCACCGTGCGGGACGCGGACGAAATCCTGGTGTTCAACAACGGCCGCGTGGCGGAGCGTGGCAGCTTCGCCGAGTTGCTGGCCCGCCGCGGCTGCTTCGCCGACCTTGTGGCCACGCAGCTTGCGCCGGCAGAGCAGGCGATGGCGGCAGACTGATCATGCATTCGCGAGTCGAGCACATGTGAGGCGGTGAACCGCAACCGGTGTCCTATCTTTCCGGCTAATCATCAGTTGGCAGGAGTGTATATCGGTCATGTTGAGATTGGCGCTGTTCTTTCTCGTTGTTTCACTGATTGCCGCGCTGTTCGGTTTCGGCGGTATCGCGGCCGCCTCGGCCGACATCGCCCGGATTCTGTTCTTTATCGCAATCGTGATCTTCGTCGTGTTGCTCGTGGCTGGGCTGATGGCGGGCAGCACGCTGTTCTAGATCAGGCTCCAGGCAAAAGCCGGCCTGACGTTTCTGTCGTCATCCCAGCGCAGCGTCCCCGTCGTCATCCCCGCGTCCTGTTGTCATCCCCGCGAAAGCGGGGACCCAGGCGTGGCAGAGCAAGCTCTACCGCCCTGGGTCCCCGCTTACGCGGGGATGACGATATAGGACGCCGCCGGGAGGGACTGTTGTAATTCCATTACCCAGCCTCGGCGGCCGCGTTGCGTCCGGCGATGCGGCCGAACGTTGCACCTGACACCAAACCCGTCCCAGCGGGATAGTTGTCATAGAACAGCCCGCCGATCATTTCGCCGCAGGCATACAATCCCTTCAGCGGACGCCAGTCGGTGCCCATCACCTGGGTGTTCTCGTTCACCTTCACCCCGCCGAACGTGAACGTGATACCCCCGGTGGCGCTATACGCATGGAACGGTGGCGCATCGAGCCTGATCCCCCAGTTGGTCTTCTCCGGCGTAAGCCCGCTGGTGGAAATGCCATCCTTGCGCGACGGGTCAAACCCTTCATCGGCGTTGCGCGCGGCGGCATTGTATGCGTGCAGCGTCTTCACCGCCTGCACTTTGTCATCGATATCGAGTTGCTCGACCAGTTCCTCCAGCGTACCGGCGGTGAGTGGCTTGCTGGTGGCATAACGCGGCTCCAGCAGATGGATCACCTTCTGGTCGAAGATCTGCCACGCCTTGGCTCCGGGCTGCGCCAGAATCGCGCGGCCGAACTTGGCATATGTATAGAAATTCGTATCCTCGCCCTCATCGACGAACCGGACGCCCTGCCGGTTGAGCATCACGCCATACAGATAGCTGAGCCGGTTGCTGCGATCGGTAAGAGCGCGCGGCGCGAACTCGCCCCAGTCGGCGCTGATCGGCGTGGCGTGGCATCCGCTCCACTGCCCCCAGGGCATTGCCCCGATCGCGAGCGCCATGCGCAGACCGTCGCCCTGATTGTGCGGCGTGCCGCGCACCTTCGCCGCACCGACCAGCGGGCCGATATGCTGGGTGCGCATCTGCACATTTGCCTCGAACCCGCCGCAGCCGAGGACGATCGCCTTGCCGGCTACCTCCTGGATGCTGTCATTGTCGCGCACCTTCACGCCGACGATGCGGCCACGCTGGTCCACGATCAGCTCGATCGCGGCACTCGCGTAGCGGATTTCCACGCCGACGCGTTCGGCGGTGGCGAACCACGAGGCGGAAAGTCCGACGCCTTCATGCGCCGCCCGCACGATCAGGCCGGGCGGCCAGACCACCACGTTGCCGCGCTTCACGCCGGCGACGCCGAGTGCCGGTTCCATCTTCACGCGGTTGCGATTCATCCAGAACACGGTGTCCTTCGAATTTGACACCAGGATATTGGAGAGTTCCGGATCGGTGCGGCCGGATGTGACGCGTTGCAGGTCCGCGAGATAGCGGTCCTTCGGATAGGGCGAGACGCCCGCGAAGAAATCCTCGTAGTCGTTCTCCACGCCTGGCAACAGCGGCGATATTTCCTGCGGATCATCGAAGGCGAAGCGGAGTACGCCACCGCTCCAATGCGTGTTGCCGCCACGCATGGCCCGCGGCGCCTTCTCCAGCACCAGCACCTTGTCGGCGCCGTTCTCCCTGGCGGAAACCGCGGCCGAAAGGGCGGCGTTGCCGGCGCCGATGACGATAACGTCGTAGTCGTACATTCAGGCGTTCCTTGTTGCCAGCCAGCACCATCAGGCCACGTGCCTGCCGCCCGAAACCTTGGTCGAGAACCCTTTGCGGTGCAACATCACGCCGGATACGGAGGAGAAAGCCAAATGAAACTGCAGGGTCAGGTGGCGCTCGTGACCGGCGGATCGCGTGGCATCGGTCGCGCCACCGCGCTCGCGTTCGCGGCCGAAGGCGCCGACATCGCGTTCTGCCATCTGGACGATGGTGCAAAGGCGGAGGAGACGGCTGGCGAAATCCGTGCGCTTGGCCGGCGCGCGCTGCATCACTCGGTCGATGTCGTGGGCATCGCCGCAAGTCGCGCGTTCGCGCAGGAGGCCGCGGCGGCATTCGGACCGATCGACATCCTGTTCAACAACGCCGGCATGAACATCCGCAAGAAATTCGAGGACTACACCGAGGCGGACTACGACCGCATCATGGATGTGCACATGAAGGGAATGTTCTTCATGGCACAGGCGGTATATCCGGCTATGATCGCGCGCGGGCGCGGCTGCATCATCAACGTCGCGTCCCAACGCGGGTTCAAGGGCGCGGTGAACTCGGCGCCCTATTCAGCGGCGAAGGCGGCGATCATCGGGTTCACGCGGTCGCTGTGCTGGGAGGCGGCGCCCAAGGGTGTACGCGTGAACGCCATCGCCCCGGGACCGATCGATACCGACCTGACCGCATCGATGACCGAGGCGGACCGCGTCGCGTTCAAGGCGGCGCTCCCGGTCGGGCGGTTCGGCCGCCCGGAGGAGATCGCCGCAACAGCGCTGCTGCTGGCCGGGCCCGAGGGCGGTTTCTATGTCGGCGCCTGCCTCTCACCAAACGGCGGCGATGTGATGCACTGAAACGGTGTCGCCGGCGATCCACCAAAGGAAGGCATGCGTGTCGAGCAGGAGGTTCAATGCCTACTGCTCGACACGCAGCGAGTTCATCCGCCGGCAAGGGCTCGAAAAACCCCGGTCCGACCGAGACTATTCCGCGCAATGCACCGAACTGGCGCTTTGAACCGACGGGGTTATAAGGCACGATCTTGGCGATCGGGTGCTTGCCGCGCGCCAGCACGATCTCTTCACCTGCCTCGACACGTGCGACGAGTTGCGAGAGCGTGGCCTTGGCGACGTGGATGGTGACTGTTTCCATGGCGACCTCCTATCCGGGAATTGGCTTTAGCTCTACGTCTGGCACTTCCTGCCAACCGGGTAAGCTGCCCGGCAGCCGCGTTGCCGCACCCCCCAGTACTTCGGTATAATCGCGTTAATTGTACCGGGGCTCGCCATGCCGGAGGAAAGCACGCGAAGACTTGCGGCGATCTTGATGGGTGATATCGCCGGCTATTCGCGTTTGATGGGAGCCGACGAGAGAGGCACCCACGTGCGTGTGCAACGACTGCTGCGCGAATTGATCGACCCCACGATTGCCGAGCATCGCGGGCGGGTGATCAGGGTTCGCGGCGACGGCTTTCTGGCCATGTTCGACAGCCCGGTCGAAGCGGTACGTTGCGCGATCGTGATCCAGCAGAGCATGGTCGGCCGAAATCTTGAGCTGCCCAACGCTCAGTGGATCCGCTTCCGCATCGGCGTCAATCTCGGGGACGTGATCGTCGATCACGACGACGTCTATGGTGAGGGCGTCAATGTCGCGGCCCGGCTCGAGCAACTCGCCGAGCCGGGCAACATCTACATTTCCGGCGGGGTGTATGAGCAGATACGATACAAACTGGTCTGCGGCTACCAGTCGCTGGGCGACCGGAAGGTCAAG
Source organism: Acetobacteraceae bacterium (assembly GCA_035569235.1). Taxonomy (GTDB): domain Bacteria; phylum Pseudomonadota; class Alphaproteobacteria; order Acetobacterales; family Acetobacteraceae; genus JAMXLO01. The sequence continues at coordinate 1,050 of DATMND010000100.1, read as the reverse complement.
AACATTCTTGATCCGGTTCCAATCTACCGCGTCCTGCCTGATCCAGCCGCGCTCGCCAAGGCCGCACGGGGCGGCAAAGTACGGCTCGGCCTGCTCGGCGCAGGCACGATCATCGCCGTCGGCATCGGCGCGGGCGGATGGTACATTTGGGAACATATGACGCAGCCTCCCTCGCGGGCGGTCGCCGCCCGGACACCGGCGCCCGCCCAGACCGCGCTGCCGTTGCCCCCTCCGGCTGCTCCTGTCGTTGCGCCGGAGCAACGCGTACCGCCACCGGCACAAGCGGCCCCCGCCCCTGATCCGCCGGCGACCGCTGCCGTCTCCAGCCCGGCATCCCCCAATTTGGCTCCTACCCCGCCCGCTCCCAGCCCGGCGCCCGCCAACCAGCTCCAGGCCGCGGCCGTGCCACCCCGACCGGAACCCGTGCAGCCCGAAGCCGCCCAGGCAATTGCCGCGCCCGAGATGGTCGCGATTGCCGGCGGCACGTTCCGCATGGGCAGCAATGAGGATCCCTCGGAACAGCCGGTCCATGGTGTGACCGTAGGTCCGTTCCAGATGGCGAAGTATCTTGTCACGGTCCGGCAATGGCGCGAATGCGTGCGAGCGAAGGCCTGCAGCTACGTTCCGACCGCAGCCGATGATGCGCCGGTGAACAACGTGAGCTGGGCCGATGCGCAGCAATTCGTCGCCTGGCTCTCGCAGGCCACGAAGCAGCACTATCGCCTGCCAAGCGAAGCCGAATGGGAGTACGCGGCCCGCGCGGGCACTGACACGCGCTACTGGTGGGGCAACGCGATGAAACCCGGCCTGGCCGACTGCAAGGGATGCGGCGGGCCGAGCGACGCAGTGCAGCCGGCAAAGGTTGGCGCCTTGCCCGCCAATCCATTCGGTCTGCATGACATCGGCGGCGGCCTCGCGGAGTGGGTCGCCGATTGCTGGCACAAGGACTATCACGGCGCGCCAGCCGATGGGTCGGCCTGGCTCGGCGCGGATTGCCGGGAGCGCGTGCTGCGCGGCGGATCGTGGCGCAACGATCCGAGCTATGTCCGT
>DATMND010000099.1:0-2876 GCA_035569235.1 Acetobacteraceae bacterium | reverse complement strand
AGCGGCCGCTCGCATGTGATGGTCAAATGCCCGGAGGCCTGGGTCCCCACCTTCGTCAACGGCGGGCACGAGTGCCTGCTGGTGCGGGTGTGGGACAACCCCTCCGACCTGCCGGGCCAACCGGCCTTCGACGCCTCGTGGAACCGCCATGTGGGGCAGCGCAACATCCATGTGGATGCGCCCGGCCAGTCCATCGCCGGCGCCGCCCTGGCGCCGAAGGCCCCGGGGCTGGCGCTGACCCAGCCGATCCTGATCAAGGTCGGCGCCCTCTACGGCGCGCCGGCCACTGTGGCGGTGGAGCGGGTGACGCCCAACGCCGGCCCCTGGCTGCAGCAGCGCACCGGGCAGCGCGGGGTGTTCCCGGTGATGGCGCCGCCGACCGGGACGCCGACCCTCTCGCCCCCGACCACCGCCGGCGGCGGCTTTCCCACGGGCGGCGATGCGGCCGCCAGCCACAGGGTGCACGGCGACGACAAGCACGTCGCCTTCTCCACCACCGACCAGGCGCCCGGCCCGGGCGAGGCCCACGTCTACCGGGTCAGCGCCACCCAGCAGGGGGTGGTGTTCGGCGGCTACACCATCGTGCTGATGGGATGAGCATGCGCCAGCCGCTCATCCCCGCCACCATCCTCACGGGCTTCCTCGGATCGGGCAAATCCACGCTGCTCCGCCGCGTCCTCACCGAGGCTCACGGGCGGAAGATCGCCGTCATCGAGAACGAGTTCGGCGAGGAGAACATCGACAGCGAGATCATCGTCTCCGGCGGCGAGGAGCAGATCATCCAGCTCAGCAACGGCTGCCTGTGCTGCGGCATCCGGGACGACCTGCGGGCGACCCTGGCCGACCTCGCCGGGCGGCGGCGCGCCGGGGAGATCGCCTTCGACCAGGTGATGATCGAGACCACCGGCCTGGCCGATCCCGGTCCGATCGCCCAGACCTTCTTCCTCGATCCCCAGATCGCCGGCGACTACCGGCCGGACGCGATCCTGACCCTGGTCGACGCCAAGCACGCCATGGACCAGCTCGACTCTCGCGGAGAGGCGCGCCGCCAGGTGGGCTTCGCCGATCGCCTGTTCATCAGCAAGGCCGACTTGGTGAGCGACGAGGCGGTCGCCGACTTGCGCGAGCGGCTGCGGCGGATGAACCCCCGCGCCGCCCAGAGCGTGGTGGCCTTCGGCGACGTCGCGATGCACGAGGTGTTCGACGTACGGGGGTTCAACCTCTCCCCCGACCTGGAGTTCGAACCGCCCTCATCGTGCGCCTCCCCCCACGATCACGATCACGAACTCCATCAGCATCACCATCACCACGACGACGACGTGAAAAGTTTTGTCTTCCGCTCGGAAAGGCCTTTCCACGGGGTGCGCTTCGGCCAGTTCATGAACGCCATCGTCGGCAGCCACGGCCAGGATCTCCTGCGCTACAAGGGCGTGCTTCACATGGCCGGAAACAACCGCAAGGTGATCTTCCAGGGCGTCCATCAGCTGATGAGCCATGACGCCGGCGCGCCTTGGGCCGAGGGCGACAAGCGGGAAAGCCGGCTGGTGTTCATCGGCCTCGGCCTGCCGCAGGCGCTGATGATGCGCAGCCTGCAGCAGTGCCTGGTCTGATCCGGATCGGCCCGTGGCGCGTCGAAAAAAAATCATCGAGTTAGGGCGGATCGTCGGGAGAGTGATCGTGCGAGCATGAAAGGCCCCGTCGCCGCGGCCAGGTATTTTCGTGATCGGCGGCGCTCAGAACGGAGTCCAGCAATGCGGCTTGCCGAGCCCCTCGCGCTGACGACCGCGGCATCTGGCGAAGCCGATCGCCACGCGGCACCCGCCGATCCGGCCTTCCCCCCAAAAACGCCTCGATGAGACAAACGTGAACATCGACGGGGCTGTCGTTCTCGTGACCGGCGCGAATCGCGGGCTAGGCAAGGCTTTCGTCCGAGGAATGCTTGATGCAGGTGCGGCGAAGATTTACGCGGGGGCTCGAAACCCGAGAGAACTCGTCGTCGCCGATAAGGTCGTGCCGCTGAAACTTGACATAACAAGAGGCGGTGAAGTTGAGAACGCCGCCCAGATTTGCAGCGACGTCACCATCTTGGTGAATAATGCGGGTATTGCTCATTTCACGCCCTTGATAGGCGCCCGGTCGATCGAGGCCGCCCGCGACGAGATCGCAGTCAATTACCTGGGGACCTTGGGCATGTGCAGGTCCTTCGCCGCCCTACTGGGAAAAAATGGCGGTGGGGCGATCATCAACGTCCTCTCGGTCGCAAGTTGGATCACGGTGCCGGTCAGCGGGTCCTATTCCGTGTCCAAGGCGGCGGAGCTCGCAATGACCAATGGCATCAGAGTTGAACTCCGATCACAGGGGACGTTGGTTGTGGGCGTACATGCGGGATACATGGATACTGATATGGGGACCCATACTACCACCGCAAAGACAGCACCCGAAACCGTAGTTGAAGCAACGCTTGTCGCGATCGAACGAGGCGAAACGGAAGTTCTCGCCGACGAACGGAGCCGCGATGTGCGTCGCCGGCTGTGCTCCGATCCAGCTTCTCTCGACGATGAGATGCAGGCACTCTGGGACAACGACTTGGCCAGTCGCTCACAGAGCTAGCCCGCCCGCGCGAGCAGCGGCAGATAGAACACAACGCATCGGGTCAAACCGCCGCTGCCGCCGACAGCAGATCGACCGTGAATTCGATGAAGGTTCGAACCTTGGCGGCCCTCAGTTGGCGCGATGGGTAGAGTGCATAGAGCGGGAAAAGCTCGCCGGACCAGTCCGGAAACAATTCAACCAGCCTGCCCTCGGCCAGCAAATCTCGGGAGCCGAGTTGCATGATCTGCGCGATGCCGATTCCGGCCTCGCAAGCGCTCAGCATG
>DATMND010000098.1:0-31222 GCA_035569235.1 Acetobacteraceae bacterium | reverse complement strand
CCGAAGAATGCGCCGAGGATCAGAACAAGTGTGTAGCCGCCGGTGCCGACCGCCGAGATGCCGCGCACGGTTTTCAGGTAGGTGGGCAGCCAGACGCCCAGTGCGTAGCCACCGCCCTGCGCACCCGCGACCATCATGACGACCCGCCAGGTGACAGTGAGATATGGCGGCCTAAGCGTCGAGAAGATGTGCATGAATCCGGCCGGCGCCTGACGGTTGCGACGGATTTCGGGTTCCTCGATGAAGCGGCGGATCCAGATCACCAACGCCGCCGGTGCAAGGCCGATCCAGAACAGGCTGCGCCAGGCGTATTCTTCCGGAAGTATGGCGATCAGCAGCGTGTAGAGCAGCGCCGCGGCGCCCCAGCCGATCGACCAGCCGGTCTGCACGAGGCCGACCGCGCGCCCGCGGTAGCGGTCCTGGACCACTTCGCCGATCAGCACCGCGCCGGCCGCCCATTCGCCGCCGAAGCCGAGGCCCTGGAATGCGCGGAAGATGAAAAGCTGGGTAAAATCCTGGGCGAAGCCGCACAGGAAGGTGAAGAAGGCGTACCACACGATGGTTATCTGCAGCACCTTCACGCGGCCCCAGCGGTCCGACAGGGCGCCGGCGAGCCAGCCGCCGAACGCGGACACCAGCAGCGTGATGGTGCCGAGTATGCCGGCCTGTCCGGTGGAGATGTGCCATAGCCCGAGCAGGCTCGGGATGACGAACGAGAAGATCTGTACGTCGAGCGCATCGAGCGACCAGCCACCGAAGCAGGCGAGCATGGTGCGGCGTTCGCGCGCAGTCAGATCGTAGAGCCATGCGAACATGACGAACCTTCCCCCGATTATTCTGCGCTGCATCCTGGATTGCGGACGGGCAGTCAATCAAGTTCAGGCTGCTATGGTGGGTCTGTCGAGTCTACTCCTGTGCGGTGTGGCGGCGGGTCACCGGGACGTTACGCGTGGTGGCCCGCCGCTGCGACCGAGGCACTGTCAGATCACGTGGAAGAGATAGAGCAGGATGATGACGGGGATCGGAATCCCGAGAACCCAAAGCAAGATGCCGCGCATGATAAACCTCGATCATTGAAAGCAACCGAACACAGTTGGACGGCGATAAATGGCGGTTCGATGGCAAAACGCATCACGGTTCGGTGGTTACAAACGCATGCGCACGCCTGCGAGGAATGACGCGCCTGGGGTCTGGAAGCCGTTTACCGGCTCGAAGCGCGAATTGAAGATGTTGTAGCCGGTGGCGTAGAGCTGCACGTGCGGCGCGACGTCGTAGGTGATGGTCAGGTTGGCAATCAGCCCGTGCTGCGATGTGCCCACGTTGGTGCTGATGCCGCTGTTGTCGATGAGAAAATCCTGGAACGCGCCGGTCAGCAGCAGTTCGGGTGCGATGGTCAGACCAGGCAGCGGCGTGATCGCCGCATTCAGCGATGCCGTGTTCTGCGGTCGGCGCAGCAGACGCTCGCCGGAGTCGGCATCCTGCGCATCGGTGAACGTATATGTGGCATCGAGCGTCATCCAGCGGAACAGGCGCACGGTCAGCGAAGTTTCGACGCCCTGGATGTGCGCGGACCCGATGTTCACCTGCGTTTCAATCGGCACGAACTGCTCGACGATCAGGTTCTGGATCTGCTCGTTGAAGTAGGTTGCGCCGAAGCTGATACCGTCGGCGCGCGCGAAGACCGGCAGATCGGTGGTGAAACCGGCCTCCCAGCCCTGCGCGGTCTCCGGCTGCAGGTTGGGATTTCCCCTGAAGCCGGTTGAATCAAATCCGAACCGGTCGAACAGGGTCGGCGCGCGGAATGCGGTGCCGTAGGCGGCCTTGAAGTGCGTGAGAACCTCCGGCACGTCCAGCACCGCGCCGAGCCGCCACGTGAACGGCGAGTTGTTCAGCACGACATCCTGGCGCACCTGTCCGGTCAGCGTCACGCGCTGCCACAGCATCGTCTGAATGCCCGCATAGCCGGAATTCGTCGTCATCGATGCCTTCGCGTTCTGCGCGAACGGGAACCCCCCGGATACGGAATTCGCCTTCACATTCGCCGTGTCGCCGATGTATTCGTAGCCGAATGTCAGATCGGTCGCCGTCAGCACGCTCGACGTGAACAGGTCGTTGAGATGGACCGTGTTGTTCCACTGGATGTCGGTCCGATAGCCGTGAAAGCGGTTATCCTCGGACGCCAGGTTCGGATCGAGCGGGTTCAGCAATTGTCGGAACTGCCGGTCGTCCTGCAGGCGGCCGACAAAGACACCGGTTTCAAAAGTTCCGTCGAACAGCTTCGACGTGATGCCGACGCGTCCCAGCAGCGTGTCGTCCGTGCCGGTGGCGTTGGCATCGTCGAACGTGGGATCACCGAGGTTGTTGAAGCCGAACTTTGCGGACCGTCCGCGCAGCAGGAGCGACACGCGCGTGCCGTCCACCGGTGTGTATCCGAGATTGATCGTCAGGAGGCGATCGCGAAAGCCCTGCGGCACGCCGGTAAAGATCGACATGCGCTGCGGCGTCGAATCGAAACCCTGCTGCGATTGGGATTCGAAGGTCAGCGAGTAGTCCAGTGGCCCCTCGATGCCCGAACCGTTCAGAATGCCGCGCACCTGCTCCGGATAGCCGCCGGCCAGATCGCCGGTGAAGTGGAAGCCCTGTTCGTGGCCGGTGCGCATGATCAGGTTGATGACGCCGCCGATGGCCCCCGAGCCATACAGCGCCGCCATCGGTCCGCGGATGATCTCGATCCGCTCTACGTCGCCAAGCGTATCGACGCCGAAGTTGAACTGCGCACCGGGATCGGACGGGTCGTTTATTGGCATGCCGTCGATCAGCACCAACACCTGGTCGGAGTTGGTGCCGCGCACGAACACGCTGGCCACGCCGCCCGCGCCGCCGGACTGGCTGACGCGGATGCCGGGGACGGCCGACAGCGCTTGGGCCAGCGTGTTGTAGCCGCGCTGCTCGATGGTCTGGCGGTCGATCACCGACACGCCGGCCGGTATGTCCAGAATCGGCGTCGGGACGCGCGTGGCGGTGACCACGAGCTCTGGTGTTGGTGTCGGCGTGGGCGTGTCGGTGTCGGCGGCGTGCGCGGGGAGCGCAATCATTATAATCGTTACGATTGTCATTCCCGCGACAGCGGGAACCCAGAGAGCGCCGCCACGAGCTGTGTCTGTGCGCCTGGGTCCCCGCTTTCGCGGGGATGACAAATAAAAGTGGAACCGGTGCATGCGGGTCCTCCGTCATCAATTGACGACAGCCCGCCTGCGGGTTCACCCCCGCTGCACCGGTACACCCCGCCCGCCGCGCGCGCGCAGTCTCGACGCCGGCCGGTCTCCTGGCTCGCGGGTCGGTGTCTGGTTCCGCCTTCTCGCCCCAAGGGATTTGGGGCAATGGCACGCTGGAACCCGACTCGCCGCGCACAGTTGCGGGGGCAGCAGCCTTGCCCTCGGACTTGATCCGAGGGGCTGGCTTTCCCGTTTCAGCCCTTGCGGGCCACCGACGTCTGGACCCAGACTAACGCGTCCTGAAGAGCACGCAATGATCCCGCGCATCGATTTCGAACCAAACGCGACCGCACCGCTTGACGGCGTCCGCGTCGTCGATCTGTCGCGCCTGGTCGCCGGCAACATGGTGAGCCTGCAACTGGCGGACCAAGGCGCGGAAGTGATCAAGATCGAGGACCCGCGCACCGGCGATCCGCTGCGGGCCTGGCGCGTGAAGGGGCTGAGCCTGCACTGGAAGGTCTATGCGCGGAACAAGAAGAGCCTCGCGCTGAACCTGCGCCCGCGGGCCGGACGTGACGCGCTGCTGGACCTGCTCGCACACAGCCAGGTGCTGATCGAGAATTTCCGGCCGGGCACGCTGGAGGAGATGGGCCTCGGCCCCGACGTGCTGCACGCGCGCAATCCAAAGCTGATCATCGTGCGCATCACCGGCTTCGGTCAGGACGGCCCGTACCGTGACCGCCCCGGCTTCGGCACGCTGGTGGAGGCGATGTCGGGGTTCGCGTCGAAGAACGGCTACGGCGACCGCCCGCCCGTGCTGCCGCCGCTGGCACTGGCCGACATGGTTGCCGGGCTGTATGGCGCCTACGCCGTGATGGTCGCGTTGCGCGTCGTCGAGCGCGGCGGCAAGGGACAGGTCATAGACCTACCGCTGCTCGATCCGATCATTTCCATCCTTGGCCCCGAGGCGGCAACCTACCGCGTTTTGGGCGAGAAGCCGCAGCGCACCGGCAGCCGTTCGCTCACCACGTCGCCGCGCAACGTGTATGCCACGCGCGATGGCCGGTACATCGCCATCTCGGCGTCGATCCAGGCGATGGCCGAACGCGTGTTCCGCGCCATCGGCAAGCCGGAGATGATCGACGATCCACGCTTCCGCACCAACACCGACCGCGTGCGCCACATCGACGAATGCGACGGCGCGGTGGCGGAGTTCATCGCGGCGCGGACACTGGACAAGAACATGGCGATCTTCCAGGCGGCCGAAGTTACCGCCACTCCGGTCTATGAGATCGACCAACTGATTGCCGACGAGCATGTCCAGGCACGTGGTATCATCGTCGAGGCGCCGGATGAGGAAGCGGGTTCCGTGCTGATGCACAACGTGATCCCGCGCCTGTCGGATACGCCCGGCAAGCTGCGCCACCCCGCGCCGACGCTGGGCCAGCACTCGCGCGCAGTGTTGGGCGCGATCGGCTATTCTTCGGAGCGCATCGCCGCGCTGGCGGCGGATGGTGTCGTCAAGTTGGGCTGATAGGAGACCGCAACATGGCCGTTGTCGAAACCGAGCGCCACGGACAGATACTCGTGGTGCGCATGAACCGGCCCGAGCGGCTCAACGCACTCAACCACGAAATGCGCACGCAGCTGGCCGAGACCTGGACCGAATTCCGCCACAGCGATGAACTCGAGGTCGCCATCTTCACCGGCGCCGGCCGCGCGTTCTGCGCCGGCGAGGACATGAAGGAATCGCTGCAGGACGGCGCACCCGGCGGACGACGCCCCGCGATCGAAGATCCGTTCATGTCCGGCGCGTTGGAAAAGCCGGTGATCGCCGCTGTCAACGGCTTCGCCATGGGCGGCGGCTTCATGCTGGTCGAGCGTACCGATCTGCGCGTGGCCGTGCGCGGCGCGGTGTTCGAGGTCTCGGAGGCCAAACGCTGGCTGCTCGGCGGTTACAACCACGGGCACATCGCCAATGTGCCGTATCCGATCGCCATGGAAATGGCGCTGGGCTTCCGCTTCACCGCCGAACGTTTTTTCGATGTTGGCTTCCTCAACCGCCTTGTCGAGCCCGACGAACTCATGCCGAGCGCGCTCGCCATGGCGGAACACCTGCTGACGTTGCCGCCGGCCTCGCGGGTCAACACCGTGCACATGATGCGTCAGATGCGTCCGGCACCGGCGCAGGAGATGCAGCGTTTGGCCGTCGCGCTGCACGAGCACGGCGCCAAGAGTGACCTGATGGAATCGCGCGCGGCATTCGCCGAGAAGCGCAAGCCGCGGTTCAAGGGATGGGACGATCCACAGGATCGTTTCCGTCTGCCGACACTGGATAAATCGAAGGACTGACCATGAGCACGCACGACCCCGTCCGCTTCGTCGCCAAGAACATGCGGGTCGATCTGCGGCTGATCGCCGAGATGGTTGCACCGGGTGCGCGCGTGCTCGACATCGGCTGCGGCGACGGCATGCTGATCGACCATCTGTTCCGCACCAAAGGCTGCGACGCGCGCGGCATCGAGATCGACATGGCCGAGGTGACGCGGGCGGTGGCGCACGGGCTGCCAGTGATGCATGGCGATGCGGATACTGACCTTGCGCACTATCCAGACGGTGCGTTCGACTACGTGGTGCTGTCGCGCACGCTGCAGGCGGTGGAGCGGCCGCGCGCGGTGCTGCGCCAGATGCTGCGCATCGGCACGCGCGCGATCGTCAGCTTCCCCAATTTCGGCCACTGGCAGTTGCGCTGGCAACTGTTCAGCACCGGGCGCATGCCGATGACAAAGACCTGGGATCGGCCGTGGTACGAGACGCCCAACATCCATCCCTGCACGATCCACGACTTCTTCGACCTGTGCACGAATGAGGGCTACGCGGTGGAAAGCTGGCTAGCGCCCGACGACGAAGGCGGGCGGACACCGTGGCGGCGGTTTCCGCGTCTGGCGAATCTGTTCGGCGAACAGGGGCTGTTCCTGCTGCGGCGCGCGTGATGGGTGCCGCCGGTCCCGTTTAGTCCGGAACCGGTATTTCACCTAAGTCAAATGTTCGGTCGGATTGTTCTGGAACCGCTCCAATCCAAATACGGCGGATAGCGTCATCACATATACGTGGCATTTGCGATAGGCCGCTGCCAGCCGGCAGCTCTGTGGCCCGATTCACAGCGTCGCACCGAAAGTGGTGCGAACATCCAGTCCACAAGAGGGTTGTATAGGCGACTTCCTTAGCGGGGCGACGGCGTTCGTCTTTTGCATTCAGTCAAATCCAGGGACGGTCGTGACCTAAATCCTCCCCTTGTCGGTGTCCATGCTTTTGCTGCCACGCGGAACCAAGGCGGGCCTGCATGCCGCTGCCTCTAAATGTGTCTGATGAAAAGGGAGAAACCGTTATGCCTGCACCACAGAACGTCCTGGAAGCCGCGCGAAGACACTTTGCGCAGCATTTTGGCAAGGATGAGCACAAGATCGTAACGACGGAAAGCGATAGTCATCCGAAGGAAGGTTATCCGATCCATCTGTTCATGGCGGTGCGATTGGACCGGGGCAACGCGCCACCAGTCGAGGTCGTTCTGGATGAACGGGGCCAGGTTGTCGACGTGGCGAACGCGCGACGAGAGCTGTTCATTACCCGTGTCGAGCCCGTCCCGCATCATGTAGTCGACGCCAAGAAGGTTACCATACAGCCGGCGGTCAACAATCTGCGGCTCGGCGAGTGCGACGTCGTCCACGAGACCATCACCGTCACGATTCCGCCTTCGGCAGCTGTTGCCCCCGCCGACATCTATTTCCTGGCGGACAACACGGGCAGCATGACTCCTGCCATCAGCGCCGTCCAAACAGGTGCAAGTGCGATCTTCGCAGCCTTGGGCGGAATCTCAGGGTTACAATTCGGCGTCGGCGAATACCGGGATTTTGATAACGCCGGCGATACGTCTCTTGCCTTTCAAAATATCCAGCCCATCACGTCGAGCCAGCCCGCGGTGACGGCGGCTCTCGGCACATGGAATGCCACCGGTGGCGGTGACGGCCCCGAGGCGCAGTTCTATGCACTTGACCAGGTAGCCAGTTCGCCGGCGATCGGCTGGAGGCCAGGCGTCAAGCATATCGTTGTTTGGTTCGGCGATGCCCCCGGTCATGATCCGATCTGCGCGGCGGCCAGCGGGCTTGCGTCAGGCATCACCGAGGCGTCGGTGACAGCGAAGCTGGTCGCCGGCCAGATCACCGTTCTCGCCCTTAGCCTGAACGATGGATCAGGATATGCGAACGGGCTCAACGACGATCCGACAAACCTCCTGGGTACGCTCAATGCGGCCTACGCGGCCTGCGGCGCGCCGGGTGGAGCACCAGGGCAGGCGACCAGGATTGCCGCAGCTACGTCCGGCATCGTGGTGAACAGTGTGGATCCGACCACCATCGTGGCGACCATCATTGCACAACTGAAAGCCCTGCTGACAATCAACAACGTCCACCTGCAGCCGGTCGGCGCCATCGCTCCCTTCGTGACCTCGATCACGCCGCCAAGTTATGGCCCGCTGCCGGGAGACCAGACCAACGTCCTGAAATTCGAGGTCACGTTCAATGGCGATGTGGAGGACTGCGCCACTCGCGACAGGATTTTCACCGGCGCTATCGACGTGGTGGTGGATGGCAACGTCGTGGCGGCGAAACCGACGCGCATCACCGTGCCGGCCTGCAAGTACACCTATGCGGTGAAGTTCGTATGTGGCACGCAAAACGACTGCGGCTGCGCGTGCGGCCCGGTGCGCCCAGGCATCTATGCGACCGAAATCAATATGCTCAATCCAAAATGCAAGGAAGCCACGGTCGTCAAGCGCTTCGTTCCTCTGGTGTTTGCCGGCGCGGTCACGGGTCGCGAGCCTGCCGTCGCGAATGCCCGAGCCGTCGAAAGGATCGTCCTACCATCCGGCGCGGCCACCATGGACGATTGCTGCCGCATTGCCGAGATGCTCTATGGCGGCGTTCCCGAGTCGACCATGCCACTGACGATCGGGTTCCTGGAAATCGTCAGTGACCAGGAGCTGCATGTGACTGCCGTCTATACGGCGTCGGATCTGCAAGGCCACGGGCTCAGCTTTGACGTGCAGACCGTACCCGGCAAGCTGACGTAGAGCGGGGCTGCACTGAAGGTCGGTCGGAGGCCCGCGACGGCAAAGGGCCTCCGACCACGATCTGCGGTAGCGCCGTCTGCAGCAGCTTACCGCGTGCGATGCGTCTCGATGCCCTACAGATATTTGGCCGGCCGGATCATCGCGCGCCACATATGCGCCACCGAGCTGTTGTCAAAGCCGAGCCCCTGTTCGGGCTGGCGGAAATTGCGCCCTATCACATCGGTGAATTCTTCCAACTCGACCTTCGCGTCCGGGTCGAACGAGTAGATGTCGTGGACAGTGATCATCCGTCCTGACATGTACCATTTGTGGTTCCGCATCCGCTTGTAGTCTTCGTCAATGTAGGTGTCGGTGCGATAATCGGCACCGAAGGTCTTGATGTACGATTGCGGATATTCATAGCCGACCGACGGGTCGGGATAGAAGCGCAGCACCTGGTGCGCGCGGATCGCCCAGGTCACCTCCTCGTCGACATAGGGCTCGACGAGCTGCGCGCCCCAGTAGCCGTGGTCGCCGCGGATGAAGCCGATCGTCGAGATGTCGTGCAACAGGCAGGCAAGCACCATGTTCTCCGGCAGTCCTGCATTCACGGCGTGCTTCGCGCTCTGCAACAGGTGTGCGGCGGGGCCGAAGCGGTGTTTGAAGAAGTCGATGAGGGTCGGCTTCTCCGGCATCGGCGGCAGGCGCGGATCATCGCCCATCAGCACGCGCGCATTCGGATTGCCGGCCATAAGCTTGGCGGCGTTCGGCGGCGGGCCCATATCGCCCTCGGCCATGCTGTAGAGGCGGGACCTGATCACGATGTAGTCGAGCTCGCGGCTCATCTGCTCTTCGAGCGCGTCGGCGCGCTGGGAAAGGGTCGGTGCGTCGTTCATGCGTTTTCTCCTGGACGGCGAGTGTCCGGGCCAGCCTAGCAGACAGCGGTTGATCGCGTCGATCGGTGATGATTCGATTGCGGACGCACTCTCCGGTGGCCCGGGAATCTCCTCATCGGGCCAGAGTTACCTTCCGCGACGCCGTGAGATAAAAGCGGGCCTGACAGCGCCGGCGACCAGCGCGCATCGGCAGTGGAGACGGAAATGCATCGATCAATCGCGGCTTGCGTGGCAATCATGGTGTGGCTGGGATTGCCAGCCTTCGCCGACGACACGCCGAAGCGCGGCGGTATCCTGACCTTCATGATCCCGGCGGATACGCCGCCGAGCTTCGACGGCCATCGCGAAAATACCTTCGCGACGATCCACTCGGTGGCACCGTTCTACAGCGTGCTGATCCGGGCCAACCCAGAAAACCCGGCCGCGACGACCGAGTTCGTCTGCGATGTCTGCACCGAGATACCAAAGCCGACGGAGGACGGCCTGACCTACGCATTCCCGATCCGCGGCGATGTCAGGTTCCAGGACGGCTCGGCCCTGACCGCCTACGACGTGGCGGCAAGCTGGAACAAGATCGTCGATCCGCCGGAAGGCGTCATCAGCGTGCGCCGCGGCTACTATTCGATGATCGACAAGGTCGAGGCGCCCGATCCAAAAACCGTCGTCTTTCACCTCAAATTTGGGACGGCGGCATTTCTGCCCGCTCTCGCTGATCCATACGCCTTCATCTACAAGAAGGATATCCTCGACCGCGACCCCCGCTGGTTTGAAAAGAACATCATGGGCTCCGGCCCGTTCCGGTTCAAGGAATACCAGGTGGGACAGTCGATTTCCGGTGAGCGCAATCCCGATTACTACCATCCGGGGTTGCCTTATCTGGATGGCTTCCTCGGAATTTTCGCCGACAAGCAGGCGGTCAGGGTGGCCGCGATCCGAAGCGACCGGGCAGCGATCGAGTTCCGCGGCTTTCCCCCGGCGACGCGCGACGAACTTGTCGCGGCTCTGGGTGACAAGATTACCGTTCAGGAGAGCGACTGGAATTGTGGAGCCCTGATAACCCCAAACCACGCGAGAAAGCCGTTCGACGATGCGGGGGTGCGCCGCGCGTTGACGTTGGCGATCGACCGCTGGCATGGCGCGGCGCCAATGTCGCGGATCACAGTCTCGCGGACGGTTGGCGGCATCGTTTTTCCCACCTCGCCTTTGGCCGCGACCAAGGCGGAACTGGAGCAATTGGCGGGCTATTGGCCGGACATCGAGAAGTCGCGGGCCGAGGCGCGGCGACTGTTGAAAGAAGCTGGCGCGGAAGGGCTGACGTTCGAGCTGCTCAACCGCAATGTCGATCAACCCTATAAGTTCAATGGAACCTGGGTCATCGACGAATGGAGCAAGATCGGCATACGGGCAACCCAGCGCGTCCTGCCGACCGGCCCTTATGAGGAGGCGCTACGCCGAGGCGATTTCGCGGTGGCGGTCGATGCCGAATGCCAGAACATAGTCAATCCGCTGCTCGACGGCACTAAGTACCTGCCGCGCTCGGTCTCCGATGCGAATTACGGAAACTACGACGACCCGACGGAGATCGACATTTATGACCGGATGCTGCGGGAGCCTGATTTCGCGCGGCAACGCGACCTGATGCGCCAGTTCGAGAGGCGGGTGCTCGACACCGAGGCGCACGAAAGCTTCCTGCTGTGGCGCTACCGCATCGTGCCGTATCGAAGCTATGTCAAAGGCTGGAAAATAAGCCCGAGCCATTACGTCAACCAGGATCTGGCGACGATCTGGCTCGACAAGTGAAGGCGTCCGCCCGGCCGTGACGACCAGGCGACGCCCGCGCTCAATAGCTCGGTTTGGTCGGAAACGGCGTGAGTTGAAGCTCGTGTGTCCAGCACGACCGGTCCTGAGTGTGCAGGTACCAGAATGCCTCGGCGATCTTGACCGGATTGATCACGAGGTCGGGTCTATTTTGAAGCCTCGGCATCGCCCGCGTCCCGGGTGAGTCGATGGTCCCATCGATCACCACGTTGGCAACGTGCACGCCGTGCTCGGAGTACTCCTCGGTGAGCACCTGCGCCAGCGTACGCATCATGACCCTCGGATAGTAAAGCGACTGTCCGGTCATTCGCTTCTTCCCGCGCAGCGAGCTTGAGTTGTTGGAGAAGAAGAACGACCCTTCGCCTTTCTTCCGCATGGCCGGCAGCACTTCCTTGGCAACGAGAAACGGCCCTCGGCTCGCGATGTGCTGCGCGGTATCGAACATCTCCACTGGAATGTGTTCGAGCAGTTCTTTTTCAGGAGGAAGATCACGACCCTCCAGGTAACCCGCGTTGTAAACCAGTACGTCCGGATCGCCCGCTTCGCGACGGATGGTGGCGAACGCCGTCGAGATTGAATCTTGCGAGACAAGGTCCAGTTCGACGACCATGCAGGCTCCACCTTGCTTCCGGATGGCGTCCGCCAGTGCTGACGCATTGGCCTGCGCGCGGGTTGTCAGCACGACGAAGAACCCCTCTTGGGCGAACTTCTGTGCGATGGCGCCGCCCACGCCCAGCGCACGCCGACCGGCAGGTCGCTATCGTCCAGCGTCCTGCCGTGCGCCAGCAGGGTATTGCGGCCATCCGACTGCCACTTGGAGGTGGCGCCCACCACCACCGCGACCTTCTTTCCCGATGTTTTCGTATTGCTCATTCCAAAACGTTCCCTTGTTCGTTTGCTGCGTTCAGGCTGCTCGGTCCCAGCCCCACCAGGCGCACAGCGCCTCACCCATGATCAATCTCTTGTCCTGTTCGCTGAGCCAGGGCAACTCCTCGGTGAACATCGTCACGCATTGGCGCCAGGAACAGGGCATCTTGGTGATGTCAGTGCCCCAGAACATCCGGCTTGGACCAAACGCATCGTAGATCTGTCGCAGATACGTGTGCATCGCCGGGAACGGATAGGTCTCACTGGAATAGCCCGGCGCGCCGGTCGCCTTGACCGCCACATTGGGGAATTTTGCCAGCGCCAAAAGGTCCGGCATGTGGGTCATGGCCGCGGCATCTTTCAGTGTGGTCAGGCCGCCCCTGCCGCCTAGGTGATCGATCGTCAATCGAAGCCCGGGGTGGCGCTCGGCAATTCGGCCAAGTTCCGTCAGCGAATCCGTCGCCAGCGCGGCAACCGGGACACCGGCTTTTTGAGCTTCCGTCCAAAGCCAGTCGATTGTGCCATCGGTCAGCCACTGCCGCGCGGGATCGCTCAGGAACCCATACCGCAGACCGAGCATTCCTGGTTGCTCTCTCCAATTCGCGATGCGGGCGTGCGAGTCCGGTCGATCGAGCGGCACCGCACCCATGATGGCAAAACGGCCTGGGTAGTTTCGAACCGCCGCAAATGCCATGTCGGTCGAACCCGGATCCCAACCCGGCGGATGAATGACGGCAGCATCGACGCCGCCTTCGTCCATCAGGACGATGGCCTCCTCTGGGGTGAAGTGCGTCACCTGTCGATGCGAGAGGTTGCTCGGCAGACCGGTTCCCCAGAGATGGATTTGGGCGTCGACGATCTGCATCGCTTTCTCTCCCTTCATTCCTGTGCATCGGGCGGAGCACCCCCAGACGCTCGGTTCTGAACGCTAGCGGGAAAGTCCTCGGCTGTCAGCGATCGGTGCCCGTCGTTGACACTCGATCGCGGAGCGTTTTCAGGACAAATAGAGCAACACCGACCAAGGACCGAACTGCATGACCGAACCGACCGGACCGCTCAAGGGATTGCGCATTCTCGATCTGACCACTGTGCTGTTCGGCCCGTTCGGCACACAGACCCTCGGCGACTGGGGCGCCGAGGTCATCAAGGTGGAGAGCCTGACCGGCGACACCTGGCGCACGTCCGGGCAGTTCCGCAACCGCGGCATGAGCGGGCAGTTCATGGCGACGAACCGCAACAAGCGCAGCATCGCGCTCGATTTGAAGCATCCCGACGGCAAGGAGGTGCTGCGCCGGCTGATCCCGACGGTGGACGCGCTGGTCAGCAACATTCGCCCCGCCGGCTTGGCGCGGCTGGGTTTCAGCTACGACACGTGCAAGGCGCTCAATCCAAGGCTCGTCTATGCGGTGGCCACGGGCTTTGGCCAGGACGGGCCGTGGCGGGCGCGGCCGGCGTTCGACGAGATCATCCAGGCGGCGTCGGGTTTCGCATCGGCCATGGGCACCGCTGAGGAGCCCGTGTTCGTCCCCAGCCTGATCGGCGACAAGATCTGCGGCATGGCGCTGACCTCCGCCGTGACAGCGGCGCTGCTGCATCGCGAGCGCACCGGCGAGGGCCAGACGGTGGAGGTGCCGATGTTGGAGACGCTGGCGGCGTTCAACAGCATCGAGATGTTCGGCGGCATGGCGTTCGTGCCGCCTATCGGGCCTTCGGGCTACAAGCGGATGAAGGCGCGGCGGCCGGTGCGGACCAAGGATGGCTGGCTGACCATGCTGCCCTACTCAGGGGCGAACTGGTGCGCGTTCTTTGAGGCGGTGGGGCATTCGGAATGCATCGAGGAGTTCTCGGTGCGCGACCCGGTGGCGCGGGCGCGCAACATCGACCGGATCTACGACCGAATGCGCGACATCGCGCCGAGCAGGACGACCGCGGAATGGGAGGAATTGCTGCTGCGGATCGACGTGCCGCACACGGGGTTTGCGAAGTTGTCCGAGGTGATGGAGCAGCCGCATCTGAAGGCGGTGGGGTTGTTTCAGGAGCTGGACCATCCGAGCGAGGGCAAGATCCGCCAGGCGCGTCCGCCGGCGCGGTTTTCCGCCAGTCCGGCGGGGGTGCGGAGGCTCGCGCCGCGGCTGGGGGAGCACACGCGGGAGGTGCTGCGCGAGGTGGGGTACGGGGAGGCGGAGATCGACGGGCTGGTGGAGGGGAAGGTGGTTGGGGTGGGGTGACGAGTGCGGTGAGGACTGGGGAGATAGGCCCGCTCGAGTCCCATGTGAGACATCGTGCCCCGGTGTGCAAACCTACCCCCCGTCCAACCCAAGAATATGCCGCGCTCGCGCCAGTTCCGCGCGCGCCTGCTCGGGCGGCGGCTCCGGCGGCTTCAGCCCAGCCTGGCGCAGCATTACAATGACATCGGCCACCGTTGCTGTGCCGCCAAGCTCGGAAGCTGCCTGCATGGCGGAAATCTCGCCATCGGCGTAGCGGCGAATCACGGGATGGACGGGGCCGTTCATGGCTTTATCACCGGACTGATGATGGTGAGGTTTGCGGCTGGATTGGCTGTCGGTATCGCGGCCGTGATGCGCTCCCACAGGGCTTCGGCATCCGGGATGATCCCTTCTTCCTGCGCCATGCGTAGCATGTTGCGGGTTGTCGCCACAGCCACAACATCGGCCACACCTTCGCGGCTCAGCATGCCGGGCACGCGGCCGTTTTCGTATACGACGAGGGCGGGGCCGCCGACACGGGCGAGGTTCTCGGCCAGCCAGGTCGCAATGCCGATCTCGCCGGCATTGCGCGGCCTCGGCAATCCCTGATCGAGCGCTATGCGGTAGAGCCCGCCGATTTCAGTTTCGGCGATTGCGACGGGCGCGTTGCTGCCATGCTGCTGGCCGGCTTCGATCCAAGCCGCGATCTCGCGGGCATAAGGCTTGTCGAGGTAATACGTCGCTTCGAGTTGTACGATATCGGGGACCAGAACGCGGCCCATGCCGTTGAGCACAGTGAGGGCGTCACCGGCCGCGAGATGAATGAGCGGCGCGGCATCGGGAATGACGACAGTCGGTTTGATCCTCGGCAGTTTCATGATGGCGGCAGTCTATCACAATGACGGCTTTGCAGTGGCTAACCCCGGGTGCCCCCGACGCTCAGTAAGACTCCCCCACGAAGATAAACGTAGTCCCCGTCACGATCGGCGCGCTCGCGCCAACAAACGACACATTTGCATCCTTCACCTGCCGCGACCCCGCCCGCCCCGACGCCTGCAGCGCGCCTTCGATGATGTGCCACAGCCCGTGGATGCGGCCCGTGCCGAGGCTGCCGCCGAACGTGTTGAGCGGCAGGTCGCCATCGAGTTCGATGCGCCCGTCCTGGATGAAGTCCAGCGCCTCGCCTTCCTTGCAGAACCCGTAGGACTCCAGCCCGTAGATCACCGACGCGGAAAAACCGTCGTAGATCTGCGCCACATCGACGTCCTTCGGCGAAAACCCTGATCGCTCCCAGGTCAGCTTCGCCGAACTGCTGCCGCCCTCCATATAGCTGCTGAGGCTGCCGATCCTCCCCGCCACCTCAAAGTGCAACCGCTGACCGTAGCCCGCGAGATACGCCGGACGCGGCCTCAAATCTCGCGCCCGGTCCGCCGTCGTCAGCACGATGGCGACCGCCCCTTGCACAGGGATGTCGCAATCGAACAGGCAGAACGGATACGCCACCATCCGCGACGCGAAGTAGTCCTCGCGCGTCAGCGGCGTGCCGAAGAAGTACGCGTGCGGATTGTGCTGCGTGTGCTTGCGTTGCGTTACCGCGAGCGTCGCCATTTTCTCTCGGCTCTGCCCATTCCGCTCGAGCCAGCGTGTATACGCGACCGCCATACCCTGCCCCGGACCGCCGAAGCCGTAGGGTGCGGTGAACTGCGCCGCCCCCGCCGCATAGGCGCCGGGCAGGTTTTGGTACGTGCCGCGCGGGTTGTGCATCGCCCGCCACACCACCGCGTATTTGCACACCCCGGCGAGCAACGCGTTCACCGCCTGCTGCACGGCGCCGCCAATGTTCGTCGTTCCCACCTGGATGTGCCACGTCAGAGCAGGCAGCTTCAGCATCGCCATCATGCAGTTGACCGACACAACGGAGATGCCGTCCACCTCCGCGTGCCCGGTTGCCGGCAGTTCCGGATAGGTCGCCAGACCGTCGATGTCCTCCATCCGCAACCCCGAGTCAGCAACCGCCTCCTCCACGGCCGCAAGCGCATGGGCCGCGAGCGGAATTTCGGCGGTTCGGGAAACCTTGGAAAACCCCACGCCACTGACGGCGATTTTGCAGCGGTTGTCCCACATGCGTTTGGTTCCCTTCAGCGCGCGAGACGAAACTGCGGCAGCGTGATCTCGTCGTTCAGCTTCTCGAAGATGACCTCCACGCGCCGTCCGACCATCGCCTCGGTGTACGGCGCCTCCAGCAGGTTGCCGGCGAGCAGCGCGCCGGGTGCATCGTCGAGCTCCACGATGATGCTGGCGTAAGGCACGGCGGAGGCAAAACGTTTGTCGCCGGTGTGATACATGATGGTATAGGCATAGATCGCGCCCTCACCGCGCACCGGTTCGAACTTCAGCTCCGTCGCGATGCATTGAACGCAGGTCGCATACGGCGGGTGCTGGAAATGTCCGCAGCTCTGGCAACGTTGCAGCGCCAGTTCGCCCCGCTTCGCCGCGTCCCAGAATGGCTTCGTCCACTCGTTTGGAACCGGGATCGGCCGGGTCACCTTGCTCCAGTCGCTCATTTGACCGGATCCAGCACAACGACGGGGATCTCGCGCTCCGTCTTGAGCTGATAGTCACCGTAGGGTGGCCAGAATTCCAGCGACTTCGCCCACAACCGCGACCGCTCCTCGCCACTGGCGGTTCGCGCCCGCGCGTGAATCTTCGCCGTCCCGGCCTGAACCTCGACATCCGGATTGGCGAGGATGTTGCGATACCAGCCGGGGTGCTGCGGCGCGCCGCCCTTCGACGCGATCACGAAATAGCTGTCCCCGGATTTCCCATAGAACAGCGGGAACACATATTTATCCCCGGACTTCCGGCCGGTCGTCGTCAACAGCAACGACGGCACGCTCATCTCCGAGTAGCCCGGCGGGGTCACGGTGTACATGTGCCCTTCGGTGCCGCCGCTGGAGAGGTAGCGGTTCGCATGGTCCTGCATCCACCCCGGAAGGTTGGGAGCCAGCTTCGCTTCGGTCATACTCGAAACTCCTTCTGATCCAGAAGGGGCATATCAAGCGTGCAAGCAGGAGATCTTGCAAGATGACCCCAGAAAACCCGGACGCGAACGAGGCGATGCGGCACTACTGGAACACGATCGCCGGACCGCGCTGGGTCGCCGGCCAAGGGTTCCGGGAGCGGCGCAACGAGGAAAGCCTCGCACTGCTGCTGGCTTGTCTGCGGCTTGCCGGCGGCGAGCATGTGCTCGAAATCGGCTGCGGCACCGGCGCGGTGACGCTGCCGCTCGCACAGGCAGTCGGCGCGCATGGCCGTGTCGTCGCGGTCGACATCTCCGAACCGATGCTGGAGGTCGCTCGGCAGCGGGTCGATGCGAGCGGGGTGCACAATGTCATGTTGCTGTCCGGGGACGCGCAGGTGTTGGCGTTCGAGCAGGCCGCATTCGATGTCGCGACCTCGCGCATGGGCGTCATGTTCTTCGCCGACCCGGTGGCGGCCTTCCGCAACATCGCCGGCGCACTGAAACCGCGAGGGCGCTTCGTCTTTGCCTGCTGGGCGCCGCTTGCGGAGAACCGGCACTGGCTGATTTCCTACGACATCGCGCTGCGGCATCTTGGGCAACCGGCGCCGTCAGCCGACCACGTACCCGGCCCGCTTGCGTTCGCGGACCCCGAATACATCCGCCGGGTTCTCGCGGCGGCCGGCTTCGCTGACATCATGGTCGAACGGGCGCACCCGACAATCATCGGCGGCAACCCGGAGGAGGAGGCGCGGCAGGCGCTGATGATGGGACCGACGGCGCGGCTGATCGAAGCGAAGCAGCCCGACGATGCGACCCGGAAGGTGATCGCCGACGAAATTGCGGCGGCGTTCGCTGCCGAAGCAAGTGCCGGCCCGATCCGACTGCCGGCAACCATCTTTCTGGTCACCGCGCACCGCCCGGCGCGGTAGCCTTGCCTCGTCAAAGCAGAGGGAGACAAACATGACCTTGGAAGTGCGCAGGATTGTCACTGGCCATGACGCGGCTGGAAAGGCCGTGGTCGCATCGGATGAGCGAATGATCGGCACCACCCGGCCAGGGCGCGCCGGGATTGCACGCTGCGAGATCTGGTCCACCGACAAGATGCCCGTGGACAACTCGGATGCGGCTGCAGCCGAGCAGCGGAAGGGCTTCGTGGTCCGGCACAATTACGTCGGGTCGGGTCAGGGGACGGTCGTGCGCATCACCGAATTTGCGCCGGGTTCACCCAAGTTCATGCACCGCACGGAGACGCTCGACTATGCCATCCTGCTGTCCGGCGAGTGCGATCTGGAGATGGATGACGGGGCGACGGTGCACCTGACGCAAGGCGACGTTGTCGTGCAGCGCGGCACCATGCACGCATGGGTCAACAACGGCACTGAACCCTGCGTGTTCGCCTTCGTGCTGATCGACGCCAAGCCAGCAGAGGCCGCGGGGCAGACCCTTCGTACGCACTACCCGACTTGAGTTCGGCAATTTACCGAGCCGGCATCGTCTCGAAGATTGTAAGGTTCGGCGGCATCATCGCCCAGTCCGGTCGGTCGCGCACGAAGATCGCGATCTTGGGCTGGAACCATGACGGATCGTCCAAAGAGCCCGCGTAGATCGTGTGAGACTCGCTTCTGCCGACCTCCCCACCGAACACCAGGCCGCCGCAAATGGGACAGAAATTGCGTACGGCATCGCCACCCCGAAACGCCTTCGAGCGGAACTGTCGCGTTCGGCCGCTGAAGCGAACAGCGCTGCTCGCGAAACCCATGAACGGTACGAAGCCCGAACCGGACGCCTTGCGGCAATCGGCACAGTAACAGTGTCCCGCATACAGCGGCTCACCCTCGGCCTCGTATCGCACGGCGCCGCAAAGACAGCCGCCCGTGTAACGCTTCACACTCTGGATCATTTGCACCTGCCAACTGTGAGCGCTGGGAAAGCGCGCGCGTGAATGGGTCACTCCACCGCCGGTTCGGGCGCGGCTGGGTCGTGGTCGTACAGCCAGCGCAGGTTATCGGGCGCGCGGTCGCCAACGCGTGCCCAATCCGCGTCGCGAGCCCGCTGCGCCGGACCGTCGTGCATATGAAATCGAGCCTTGTTCGCGCGCGACATCGCCTGGAGCCGACTGACGCGCGGAATGCGGAGTTGCTCGTAGCGCTTGAGGGAAGCGGCGGGATCACCGCTGCCGGCGATGAGGCAGGCAGCCAGCGCGGCGCCATCCTCGATCGCCTGCGCCGCGCCTTGGCCCATGAACGGGTACATCGGGTGGCAGGCATCGCCGAGCAACGTCGTGCGGCCAATCGACCAGCGCGGCAGCGGGTCGCGGTCGAACAAGGCCCAGATGAAGCAGGTCTCGGCCGCGGCGATGATCCGGCGGATCTGCGGATGCCATCCGGCAAAGACGGCGAGCGCACGATCGTTTGTCGCGCGGTCAGTCCAGTCCTCGCGATTCCAGATGTCGTGCTCGGTCCAGCCGACAAAATTCAACAGGCGTCCGCGGGACACGAAATAATGCACGAAATGGCCACCAGGTCCGACCCATGACTGGTTGCTGTGATCGAGGCCAAGATCAGCGATGCGTTCGATCGGGACAAGCCCGCGATAGGCAACACATTCGGCAAACACTGGCGCCTCGTTGCCGAACAGCCGAGACCTGACTGTCGAATTGATGCCATCGGCGCCAATCAGCACGTCGAAAGAAATGCGCGTGCCATTGTCGAACCAGGCCTCGACGATGTCTCCCTGCTCGGCGAAGCCGGCTAGCCGGTGGCTGAGATGAATGCGCTCGCTTGGAAATCCGGACGCGATCGCCGCCAACAGGTCGCGACGGTGGATCGTCAAATGTGGCGCATCGTAGAGTTGCTCGCACACCGGGTTGAGCGGCGCCTTCTGAAGTGTGCTCCCGTCCTGCCAGCGGCGCTGATGCGTGAAAAGCGGGCGCACGCCGTCGCGGTCCAGCCTCGCGCCGAGGCCAAGGCGGCGCAGGACGCGCACTGCGTTCGGGGCCATGTTGATGCCGCCACCAATCTCGGTCAGTTCCGGGGCCTGTTCATAGACGTCCACTTCGAAGCCCGCCCGGCGCAGCGCCGCGGCGGCGCTGAGGCCGCCGATACCCGCGCCGACAATGCCAATGCGAAGCACCGTGATGGCCGCCTGTTCCTTCAGATCACGCGGCTTTCCGCCAGAACCGAAAGTTCCCCGCTGGACAGGCCCAGTTCGTCGCAGAAGATTTCAGTGTTGTGCTCGCCGATTAGGGGCGCCCGCCCGGAGATCCGCCAGGGCGAACCGTTATAAATCGCCGCCTCGCCTGGATAGACGAAGCTTCGACCGAGCTCCTTGTGTTCCACCTGCTTCCAGAAGCCGCGGTCATGCAGATGGGCGTCGTCGAGCAGCGCCTCCGGGGCGCGCACCGCCCCCCAAGTGAAGCCGCGTTCCTGGGCAGCGTGGTAAACCTCCTCCGCCGGCAGGCTGGAAATGAAGTTGGCGACGAGATCTTCTATGATGTGCGAAGCGTTCGCCGTGATGACCGCCTGGTCCTGGTATTTGGGATCCTTGAGATCGCCTCCCATGCCGTAGCTATCCATCAGCTCCGCCAGGTCTTTGACGAATTTTGGATTCAGCCGGCCGCCGACCAGCGCGCAGACATACGTGCCGTCCTTGGCGCGGAACTGGGTGCGTGGAGTGGGGCCGGCAGCATGATGGCGACCTGTCTGGCGTCGCAGCACCTCGCCTCGGTAGACGTAGTTGGCGATTGCCGCCTCGGTCGTCAGCGCGCACGCCTCGTGTATGGACGCGTCGATATACTGGCCTTGCCCCGAAACCGTTCGGTGCACCAGAGCAGCCATGATGGCCATGTAGGCGAAATGACAACCCATGTGCCAGGCGTTGCCGCCACCGGGCGCGATGGGCGGCGCATCTGGCACCTCCGCGTCGTCATAGCCGCTGGAGGCCATCTCGCCACCCGCCGCCATGTGGAGCAGATCGCTGGAGAGGTAATCCCGCCAGGGGCCAGTCTGGCCGAACGGGGTCAGCGAGCACACGATCAGCCGGGAGTTTTGCTCACGAAGAGACTCATAATCGAGCCGCAGCGACGCCAAAAAGCCTGGGTGGAAGGTTTCCAAAATGACGTCTGCCGCTGCGGCCAAACGCCCGAACAGCTGCCTGCCGTCTGATGTTTCCAGATTGAGGGTAACGCCGCGTTTGGACGTGTTGTAGTACCAAAAGGACAGACTGCGCTCTGGGTCGGGAATGTCGTCAAGGAATGGTCCGACATGGCGGCAACGTTCGCCCCCAGGGGGTTCGATCTTGACCACATCGGCCCCGAGGTCGCCGAGCAGCTTGCCGCAGAACTGCCCCTTTTCATCCGCTAGCTCCAGGATTCTCAGGCCTGCCAGCGGGCCTGGGGCATCGCTCATTGGAGCATTTCCTCCTGATACGCAAAACGCGCCCGCTTCGTCGGCCAGAACGTGCCGTCGGTGAAGCCCGCGCGGAGCTCATCGTGGCTATAGCCCAGCAAGCTCTCGACAATTTCCCGAGTGTGCTGGCCGATCAGGGGAGCAGGCAGGTGATTCGACGCCGATGTCTCCGAGAGTCTGAACGGGGCATTCTGCACCTTGTGTCGTCCGAGCGCCGGATGTTCCATCGCGAGATACATCTGCCGGTGGCGCAACTGAGGATCATGCTCCACCCGGTCTTCGGCACTCTGCACGGGAAGAGCGCGAACGCCAGCTTCCTGGCAGCGCTCCGTCAGCTCGTATTTTTCCAGCGTCATGCTCCAGACTTCGATGCGCTCGTCCAGTTCCTCCTGGTGCTGCAAGCGCCCGGCAACCGTCGTGAATTGTTCCAAATTGGCCCACGCCGGCGCCCCCATCACCTGCACCAGCCGCCGCCATTCCTCATCCGAGTGGCAGACGATCACGCACCAGTCGTTGTACCCACCAGGATGCGTGCGATATGCATTATGCGGCGCCACCGTTGGCCCACGGTAGTTGTTGACCAAAGGCGTACCGGGCCAGTGCGCACGATTTCCCGGAGGAAAGCCCGCTCTGCGCGATCCACGCCTGTTCACCGTGAAATCCAAAAGCGCCGGGCCGTTGAGGGGAACGCTCGACACCATCTGAGACAGGTCGATGTGCTGCCCTCGTCCCGTCGTGTTGCGATGGTAAAGGCCGGTGAGGGCACACATTGCCCCGTACATACCGCCGGTATCGTCCATGTATGACCAGCCCCAGCCAGCGGGCGGCTGGTCGGGTAAGCCGGAGAGATGCGTCAGCCCCGAGACCGCCTGCGCGACAGGACCGAATGTCGTGTAGTGGTGGTTGCGGCCGGTATGGCCGTAGCCCGACATCGACACATAGACGATGTCGGGTTTGATCCGGCACAACTCGTCATAGCCGAGACCCCAGTTGCGCAGCACGCGCGAGGAAAAATTCTCGATCACGATGTCGGAGACGGCAATCAGCCGCTTCACGACCTCCAGGCCTTTGGCGCTTCGCACATTCAGGCTGAGGCTCTTCTTGTTGACGTTTGTATCCGCGAAGTTTCCCGAGGTGTTCAGATTGACCTCGAGATTCTGCGGCGTGGTGGTACTTGGCAGCCTGCCGCGCTCACTCTCCGGCCACTCGATCTTTATGATCTCGGCCCCAAGCGCCCCCAACCAGCGCGTGGCCCATGGGCCGGCCCGTACCCAGCTGAAGTCCACCACGCGAATGTTTTCGAGCGCTCGGAGGCGAGGCATCCAGGCTATCCCCAGGTGGCCTGGCCGCCGACGGCCGTTATGGTGATATGCCCCATCGTTGTGTCGGCCTTGGCGCCGTGCCAATGGCGTTCGCCCGCCTTGATATGCACGACATCGCCTACGTTGATGTCGTGCTGCTCATGTTCCGTCGCCACCTTGCCGGAGCCCGAGGTCACAATCAGGATCTGGTCGCAGGTGTGCGTATGCCAACCTGTCGTGCAGCCTTGGCTGAAGTTCACCACGCTGCAGTTGTAGTTCGCGGAATCCCCCGGCTCGATGATGGTCTGGCGTGACCGGGAAACCGGCCCTGTCCACCCCTCGATCCGATCGGCCCCTTCCACCGGGACATTCGGTATGTCTCGAAGCGTGACCACCTTCATGACGTTTCTCTCCTCCTGTTGACGGGTTCAAGGTATCCGAAGTCCAAAGGCTATTTCAGTCGGATACCATAATAGAGGGCTGGAAGTTGACGCGGATCAGCCTGTCGCACATGAGCATATGATCTACCGCATCGGCCTTCAACAAGGGCACATGAGCAGCGACATGTGCGATTGCACTTCGCCGCATATCTCGGTCACTTCGCCGCCGTCGCGACGAGCACCGCGTCGGTGCGGTAGAATTCCGGCAGAAGACGTTTCAGCGCCTCGATCTTCGGCAGGTCGTTGATTGCGATATAAGGGTAGGTCGGGTTCCGCATCAGAAAGTTCTGATGATAGACCTCGGCCGGGTAGAAGGTGCGATCAGGCTCGATCCGCGTGACGATCGCGGCGTTGAACACATGCGACTGACCGAGCTGTGCGATATAAGCTTTCGCGATCTGGGCCTGTTCCGCGTTCGTCGGGAAGATCGCCGAGCGATACTGCGTACCCGTGTCAGGCCCCTGCCGGTTGAGTTCAGTCGGGTCATGCGCGACCGAGAAGTAGATCTGCAACAGGCGGCCGTAGCTGATCTTGTGGGGATCGTAAGTGATCTGCACAGATTCGGCGTGACCGGTCGTGCCGGTGCTTACGGTCTCGTACTGCGCCGTCGTCTTGTCGCCTCCGGCATAGCCAGAGACAGCGTTGGTAACGCCCTCGACGTGTTGGAAAACACCTTGCACGCCCCAGAAGCAACCGCCGGCGACGATGGCAACCTCGGATGCAGCCTGTCCCGTAGGCTCGTCAAGCGCGGGCGGCGGGACGACGCGCGCGACTTCAGCAGCCAATGGGAATATTGTCAGTCCGGCGCCCGCGAGGGCCAACAATGCTGTGGCGCACAAAGCGTACGGGATGCGCCGAAGGAGGCGCCTGGTGGTCGGGGTCTCGAACAATAGGGACATTGGTTGTCTCCGATTTCAGCCGAAGGTAAACGCGAAGGCCTGCACGCCAGGATCGAGGAAGCGAATTTCGAACGTCTGGTCGGTGATCGCACCGGTCTGTCGGACAAGCTGATAAAGCCGCTGTCCCGTCACGACGCCCTGTCCATCGGCGTCAACATCCGTGCCGTGATTGTCACCCGGCGGCTTGCCATCGACGGTGACCCGGAACCTCACCGGGCCGCCTTCCGGTCCCGGTCCAAGCACCAGATGCAAATCCCGTGCATGAAACCGGTACACGATGGCTCCGTCTTTCGCGTTGAGGGAACCGTGTTCTGCGTCCACCGTCCAATCGCCGGACAAGCCCCATTCGTTGAGCCTTGGCGTTCCCGACGCATAGACGTGGGGCGTGCCTTGCGCAACGCCACCTGGCGACACAAAATTCTCCGCCCGCATATAGCCGATATAGGTCTCCGGCGATTTGACATCGTCCGCGTCCGCGGCTGCCTCCACGCCTGTGGCGTTCACAGCGACCAGCCCGGGCGAAACGCCGGTCTTGCCGGCTTCGGCGAGGAGCTCCTGGATCACCCGCTCGGACTCATCGTAGTCGCCCTCACCGAAATGGTGGTGCCGGATTCGGCCTTTGGCATCGATGAAGTAATGCGCCGGCCAGTACTGGTTGTTGAAGCCTCGCCAGATCGCATAGTCGTTGTCGATTGCGACCGGATAGTCAATCTTGAGGTCCAGAACGGCCTTCTTCACATTGTCGATGTTGTGCTCGAAGGCGAACTCGGGGGTGTGTACGCCGATCACGACGAGGCCCTTGTCCTTGTATTTCTCGGCCCAGGCTTGGACATAGGGAATGGCACGCAGGCAGTTGATGCAGGAGTAGGTCCAGAAATCGACGAGCACCACTTTGCCTTTCAGGCTTTCCTTGGTCAGCGGCGGCGAGTTCAGCCAAGCAGCCGCGCCGGCCAATGAAGGCATGTCATCTTCGACCGGCAATTCTTTGTACTGCGCCGCTGGTTTGGCACTCATCGTCGTGGGATTGCCACTCGTCATCCCAGGATTGCCCGCAGTGCTCGCAGCCGGCTGCGGCTGGATTCCGGTGGCGGATCGGACCCGGTCCAGCAGTCCCTGCTCGACCGACGCCGTACTCGCCAGCGAAACCTGGGTGAGGAAGCCCGTGTCCAAACCCAGCGCGATGGCAACGACGGCCACGAGTACCGCGGCGCCCAGGCCACGCCGTACCCATTGGCCGACACCGAGCGAGCGCTTCATCGCGGCGAAGACCCGGCCGCCGATCAGGAGAGCGAGCGCGAGGGATGTCGCCGCCCCTGCCGCATAGGCCGCGAGCAGCAGTGACGTGTGCAAGTTGGCACCTTGGAGCGCTGCCCCCGTCAGGATCAATCCCAATATCGGCCCGGCGCAGGGTGCCCACAGCAGGCCGGTCGCAACGCCAAGCAGCAGTGACGGCAGCATTGTCGAGCCGTCTCCGTCGGTGCGCTGATCGGCGGTTCGGGACAGACGTGCGCCCAGTGCGACCAGAGGCCGGGTCAGGCGATCCGACAGCGAGGGAAACAACAGCGTGATGCCGAATACCGCGAGGACGGCGATCGCGACCATGCGGCCATAGTCATTGGCCTGAACCGCCCATCCGCCGCCGACGGCTGCCAGGGTGGCCACCGCGGCGAACGTCCCCGCCATGCCCGCGAGCATCGGCAGGCCGCTGCGGACAAACGGCCGATCCGCCCGTGCGAACACGAATGGCAGCACGGGCAGGATGCAAGGGCTGACGATCGTCAAAACCCCGCCGAAATAGGCCAGCAGAACGAGGATCATGGTCGCGCGCTTTCAGCGATTCAGGCTGCCGTTGGTACGAAGGTCAAGGCGACGCCGTTCATGCAGTAGCGAAGGCCTGTCGGCTTGGGACCGTCGGCGAAGACGTGCCCGAGATGGCCGCCGCAACGGCTGCAATGGACGGCGGTTCGCGCCATGCCGAAGGATGTGTCCCGTGTTTCGCCGACGGCACGGTCCAACGGCGCCCAAAAGCTTGGCCAACCCGTGCAGCTGTCGAATTTGGCGGTCGAGGAGAACAGGTCAAGCTCACAGCCCGCGCAGGCGAAGGTGCCGGGGCGCTCCTCGTGCAGCAAAGGGCTGGTGAACGGAGCCTCGGTCCCGCTTTGTCGCAACACCGCGTATTGCTCGCGTGTCAGCCTGCTGCGCCAGTCCGCATCGGTGTGCGTCACCGCGAAGTCTTCATCGGCGTGCGTCTCGGCGGCCCACCATGGTGAAAGGGATACCGCCGCCTGGCCGACTGCGCTACCCGTCAAAAGAAGGCGTCTCGTCAACATGGGTCAGGTCCTCCGCTGGGACATGTGTCCCCTCATGGTCGGTAAAATTACGTCGGCAATGCTGGGAAAGGCGAACGTGAAGCAGATGTAATCCCGGCTTGTCGCCTGGAGCGCCGCGCCAGTCCATGGCTACTTGTGCGCCTGCGAGATGCAAGGATTTTGGCGACCTGGCCTTCCGGTGGGCGAGGCCGGTCACCGGTATCGTGCGATTGCGAGCCTCTTTCCATCTGAGAGGAACTCGCTTACGGGGTGCATCCGTGTCGGGGATGTCCCGGCATCACGCACACATCGCGAGGATAGCAATGGCGACCGTCCGGCTGCTCACCGACGACGAACTTGCGCCTGAGGCGCGCTCCGTTTTTGACGACATCCGGGCTACTTACAACACGGACTATGTCAATGATTTCTGGCGGGCGCTGGCAAACGATCCGCCGACAATGCGCCGGACGTGGCTGGCACTGAAGGAAGCGATGGGGCCGGGCGCGCTGGAGCCCAAAGTGAAGGAAATGCTGTACGTCGCCGTTTCGATCGCGCATGGCTGCGAGTACTGTATCCACACCCACACCGCTGCCGCGCGTAGGAAGGGCATGACCGACGCGGAGTACGGCGAGCTGCTGGGAATTGTCGGGATGGCTGCACAGACAAATCGGCTCGTCCAGGCGCTCGGTGTGCCCGTGGACCCGGTCTATCGCGTCTGACGCCACGGCATTGGGTGGGTGGCCTGTGGCTGCGTGGGTGCTGCGCTACGAAAACGAAGCCGGCAAAGGCGACCACTGTCACGGAGGCGTTTACGAAACGGCCTACCGCTTCACGACGATCGAGCAGTGGCTCGAAGACTTTGGCTCGGACACAAGGGACTTCCTTGATGAACACCCTCATCATCGGTAACCAGCTGGTGGCGGAATGGCGCGCGGATATCGTGCGCGCCTGGAAAGCCGGTAAGCCGGAGGCCGCGGCCCGCCTCAACTTCGAAAGCCTGGAAGGCTCGTGGAAGCTGCTCAATGCGAAGCGCTGGGGGATTCTGCGGGCGATGGCCGGGCAAGGCCCGCTCGCCCTTCGGGAGGTCGCGCGCCGCGTTGGCCGCGATGTACGGGCAGTCTATAGCGACGTCCGCGCGCTGCATCTATCCGGCGTGATCGACAAGACGCCGGAAGGGCAGAGCAGATGATCCTGCCGTATGAGGTGATCCGGCAGGATTTTACGCTGGATACGCAGGTGGCGGCTTGATACGACGACGCAGAATTGCTGGGCGAGCAATGCTCAGCGGAAAGGTCAAGCTCGTCTTCGGTCAGGATGGAGTCGGATCGACCATCAGCATAGATAACACGCGACATGCAGCGATGGGTGTGCTAGATGCGGAGAAACCGCGCGCGGGCCTCACGCCCGCTTCATGCAATGCGACGAGCGGGTGATTGATTTACACTTCGGACGTGACAATAAAGCGACGCTTCGCTTTTTGTTTTCGATACTGTCGGTTTTTCGAATCCTGAGGTGAACCCTACTCACGGCAGAACCAGGCGAAAAATCTTGAACGCTATAAGTCCACGCATCGAAGAATGTCGACCTCCTCCGGTAGTCAGGCAATCCGACCATACTGCAATCGCCGCGGCATCCGACAATGCGATAGGGTTCAGGGTCTGCGTCCATCGAGGAACGCGGCAGATCGGCGGTACCTGCGTCGAGTTGGAATGGCGGGGTGCTCGTATCCTGCTCGACCTTGGCCTGCCGCTCGACGCCGATCTGTCAGCGGATGATCCGGTCGGGCTTGTGCCGGATGTGCCTGGTCTGCGCTCGCCTGACCCCAGACTGCTCGCCCTTGTCATCTCGCATGGGCACATGGATCACTGGGGCCTTGTTCCCCACGCGCACCCGTCCTTGCCGATAGTGATGGGAGGGGCCACACGACGCATCCTGCGTGCGGCGGCGCCGTTCGTCCCGAACCCTGCATCGTTTGCGACCGACGACGCCAACGTGTATGAGCTGGCCGATCGGGTCCCGCTGCAAATCGGACCATTCACGGTCACGCCCTTCCTCGTGGATCACTCCGCCTACGACGCCTATGCGATGCTGATCGAAGCTGGCGGGCGGCGATTGTTCTACTCGGGCGATATCCGGGCGCATGGCCGCAAGGCGGCGCTGTTCGAGCGCCTGGTGTCGCATCCGCCGCGGCCGATCCATGCAATGCTCATGGAAGGATCGAGCCTTGGCCGGTTACGGCCGAACCAGCATTTTCCGACCGAGAAAGAGATCGAGCAGCGCTTGATTGGCGCTTTCAGGACTCCTGGATTCGTCGGCGTCTGCGCATCCGCGCAGAACATCGATCGAATGGTGAGCATCTACCGTGCGTGCAAGCAGACGGGTCGAACGCTCGTGCTCGATCTCTATGCCCTGGAGGTGTTGGCGGCGACGGACAATCCGAAAATCCCGGTGGCGGGTCGGCCCAACACGACGGTCTACGTTCCTGAATACCAGAGGCGGCACATTAAGCGCACCGAGCGGTTCGACATCGTTGACCGTTACAAGGCACATCGCATCTATCGCGAACATCTCGCCGGATTGGCTCCGCGGGCTGTCATGCTGTTCCGCCCCGCAATGGTGGAGGACATAGACAAAACTTCGGGGGCCTGGGACGGCGCACGGATGATCTGGTCGCAGTGGGAGGGCTATTTGCCCAGCCCCGCCAACGTGAAGTTTCAGGCGAAGCTGGAAGCACGCGGGGTGGGGCTGGAGATGATCCATACCTCTGGCCACGCGAGCATCGCGGACTTGAAGCGATTGGCCGTCGCATTGGCGCCCGATGTGCTGGTGCCGGTGCACACGTTCGAGGGGGATCGGTATCCGGAGCTGTTCGGTTCGAACGTACGGCGTCGGGGTGATGGGGAATGGTGGGAGGTTTGACGATGGGTGACTTCGCCGAGAAGAAGCTGCCGACGATCGACTTGGCGCGGGACGCGCTGCTTTGGTCCGGATCGCCAAACATCTGCTACGTTCGCGCGTCCCAAACGAACTGCCGACCGGTCTGCTGGGACGTCGCTAGTAGAACAATTCTTATCGGAACTTTCAAATGAATAACGGCGAATGGGCTGCAGAGATAAAGTCATGTTTCGTAAGCACAACTAGCAAGAAAGGGCCTAGTGGGGTAACGCTGCCAGGTTCCAGCCAAATCGGAATTGATGGTAACAGAGAGTGTGTCGTTATCAAAATGACGGACGACGGTTTGTCTGCCAATATGCAGACCGACAAGGCGGCGTTTGAGGGGTGGGCCCTTGCGCTGCGCAGGTGGTGCGGCGTTGAGGAAATCGTCCTTAAATGGGAATCGCCGCAGAATGTCCACTCTGGTCGGCACTATCAGCGCTTCCTCTATCGCGTCAGACGATTTCAAGAGCTTTTCCCAACATGGTTCAAGGTGCCCGAGCTTAAGCGCGAGTGCCTTAGGTCCGCCAGGGCGTTCGGACCTGGTCCCTTGATCCTCAATG
Source organism: Acetobacteraceae bacterium (assembly GCA_035569235.1). Taxonomy (GTDB): domain Bacteria; phylum Pseudomonadota; class Alphaproteobacteria; order Acetobacterales; family Acetobacteraceae; genus JAMXLO01. The sequence goes on along the minus strand of DATMND010000098.1, from coordinate 1,238 downwards.
TACCGGGGAAGAGACGATCGCCCGATCCGACCAACACATCCACAACTGAACGTGAGCAGGTCAACGCAGAGCGTGGCCTCTTACGTGAAGCGGCGCCCGAGCCGTCCGAGGCCGAACTTGAAAAAAAGCTGTATTCGTCAACGACATTTAAGGGGTTTTTCAAGTTGGATCGAGTGGACCGCCAGCGACCCGTGGGTCTTTTTAACGAAAAAGTCGCAAACGGCCATCGCGTATTCACCGGCGGGAATAGTGCAATTGACCTCATCGGTATTGGTGATCGTACCATCTATGTCTTTGAATTAAAGAAGCACGATAACGTAAGCATTGGCGCAATATCCGAACTATTTTTCTATGCTAGCGTGCTCAGAGACGCTGCGGGAAGTGGTGCGCCCTTCCAGTTCCACGAGGTGAAATCCGCTCCAGGGACGACAGTCGGCTCGCCCGACATCGTGAACTGCGAGAGGATTAAGGCGGTGTTGCTGCATGAGATTGGGGTGCTACCACGTCACGATATCCATCCGCTCCTGGATAAGACTTTGTTTGATACTCTTAACGAAGCCGCGACTCAGAAATCGTACGCATTGCTTGGTCGAGTTCCAGTGAGGTTTAGTTGTATCCGGTTCTGCGGAACAGATAAAGATTTTACATTCGAAAATAGGTGATAGTCGCATGGTTCCGCTACTTTCGAATGGATTGCTATGACTTACAAGCCGGTCGCGGTCGCGCCCAACACCTTGCGCGTCGCTACGGCGTCATCGGTGGGCATCTTCTGGCGTATGATCGACATCCTCGTCATCGATCGCTCGACCTTGGACGAGGCTGAGACTTATGGCGACTGCATTACTCACTCCGCCGGCCACTACGAGCGTTGGGAGGGATGGCAGGCGCTGGGGGCCACGCGACTGGCATCAATGGGATATCCGGTGCGTATCGTATCGACCGAGTATGATGAATGGCCTCGCGGCCGCATCGTTTACGAGACGATGTCGCAACGTTTCGTCATTTATGCCGACCGACGCCTGCAAGCGCCTGATACAATTGACGCCATCAAGACAGCCTTTGGTCTCGGCGAAGCCACGGTCATCGTGAAGAGCGATTTATACCAATCCGCCTAAACATTGACACATGCCCAGTCCCGGTGCCCGATTGATCTGATCCTGTCCGGGTCATTGATGAGGAAGTTCCATCCTTCCTTGCAAGCGGTGACAATGGCATCGTAGCTATCCCAGACCAGACGA
>DATMND010000097.1:0-3105 GCA_035569235.1 Acetobacteraceae bacterium | reverse complement strand
GCAGCCCCGCCGCCACATGCTCGTAGCGGGTCAGCAGCGTGATGTCCTCGCGCGCCACTTTCACCGCCGGTGCGAGCTCGCGCAGCCGATCATCCACCGCCCGGGCATTGCGCACCGCGGCGGCACTGAAAGGATCCTCTTCGGTGATACAGATTTCGCGCGGCACGCCGGCCCTCCTTGCTGCTGCGGTGCTATGCGGTCCGGAGCTTCCAGCCCTGGCCATCGCGCACCACCCACCCTGCGGTCGGGTCGCAGAAATGGCTGCCGATGACCATGACCTTCGAATCCCCGAAACGCTCGACGAACGCCCGGCGGGTGAGCGCACCCTGTGCCTTGTCCATGTCGAAGTTCCCATGACGCAGCGGCTCGGCGAGCTGAATGGGATGATGCATCAGGTCGCCGGTAATCACGGCGGCTTCTCCGCGCGACTGGATGAGCACGCTGACATGGCCCGGCGTATGGCCCGGCGTCGCAAACAGCGACACTTCATCCGTCAGCCGATAATCGGCTGCTATGTATTCGGCCAGCCCGGCCGATACGATCGGGTCGATGGAATCGTGCAGGTGCTCCACATTGTGGTAGCCGCCGGTTTCGCGCAGCAGCTTCCAGTGGTCAAACTCCTGCTTGCCGAACAGGTAGCGCGCCTGCGGGAAGGTGGGCACCCATCGACCATTCACGAGGTGCGTGTTCCAGCCGACATGATCGAAGTGCAGGTGCGTACACAGCACCGCGTGGATGCTCGCGGCCGGGAATCCGGCCACCGCCAGGTCCTCCAGGAAGCTCGTCTTGAGGTTGCAGAACACGTCGTACTCGCGCTTGCGATCGGCACCGATGCAGGTGTCGATCATCACGTTCTTGCCGCGCGAGCGCAGCACGAACGCCTGGAAGGAAATCTTCATCAGTCCCTCGGCCGTGGCGAAGTGCGGCCGCAGCCAGTCGTACTGCTTCACGAACTCAGCCGTTTCATCCTTGAGCAACATGGAGATGTTGTCTTCGAAGGCGTTCACTTCGACGATGCGCGCGACCTCGACGTCACCGATGCGCCAGTGTCTGATGTTCTCCGCACTCATTTCATCAATCTCCTGATCGCTCGTGAATCACAGTCCGTCACGCCGATCGCGCCAGCGGCACATCGATCGGCTGCGGCGCGGGAATGCTGCGGATCATATCCGCGGCCTTTTCCGCGATCATCACCACCGCAGCATTGGTGTTTCCCCCGACCAGCCTGGGGAAGACCGAGGCGTCGGCTACCCGCAGTGCCTCGATGCCCCGGACGCGCAGCTGCGCATCTACGACGGACAGCGCGTCGGCGCCCATCCGGCAGGACCCGCAGGGATGATGGACCGTCGCCGCGGCGCGCCGCAGATAATCGGTGAGCGCTGCGTCGGTCTGGGCCTCCGGGCCTGGCTGCACCTCGACGGCCCGGTAGCGGGCGAAAGAGGCGGCGCGGGTCACCTGGCGGCCGATCTTCAGGCCCCGCAGCATGGTGTCGACATCATCCGGATGACTGAGGAGCTGCGGATCCACCAGCGGGGCGGCAGCAGGGTCGCTGCTGGCGAGCCGGACGCTCCCGCGGCTCTGCGGATAAAGACCCACGATGCTGATAGCAAAGCCGTGTCCGAGGGGAAAGGGAAACGCATTGCGATTGCGCCGGGCTGCCTGGAATACCACCTGCACATCGGGCCGCGCCAGCTCGGGGAGCGTGCGTATAAAGCCGGTGGCTTCGAACACATTGCTCGCCAGTGGCCCGCTGCGGAACAACGCGTATTCGAGCAGGTTCAGCACGCCGCGCGGAGCCGCGCGCCATGAGATGCCATACGATTCCGTGTTCTTCATCTCCATCAGCACGGCGACGGCCAGGTGATCGTGATAGTTCGCGCCGACTCCGGGTAGATGCTGCTGCACCTGGATGCCGGCGGCGCGCAACTGTTCCTGGTCCCCGATCCCGGACAACATCAGCAGCTGGGGCGAGAGGACCGCGCCGGCGGCCACCACGACCCCGCGGCGCGCCACGAGATGCCTCTTGCCGGCGGCGCCCAGCACGCTGACCCCTACGGCGCGCCGACCCTCGATGACGATTCCTGCGGCGCGCGTGTTGGTCAGGAGCGTGAGATTGCCGCGTTGGCTCGCCGGCCTGAGATAGGCAGTCGCGGTGGATACGCGACGTCCTTTCAGGATGGTCCCCTGCCGCGGCCCGTAGCCCTCGGGTGAGGGGCCATTGAAGTCATCATTGCGCTGGAATCCCAGTCCCGCCATGGCTTCCAGAAACGCCGGCGTCATGGGATTGGGCCGCCTGATGTGCGTGACGTTCATCGGCCCGCCCTGGCCGTGGTACGGGGAATCCGGATAGGCGTCATTGTTTTCGGAGCGCAGGAAGTACGGCAGCACCTCGCGATAGCTCCAGCCCGGATTTCCAGCCGCCGCCCAATCATCGAAGTCGCGCGGATGGCCGCGAAAATAGACCATGCCGTTGATCGAGCCGGAGCCGCCGACGACGTGTCCGCGCGGAATGGGGATCGAGCGGCCCGCCAGGTGCTCCTGCGGTACCGTCATGAATCGCCAATTGATTCGCGGCGTGGCGATGGCCGCGCCCACGGTCGCCGGAATGTGGATGAACGGATGGCTGTCCATCGGGCCGGCTTCGAGCAGACCGACTCGCGTGTTCGGATCTTCCGACAGCCGGGCGGCCAGCACGCAGCCCGCCGTACCCGCGCCGACGATGACGTAGTCGAACACATCCCCCGGCTCACTCATGCGCGTCCGATCCCCCCGAACGATTCCCGGCCCGCGTCAGTCCGGGCCCAGCGTAACCCAGGTTCAACGTGCCGGGCCGGCAGCGGCTCGCCTCCACCCTTTGGAGGGGAACCATACCGCGAAGCCACGCCAGCCGCCGGATCCGCAGAAAAGAGGGGCCGATGGGTGGGCGACTCGTCTTAGAATCCAAGCCCATTGACTGCAACCATAGAGGCGTGAACCGCCGGATCGAGCGTGACCCTGACCATCAAACTCAACGAAACCTTCAGCGCGGGCGAGCACCGGATCCCACTCAACGGCAGCTACGACGCCCGTTTCGAGCCCGTGCTGGACGCGTTCATACAAAACTAT
>DATMND010000096.1:0-9058 GCA_035569235.1 Acetobacteraceae bacterium | reverse complement strand
GGGGCGGGGGGAGGGGATCGCGCTGCTACCGGCGCCGCCCCCTCCCCCCGCCCCCCTCCCGCAAGGGGAGGGGGAGTATCCTTGTGTCGTGCGGGCAGCGCTGGGCGCCCTGCGTGTCGAACCCTCGCTGGCGCAGACGCTGTCGGCCGCGCTGGCCGATCCGGCGCCGCACCGGCTGGACGACGGCAACGCGATCCGCGCCGGTTTCGACGCCGAACTGGACGCCGAGCGCGGCTTGCGCGACGACAGCCGCCGGGTGCTCGCAACGCTGCAGCTCGACTACGCGCAGCGCTACGGTGTGGCCAGCCTTAAGATCCGCCACCACGCCCAGCTCGGTTACGTCATCGAGGCTCCCGCCGCCGCGGTCGAAAGACTCCGGGAATTTCCCGAACTGACGCTGCGTCAGGGCATGGCCAACGGCGCACGCTTCACCACGCCGGAGCTTTCGGACCTCGACCGCCGCATTGCCGAGGCCGGCGAACGTGCATCGGCGCGCGAGCGCGCGGTGTTCGCCCACCTGGTGCAGGATGCACTGGCCCATGCCGATGCACTCGCCGCCTGCGCCGATGCGCTGGCCTTCCTCGACGCCGTGCAATCCGCCGCGAAGCTGGCTGAATCCGGGACATGGAGCCGCCCCCTGGTAACCGACAGCGACGAGTTCCAGGTGAAATCCGGCCGCCACCCGGTCGTGGAGGCGGCGCTGGCGGGACATGCCGCCTTCGTGCCGAACGATTGCGACCTGTCCGCGGAGCAGCGCGTCCTGCTGCTCACCGGCCCCAACATGGCGGGCAAATCGACTTTCCTGCGGCAGAACGCGCTGATCGTCGTACTGGCGCAGGCCGGCCTGCCGGTTCCAGCAGAGAGCGCCACCATCGGCATGGTGGACCGGCTGTTCTCCCGCGTCGGCGCGGCCGACGATCTGGCGCGCGGCCGTTCGACCTTCATGGTGGAAATGACCGAGACCGCCGCGATCCTGCACCAAGCCGGGCCACGCTCGCTGGTCGTGGTGGACGAGATCGGCCGCGGCACCGCGACGCTCGACGGGCTGGCGATCGCCTGGGCGGTACTGGAGGCGCTGCATTCGGCGATTCGCTGCCGCACCATTTTCGCCACACACTTCCATGAGCTTGCCGAACTCGCCGACCGGCTGCCGCGTCTCAAGCCGCACACCATGCGGGTGAAGGAGTGGAAGGGCACAGTGGTATTTCTGCACGAAGTGGCCGCCGGCGCGGCGGGTCGTTCCTGGGGCGTGCATGTTGCGGAACTGGCCGGAGTGCCGGCGCCGGTGGTGCGGCGGGCCGCGTCATTGCTCGCGTCCCTGGAAAAGCACGGCGGCCCGCTGGGAGTGGCCGGCTCCCCACTCACCGCGCTCCCGTTGTTCGCCGCCGCGCCTTCCGCGGGGCAAGCCGAGGCCCCATCTCCGCCCGACCCCGATCCGCTCACGGAGGCGGTTGCCGCCCTTGAACCGGACCGGCTCACCCCACGCGACGCGCTGGACGCATTGTATCGCCTGAAAGCAATGCTGGCAGTTCCCGACGCGGCGGCGAACTAGTACCATTGCGCGGATGCTGACCCCATTGCCCTTGCCGAAAACCCCCGAGGCGGCCGCCTCCGTTCTCACCGACGCGCTTGTAGCCCTCGCCGAAGACGGCCCGGTCTCGCGCGAAGCGGCTCTCGGCGTGTTCCGACGCCATCAGGCGCGGATGCAGCAGCATGTGCAGCACGCCTTCGAGCAGGACCAGATCAGCGGGCTGCAGGCCGCGCGTCTGCTCGGCAAGCTGACCGACGGGCTGATCTCCTCGCTCTACGAGCACGCCATCGCCGACACCGGGCTCGGCCGGCCCGAGCATCTGTCGATTGCCGCCACCGGCGGTTACGGCCGCGGCGTGCTCGCGCCGTTCAGCGACATCGACCTGCTGTTCCTGACCGCGCACGAGCCCACCCAGCAGACGCTCGAGGTCGTCGAGTACATGCTCTACTTCCTCTGGGACCTCGGCGTGAAAGTGGGCCACGCCACGCGCTCGATCGAGGATTGCCTGGTTGAAGGCGCCAAGGACACCACGATCCGCACCGCCCTCCTTGATGCGCGGCACATCGCGGGCGATGCTCCGTTGTTCGCGGATTTTCATGCGCGTTTCCGCGCGGCCTGCAAGGAAGCCGGCGTCGCCGACTATATTGCCGCAAAGCAGGCGGAACGCGACATACGACACCGCCGTTATGGCGACAGTCCGTTCGTCGTCGAGCCGAACATAAAGGAGGGTCGCGGCGGGCTGCGCGACCTCCAGACGCTCTACTGGATCGCGCGCTACGTCTACGACGCCCAGACCATGGGCGAACTCGCCGATGTCGGCGATGTGCTGACCGAGACCGAGGCGAAGCACGGCCGCCGCGCCTGGGAATTCCTCTGGACCGTGCGCTTTCATCTGCACTACGTCGCCGGCCGGGCCGAGGAACGGCTGACCTTCGACCTGCAGCCTGTGGTCGGCGCGCGCATGGGCTACACGCGCCACGGCCGGCAGGACGGTGTCGAACGTTTCATGCGACACTATTTCCTGACGGCGCGCGAAATCTCCCGCCTGACCCGCATCCTCGAGCCCGCCATTCTGCGCGAGGCGCTCGGCCCGCCCGCAATTGCCGCCGAAACCGACAAGGCGCTGGTGCAGGCCGGTTTCGTGCTGGCGGAAGGCGCCCTGCTGCCGTTGCCGGGGCGCGACTTCGACAAAGAGCCGACCCAGATGCTTCGCATCCTGCAGGTGGCGCGCGACCGCAATCTGGAACTGCATCCGCTCGCCGTGCGTTCGCTGATCCAGAACGAGCGTCGCGCCGTTGATCTGCGCGGACATCCAAAAGCGGCCGCGATGTTCATGGACCTGATGTGCGGGCGCGAGCCGGACCATCACCGGGCCAGCCTGCATCCTGACGGCGCACGCTGGCTTTCGGTCATGAACGAGACAGGATTCCTGGGCCGGTTCATACCCGACTGGGCGCGCATCGTCGGGCAGATGCAGTTCGATACCTATCACGTGTTCACCGTGGACGAGCACACCATCGAGGCGGTGCGCGTGCTGAACATGATGGAGCGCGGCGAACTGGCGGAAATCGCGCCGGTCGCCAGCAGCCTGGTCGATCATCTGCAGTCACGCCGCGCCCTCTATCTGGCAATGCTTCTGCACGACATCGCCAAGGGCCGCGGCGGCGACCATTCGCAGCTTGGCGCGGAGGTTGCGCTGAAGGTGGGTCCGGCACTTGGTCTCTCCGCCGAGGAAACCGAGACCGTATCGTGGCTGGTGCTGCACCACCTGCTGCTCTCGACGATCGCATTCAAACGCGACATCGAAGATCCAAAGACCATTCTGGATGTCGCCGACACGATCCAATCGCCCGAGCGGCTGCGCCTGTTGCTGGTGCTGACGGTTGCCGACATGCGCGCCGTATCGGCCAAGGTGTGGAACGGCTGGAAGGCGCAGTTGCTGCGCGAGCTTTACGCGCGCGTTGCCGAAGTTCTGGCCGGCGGGCTCTCGACCACCGAGCGCGACGTGCGCGTGCAGCGCGCCAAACACGCCGCCGCGACACTGCTATCGGACTGGTCAAAGCAGGACATCGAGAATTTTACCTCGCTCGGCTATCCCGGCTACTGGTTGTCGTTCGACCCGGAGACGCACGCGCGTCACGCCCGCATGGTGCGCGACGCCGAGGCACGCGAGGCGCCGCTGACGGTGGAAACCCAGCCGCTGCCGGCGCGCGCGGTGACCGAGATCACCGTTTACTGCGCCGACCACGCCGGGCTGTTCAGCAAGATTTCCGGAGCGCTCGCAGTCGCTGGCGCGTCCATCGTCGATGCCCGCATCCACACGATGACCAACGGCATGGCGCTGGACACATTCTGGGTGCAGGACGCCGCCGGCGGCGCCTTCGACGCACCGCACAGGCTGGCGCGGCTCGCCGTGCTGATCGAGCAGTCGCTGTCGGGCAGGCTGCGCATCGCCGCCGAAATTCGGAAAATGTCGAAGGTGCTGCTGGGGCAGCGCATGCGCGCGATCCATGTGCCGCCGCGCGTGGTGATCGACAACTATGCGTCGAACACGCACACGGTTCTGGAGGTGAATGGCCGCGACCGCCCCGGCCTGCTGCATGATGTCACCGCGGCGATCAGCGAGCAGGGACTGCAGATCGCATCGGCGCATGTCACGACCTACGGGGTGCGCGCGGTGGACGTGTTCTATGTGAAGGACGTATTCGGCCTGAAAGTGGAGAACGAGCGCAAGCTTGCCCTATTGCGCGACGCACTTTTGAGCGCTTTGACAAATCCTGACGAAATCGCGCCACCGCAGGCGGTTCCAATGAGGAAGCGTCGCCGCGCCGCGGCTGAATAGCAGCGACCGATTTGGCTTGAACCTGATGCGATGGTCGAAATCTCCATTGCGTAGCGCATGGCGCCTCTTGCCGCCTCGCACGCGGAGATATCTGTTCACCCGTGGCACGGCCCTTGGTGCGCCGGCTATTGCGCGCGAGCCGCCACCGGCACGATCAGGTATCGCGGTCGCCGGCGAGCTTTCGGTTACGACCGGCCTCGGTGAGGGCGCTCGTGTCATGCTTCAGGCACTGACGTTCCTAGGTGTGCGGAACTGGGAAGTTGATGTCGGACCCGGCTGGCGGCCCACCACGCGATCGGTGTTGGCGCGGCTCCCCGGATTGCCGAGCGGGGTGCCGCTGGTTGTGCACGTCAACGCGCCAATGTTGCCGGCCTCGCTGATGCGACTGCCGCGCGCAATGGTGCGCGGACGCCGGATCATCGGCTACTGGGCGTGGGAGCTATCCACTCTGCCGCCGGAGTGGGCGATCGGCGCATCCTTTGTTCATGACATCTGGGTGCCATCGCAGTTTACGGCGGACGTGGTGGAGCCGCTGCGGCCCGGTCGCGTCCGGGTGGTTCCGCATCCCGTTGCAGTCGTGCCGCCGCTGCCATCGGCGCTCGATCGCCATGCATTCGGCTTGCCCGATGATGCCGTGGTGGTGCTGGCTGTCTTCAACCTCGCCTCCTCGCTCGAACGAAAAAACCCCTATGCGGCGATTGCTGCATTCCGCGCGGCGTTCGGCGATCGGCGCGACCGGCTGCTGGTGCTCAAGGTGGGTCACTCGACGCACTTTCCGTCAGAGTTCGCACAGCTCGCGGAAGCGGCCGATGTGCCGAACATTCGCCTGGAGACGCGCGATCTGCCTCCGGCCGACCACCATGCTCTCTTCGCCGCCGCGGACATCATCCTGTCGCTGCATCGGAGCGAGGGTTTCGGGCTGGTCCTGGCGGAGGCGATGCTGCTGAGCAAGCCTGTGGTCGCGACAGGCTGGTCCGGCAATATGGAGTTCATGGACCAGGACAGCGCGGCCCTGGTCGGCTATCGGCTGGTTCCGACGCGCGATCGCCGCGGCACGTATGACGTTGCCGATGCGGTCTGGGCCGAACCTGACCTGGCGGATGCCGTGGCACATTTGCGGCGCCTGGCGGACGACGAAGCGGAGCGCAGAGCGCTGGGAGCGCGGGGCCGCGAGGCGGCGATTTTGCATCTGGGCCCAGCCCGGTTGCTGAGCGCGGTCAATGAGCTTGGATTAGAGGTGCGGGCCGAAGTGGGGTTACGGTGACGTCCCCTCGTCTTGACGCCAACGGTCCTTGCGAGCAACCCAGCGATTGGCCCGCCGTCGTCATGGTCGGCCCACGGGTCGGGCCAATGGCCCGCCCGAGGACAGGCTCCGGCCGGCCATCCACGTCTTTCGTGCTGCATCAGAAAAGGCGTGGATGGCGGGCCTTCGCCCACCATGACGGGGCGGGGAAAGCCGGCATCGGTCCCTCATATGGCGTCCAGGCCAGTCGGGCATCCCGCGCCGCGAGTACCTCCTGCACGGTCGCGACGCGTTCGCTCATCGCCCCTTTTACCTCGATCGTGCGGAACCGACTTGCGGCGAGTCGCGGCGAAAAATAGTCCGCCGGCAGGCCGGCCTTCAACTTCAGCAATGCCAGGAACTGGCGAGCGTCCGGCACTTCCTCCCACACGCTAGGCAGGAACAGCGAACGCCGGCCGGCGTCCTCGATGATCAATCCATCAACACTCGGGCGCAGTTGCGCCAGCAGGTCTGCCTCGCCGGTAAAGCGCATGGGCGCAGGCGGCGTCAGCACGGAGACCGACAGCGTCAGCCCCTCCAGTTCCAGCAGATCCAGCCGAGGGAAGCGCAAGTCGCGAAATGCGGCGTTGAACGCGTGCTGCGCCACATCGACGATCAGCGGACGCGAGGCGGACGCCGAACCGATGCAGCCGCGCAACGCGCCATGGCGGCGCAGCGTGACGAAGGCGGCGCCGCGCGCGGCCAGCAAAGGCGGCAGGCCCGGATCGGCCACGACGTGCAACGGTTGGCCGGTATTGAAGCCGGCCACGATCGAGCGCCGGGCGAGCTCGATCAGCGTCGCGCCGACCGCCTCAACGGCCTCCCGCTCCGTGTCCATCGACTGGTCTTCCGGGGCCGGCTCGAACAGCGCCCAGGCGCCATAGCCCACGACGCGGTCGCGCGAGCCGGCCGTGTCGCCGGAATTGCGCAGATCCAGCCGCTCGATCGCCATGTCTCGGCGCCGAGCAGCGAGCAGCAGCCCACGCGTGGGCACCGCACCGCAGGCATCGGACGGGCCGAGCGCGTCAATGTCGAAGCGCTCGATCGCATCGGCGGTGCGCTGGTCGGTGCGCTGGCACGCCGCGTAGTCCAGATAGTGCGACAGGTCGGTGGACACCACGATCAGCGTCTCCGGCCCGCCCCACAGCGCATCGAGCGCCGCGGCAACGGCCTCGGGCGGTGCGTTGCCGGCGACGATCGGCACCAGGCGGAACTCGCCGAGGACGTGGCGGAGGAATGGGACGTGCACCTCCAGCGCATGTTCGCGCTGATAAGCGGCGTCAAGTTCGCCCACCATGGGAAGCTGGCGCAACCGGGCGATGGCGTCGGTGTCGAGCGGGACCGTCCCGCACGGGGTGGCCCAGGCATCGGCTGTGTCGACCGCCAGTCCGCGGAAGGCGACGTAGTGGGAGGGCCCGATCAGTACCACGCGGCTGATCCGCCCGCGCGCGGTCGCCAGGCGGGTATAGGCGCGCGCGGCGATGGCGCCCGAATAGGCGTAGCCAGCGTGCGGGCCGATGATCGCCTTGGGCAGTGCGGGCGAGGCGGTGTTGGCAGCCTCGGACAGGAACAGTGCGAGTTGGCGCTCCAGCACGTCCGGTTCGGCTGGGTAGAAGGTTCCGGCGACGGCGGTCGGGCGGATGGCGGTCAGGATGCGTGCCTTCAGTGGAGATCTGCTGCACACTGTATAGCATGGATACTGCGATCGAGGGGTCCCTGTTCCCGGCGCGCTACTGGCACGCGCTGGCGGACGGGCGCATCCAGTGCGACGTCTGCCCTCGGTTCTGCAAACTGCACGAGGGCCAGCGCGGCCTGTGCTTCGTTCGCGCACGGCAGGGCGATGCGATGGTGCTGACGACCTACGGCCGGTCGTCGGGGTTCTGCATCGACCCGATCGAGAAGAAGCCGCTGAATCATTTCCTGCCCGGAACGCCGGTCTTTTCGTTCGGCACCGCGGGCTGCAATCTGACCTGCAAGTTCTGTCAGAACTACGATATCAGTAAGGCGAGAGAGATCGATCGGCTGAACCAGAACGCCGAACCCGCGATGATCGCCGATGCGGCGCGGCAGCTTGGCTGCCGGTCGGTCGCCTTCACCTACAACGACCCGGTGATCTTCCTGGAATACGCGGTGGACACAGCGCGCGCCTGCCACGACGCGGGCCTGAAGACGGTCGCGGTGACCGCCGGCTACATCACGCCCGAGGCGCGCGGCGAATTCTATGCGCATATCGACGCGGCGAATGTGGATCTGAAGGGCTTTACCGAACCCTTCTACCGCAACGTCTGCGGCGGCCGGCTGTCCGACGTGCTGGATACGCTGGTATGGATAAAGCATGAGACGAACGTATGGCTGGAGGTCACCACGCTGCTGATCCCCGGCGAGAACGATTCCGACGCGGAGATCGACGCGCTGGCAGCCTGGTTCGCCGCCGAACTTGGCTGCGACGTGCCGCTGCATTTCACTGCGTTTCATCCCGACTGGCGCATGCGCGATCATCCGCCGACGCCGCCGGCCACACTGACGCGCGCGCGTGCGATCGCGATGGGGCATGGGCTGCGTTTTGTCTACACCGGCAACGTGCACGACGCGGCGGGCGGCAGCACGTATTGCGCCGGCTGCGGCGGCCTGCTGATCGGGCGCGACTGGTACGAGCTGACCGGCTGGGGGCTCGACGCGCGGGGACACTGTCGTTTGTGCGGCACCGCGGCGGCGGGGGTGTTCGAGGCGCAGCCCGGCACATGGGGCCGCAAACGTCAGCCGGTGCGGTTTCGACAGTGACGGCCGCATAGTCAAAAGCGGATGGGTTGAGATCGGTTACTTAGGTTCTGCTCCGAATAAACTGCGTCAATTGTCTCCAGACCTGCCGCTCCTGTTGTCATCCCCGCGAAAGCGGGGACCCAGTTGGCGCCTGGGTCCCCGCTTTCGCGGGGATGACAACAGGAGGCGCCGGCCGCGCCTCAGCTGATTTGTTTAATTCCTAGCAGGTCCTTACGGTCTGACAGTCAAATGCGTGGCGCCTCGGCGGGTATCACGGTCGCGTGAATAGGGGTCGGCATCAGCCGAACGGCTGACGACCGGAATGGCGATGCAACCGCATACTGCCATCGCAATCACCACGGGCCAGAATCCAAAGACCGGGCAGACGCTCAAACTCCGCAGGAACAGGGAGGAGAAATGCAATGAGGCGACGGACCTTCCTCGCGGCGTCGACTACGATGCTCGCGTTGCCAGCGGTCACGCGGGGCGCACCCAAACAGGTGCTCAAGTTTGTCCCGATGGCGGATCTGGCGGTTCTCGATCCGATCGTGACCACCACCGGCGTCACCCGAAGTCACGGATATCTGGTCTTCGATACCCTCTACGGCGTGACCGGGCCGGAGAGCGGGTTCAAGGCCACGCC
>DATMND010000095.1:0-6516 GCA_035569235.1 Acetobacteraceae bacterium | reverse complement strand
CTTGCGCGCGAGACGGGCGTGGCAGCCGATGTCGTGGTGCCGGTGCCGGATTCCGGTGTTCCGGCGGCGATGGGCTACGCGGTGGAAAGTGGCATCCCGTTCGAGCTTGGTATCATCCGCAACCACTATGTCGGACGCACCTTCATCGAGCCGTCGGACCGCATTCGTCATCTCGGAGTCAAACTGAAGCATTCTGCCAACCGGGCCGTGCTGGAAGGCCGCCGGGTGATCCTGGTGGACGATTCGATCGTGCGCGGAACGACCAGCCGCAAGATCGTCGAGATGGTGCGTCAGGCCGGCGCGAAGGAGGTTCACCTGCGCATCTCCTCGCCGCCCACCACGCATTCGTGCTTCTACGGCATCGACACGCCGCAGCGCGGCGAATTGCTGGCGGCGCGCAATTCAGTTGAGGAGATGGCCGAGCAGATCGACGCCGACAGTCTTGCCTTCATTTCGCTCGACGGTCTGTATCGCGCACTCGGCAAACCGGGGCGCGATGCGGCGCGGCCACACTATTGCGATGCCTGCTTCACCGGCGACTATCCGATTGCGCTTCCAGATCAGGCAGACAACGCCGAACGGCAGCTCAGTCTGCTGGAGGAAAGCCGCTGATGGCGCGGTGGCCGGCCCGCGCCGGCGCCATGTGTCTTCTTCTGGCGGCAACAATCCAGACAAGTGCGATAGGCGCGGCCGAAGGCGCGCCGCAAATGACGGCTCAGGCGCAACAGAATGAACCCCGCAAGGTCTTTCGCGGCGTGGGGATCGTCACCGCCATCGAGCCTGCCGGTTCGTTGACGATCAATCACGAGCCTATCGAGGGTCTGATGCCGGCCATGGAAATGGCGTTCCAGGTTAACCCGCGCACGCTCGCGAACGGTGTGCGTCCCGGCGACAAAATCGAATTCAGCGTCGAGGGGAAAACCTATACCATCGTCGCCGTGAAGATCGTCGGGCACACCGAGTGAACGTGCCGCCGCGAGCCGCCTTTCTCAATCTGTATTAAATCATCACCGTAACGGTTGGCATCGAAATTCCGCGATCACTTCGAAGTGGCGGCCATAAGCTTTTCGGCGGATCTGACCGCACATCTGATATAGAACGCTAGCGACACGGCTCTTGCGCCGGAAGCCGTGGCCGCATAGGTGTTGGGCAATGCAGTCAGGCGAGTTTCATCCGGGCGCGGGCCGTTCCCGATGACAACGAAGTCCCGGGTTTCCTTCATGGCGCTGCTGTTCGCCACCATTGTTGGTCCGGCATTGCTGTTCGCTGCAATGGCGTGGTGGACCTGGGATCGCGTGAAGCGCGACACGGCCGTTACAATAAGCCGACAAGTTGAGCTGCTCAACGAAGACACGCGGAGGTTGCTGCAGGCGGACGCGATCATACTTGCTCGCGTCGCCGACCGTGTTGACGGATTGACCTGGTCCGAGATCGCCACCCGGGAACCTGAGCTCAGCCGGGGCCTCGCGGATCTGATCCGGGGCATCGCCGAGATCGAGGGCGTTTTTATTGCCGATGCACAAGGAGATCGGCAGGTATCGAGCCAGATTTATGCCATGCCGATGAGCGGCGCGGCGACGCCGGCGCCGACGAACGCAAATATTGCGGACCGCCCCTATTTCCAGGCAGCAAAGGCGGGAACCGAGCTTGTCGTTGACGGTCCTTTCATCAGCAGACTGACCGGTCAACCGATCTTCAGCGTCGTTAAGCGCCTTTCCGACCATGATGGACTGTTTCGCGGCATCGCCGCACTCAACATATCGCCGAACCATCTGACCGAATTCTGGCGGCAGCTTGTCTCGCCCGGCGACAGCGTCAGCCTGGTGCGCGAGGACGGAACGGTGCTGGCGCGCTTTCCCGACCCGCCGATGGCATCGGTCGATCGTCCGTTACATTTCAGCCAGATCGCTATGGACAAAATGCGATCGGCCGAGTTCGGCCAGTTCGACCGCACGCCGTCCCCCATCGATGGGATCGCGCGGACCCTGGGATATCGCAGGCTTCCGGGATACCCGCTCTACATCGTCAGCGCGGTCGATCGCAGTAACGTCGTCATCGAATGGCTTCCGAGCGTGCTGGCCTTCGGAGTGCTGGCGTTGGCGGCCGCCGTCGCGCTTTTGCTGAGTGCGACCGCGGTCATCCGGCGCGCCCGCAGCGAGGAAGACGCACTCAGGCGTGCCGAGGCCAGCGAGGCGAACTATCGCGCGCTCTACGCCAGAACGCCGGTACCGATGCACGCCTGCGACCGAGAAGGGATCCTGACGGCGGTTAGCGACCGCTGGCTGGAACTGCTGGGCTATGAACGGGATGAGGTGATCGGCCATCACATCACCAGCTTCCATACCGCAACCTCGGCGATCGCGGTGACCAAGGAGTGGCGGCACGTGATCGATGCCGGCGGTGAACGCGACAGCGAGCACCAGTTTGTCCGCAAATCGGGCGAGATACTCGACGTCGTCATATCGGCGCAGATCGACTGCGATGGCATGGGATCATTTCGGCGGATCCTCGCCTTCGTGACTGACGTCACCGCGCAACGGCGTGCCGAGGCAGCGCTGCGGCAAGCCCAGCGTCTCGAGGCGGTCGGCCAGCTTACCGGCGGCATCGCACACGATTTCAACAACCTCCTGCTCGTCGTCGCCGGCAATGCCGAGATGCTGCGCCCGGGGATCCACGAGGAGCGATACGTTCGCGCACTCGACGCGATCGATCGTGCAAGCGAGCGCGGTGCGCGCCTGACACGCCAACTGCTGGGATTCTCGCGGCAGCAGGCTTTGAGCCCGAGCGTCATCGGTCTATCGGAGTGGCTGACACGGTTGCGGGAAATGCTCGCCGGTACGTTTCGCGGCGGCATCGCAGTTGAATTCGACGTGCCGGCGACGATCTGGCGGATCGAGATCGACGGGGGCGAGCTGGAGCTGGCGCTCCTCAACATTGCCGTCAACGCGCGGGACGCCATGCCAAATGGTGGCAAATTCGTCGTCAGTGCGAAAAACGTGACGCTGACCGGGCACTCCGAGCCTGTTGAGCTTGCCGGCGACTTTGTCGCACTGACCCTCTCGGATACCGGCGAAGGCATCTCGCCCGAGAACGTGACCAAGATCTTCGAACCATTCTTTACGACCAAGCCGATCGGTCAGGGTACCGGCCTGGGACTGTCGCAGGTGTTCGGCTTTGCCAGGCAATCGGGCGGCATTGCGACGGTCGAGACCGCGTTGGGGCGCGGCACCTCGATTAGCCTGTATTTCCCGCGCAGCCAGTCGGAGATAGCCGCCCTGGCCGATGGCGTCGCCAACGTGCCGGCGGGTGGCAGCGAAACGATTCTGGTCGTCGAGGATGATCTGGAAGTGGCGGAGGTCAGCAGGACCCTGCTTCAGAAGCTCGGCTATCGAACGCGGTTGGTAACCGACGCAGGCAGCGCGCTCGAGGAACTCGCCAGCGACCCGGCAATTGACCTCGTCTTCAGTGACATCATGATGCCGGGCGGCATTAGCGGCGTGGAGCTTGCCCGCACGCTACGGCAGCGCTACCCGCGCCTCGGCGTACTCCTTACGACCGGTTATCCCGGCGGCGCCCAGGAGGCCATGCGCGCTGGCCTGCCGCTGATCCGCAAGCCTTACCAGCTCGAAGAGCTGGGTCGCCAGGTCCGCGCGTCGCTGGTGCGACGGAGCGCGGCGCTGCCGGCCGACGCTGCCGCTATATCGTGACGGAATAGGAATTACTTTACCCCGCGATTGCAAGGGATTACAAGTCGCGTGCGGTTGCCGCTACAGTGCGCTCCGTCATACCGAGGAATTGCCGTAATGCTCCGCCTGACCATGCTCGCCGCGGCGGTGTTGCTGCCGTTGGCAACCATGAGTGCCGGTGTCGCCGACGACGGTGGCCCCAAGGTCGATCATGCCTGGGCGCGCGCGACGCCCGGCGCGGCCAGGACCGGCGCCGTTTACTTCAGGATCGAATCAGCGACCGACGACCGGCTGATCGGCCTCGCGTCTCCCGTCGCCGCCAAGGCAGAACTGCACACCCATCTTGAGGAGAACGGGGTCATGCAGATGCGTGAGGTCGAGGGCGGCCTGGCGGTACCGGCCGGTCAGGAGGTCGAGCTGAAGCCAGGTGGTCTCCTCCATGTGATGCTGATCGATCTCAATCAGAAGCTCAAGGCCGGGGACAGCTTTCCGCTCACTCTCACCTTCCAGAATGCGGGCAGCCGCGAAGTGACCGTGAAGGTCGAACGGCTGGGAGCCATGGGTCCGAGCGATGCGCGCAGTGACGCCATGGCCCACGCGGCGATCCATCACGACAGCGGCCATTCGGCCGAAGGTGCCAAACCATGAGGCTCTTCGCGCGTGCGCCGTCGCAGGTGATCGCGGTCCTGGCGCTCGCCACCATTTTGCTCGGGGGCTCGCTGCCGGCATTGGCGGCGAACCCAATATCGCCGAGGGAGGCCTCCGCCGAGGTTGGCGGACCGTTCACGCTGGTTGATCAGTACGGGCATACAGTCACCGACGCGCAATTCCGCGGCAAGTGGCTACTCGTCTATTTCGGCTACACGCATTGCCCGGATGCCTGTCCGACAGCGCTTACAAACATGGCTGACGCGCTCGATCAGATCGGCCCGTCAAAGCGCCAGAAGGTGCAGGCGATCTTCATTACCGTCGATCCCGAGCGCGACACGTCGGCGGTCATGAAGGACTATGTCGGCGCGTTTGAGGGGGCAGACATCATCGGGCTTACCGGCACGCCTGAGCAGATTGGCGTGGCGGAGGCGGCCTACCGGATCCATGCGCGGCGTTACGATCTTCCCGGCGGCGATTATGCCATGAGCCATGCGGCGACGATCGACATCATGGATCCTGATGGGCACTTCGTCGCGATGGCCTACCCGGAACGCATCGGCGAGCGTCTGACACAGCTCGTGCCGTGAGCCCGGCCGGCGCGCTGTGTCACTCTGCTCATCCCTCCGCTACTCGCGTCATCCCCGCGAAAGCGGGGACCCAGGAGCCTCCTCCGAGCGAAGGCCGGGGAGTCGCACGCTCGGTGCTTGTCACCTGGGTCCCCGCTTTCGCGGGGATGACGAGAATGAGGGTGTGAAAACGAGAAGCTCTTGTTCCGCCCCGGCCCCTTTCGACAGATAACGGCACGGCATTGGCACTCGCCGGCGCAATAGCCCTGGTGACCGGAGCCAGCCGTGGCATTGGTGCCGCGACGGCCGTTGAACTCGCCCGGCTTGGCGCGCACGTCGTCATCACCGCGCGAACGCAAGGTGGCCTGGAGGAGACCGATGATGCTGTCCGTGCGGTGGGCGGCACCGCCACGCTGCTGCCGCTCGACCTCGCGGAGGGCGAACAGATCGACGCGATCGGCCCCAGCCTGTTCCAACGCTTCGGCCACCTGGACGTGCTGGTGCACAATGCAGGCACGCTGGGCCGACTGACACCTGTGGCGCACATCCTCTCGAACGACTGGGCTGATGTGATCGCCGTCAACCTGTCGGCGGCATGGCGGCTGATCCGCACCTGCGATCCGCTGCTGCGCAATGCACCCACCGGGCGGGCGGTTTTCGTCACGGATGCGCGGGCACGCGCGCCGCTGGCCTATTG
This sequence comes from Acetobacteraceae bacterium, assembly GCA_035569235.1. Classification (GTDB taxonomy): domain Bacteria; phylum Pseudomonadota; class Alphaproteobacteria; order Acetobacterales; family Acetobacteraceae; genus JAMXLO01. The sequence goes on along the minus strand of DATMND010000095.1, from coordinate 916 downwards.
GGGTGCCTATGGCGCGACCAAGGCGGGTATGGAGCATCTGGTGCTGACCTGGGCGGGCGAGTTGCTTCAGACCAGACTGCGGGTGAACCTGTTCGATCCAGGCACGGTGGCGACCCGCATGCGCGGCCAGGCGATGCCTGGCGAGGACCCTTCGACGCTGCGGCAGCCGGCGGATGTGGCGCCCGCCCTGGTGGCGCTGTGCACGCCGGCCGAGAGCAGGCATGGCGAACTGATCCACTTCGCCTAGATCTCCGCTGACTGCGCAGCACATCGCATCAAGGAGGACACCAGCCATGGCACGCCCGCCGCTTCCGCCGTTCACCGAGGCCACCGCCATCCAGAAGGTTCGGATGGCCGAGGACGCCTGGAACACGCACGATCCGGAACGGGTCGCCGGCGCCTACACCGAGGACAGCCGCTGGCGCAATCGTGCCGAGTTCTTTCAGGGACGCGCGGAGATCGTCGCGTTCCTGCGGCGCAAATGGGCGCGCGAGCTCGACTACCGGCTGATCAAGGAACTCTGGGCCTTCCACGGCAACCACATCGCCGTGCGCTTCCAGTACGAATTCCACGACGACTCCGGCAACTGGTTCCGTGCGCACGGCAACGAGCAGTGGGAGTTCGACGATGCCGGACTGATGCGTCGGCGCGAGGCGAGCATCAACGACGTGCCGATCGCCGCGGCCGACCGGCGCTTTCGGTGGGAGCCGCTGGGGCCACGACCGGCAGATCATCCCGGGCTGAGCGAACTCGGGCTGTAATCGTCGGGAACCTTTTCGCCGTCCTGCCGGTCCAATGCACCTGGAGGCGTCTGGGAAGGAAGGCGGGATGACCGAAACTGGCGACACCGCACTGCTGGAGGACCTCCGCCGCGGCAGCCGTTCCGCCGCGGCGGAGGTGGTACAGCGGCACAATC
>DATMND010000094.1:0-30516 GCA_035569235.1 Acetobacteraceae bacterium | reverse complement strand
ACGGCGGTGAGCGCGGGCACGGTCGAGTTTCGCCAGCGGATCCTGGACAAATACGGCGTGGTGGCGTTCGTTGATGCCGGCCAGGTCACCGCGAACGGCTCGCCGTTCACCGGCGGCTGGCGGGTCGGCGCGGGCATCGGCGCCCGGTATTACACCTCGATCGGCCCAATTCGTCTCGATGTCGCAATACCATTGAACCGGGAGCCGGGTGGCGACGCTTTCGAACTGTATATCGGGATCGGACAGGCATTCTGATGCGGCGTGCCGCGAAATGGATCGGCTGGACATTGGCGATACTGGTCGGCCTGCCGGTGCTGCTGATCCTTGTCGTCCTGGTCGGCGCCAATACCGAGCCCGGAAGGCAGGCCATCGAACGCTACACGCCGAAGCTGACCGGCGACACGGTCCGGCTCGCCGGCATTTCCGGCCGCTTTCCCGATGCGCTGCGCATCGCCAGGGTGGAGTTGCACGACCCGCAGGGCGACTACGCCACGATCGAGGACTTCGCGTTCGATTGGTCTCCTTCCCTGCTGCTGCACCGACAGATCGTGATCGATCGCCTGGCCGCGGCCCATGTTGTCGCGGACAGGGTGCCGGTCAGCTCCTCGTCCGGCGGGAGCTACAGCCTGCCCGCGCCGGTCGTGTTGCACGAGTTGCGGGTGGACCGCGTGGATATCGCCGCGGCCATTGCCGGCACCCAGGTGTCGCTCGCACTGGATGGATCGGGCACGCTTCAGACCCTGACACAGGGACAGGTGGCGCTGAACGTTCGCCAGCTCGACGGCGCCGGAAGCTACACGCTGGACGCTGCGATCGATGCGGCCAGCCTGCACGCGAAGTTGAAGGCGACCGAGCCGGCACATGGCATGGTCGCCGGCATTGCCGGCCTGCCCGATCTTGGCGCGATTGATCTCGCCGCGCAGCTGGACGGGCCGCAGAATGCGATCGCAACGCATCTCGTCCTGTCCGCTGGCCCATTGCATGCCACCGCCGAGGGCACGCTCGACCTGGAGCATTCGGCCGGCGACCTTACTCTGTCGGCCAGCGCACCGGCGATGCGGCCGCGCCCGGACGTGGGGTGGCAGGCGGTGACGCTCGATGCGCATGTGAGCGGCCCATTTGCCAAAGCTGACGCGACCGGCCGCCTGCATATCGACGCGCTTGCCGCCGCCGGCATCAGCATCGGCGGCGTCAGCGCCAGCGTGTCCGGCAACACCGGGCAGGTTCACCTGGATGGCGAATTGGCCGACCTGCACGTTCCCGGTCCGAAGCCCGACCTGTTCGCGGGCGATCCGGTGGTCGTGCGCGTCGATGCGAGATTGGATGCGCCCGATCGCCCGGTGCACGTGGTGCTGCGCCACAAGCTGATCGAGGCCGAAGCCAATGCACAGACCGCGGGGACGCAGCGTCTCGATGCGACGGTGACGCTGGCGGAACTGGCGCCGTTCGCGGCGATGTCCGGGCTCGATCTGCAAGGCGGCCTGAAGCTGGGGCTGCACGCCGCGGTGGCGGGCGACGCCACCACGATCGGCGTTGACGGCACGATCGGCGTGACCGGCGGCATGCAGCAGATACGCGACCTCGTTGGCGACGCGGGACACCTGACGCTCGCGGCGACCCTGCATGGCAGGGACGTGACGCTGTCGCGCCTGCAGTTCGACGGGCGATCGCTCACCGCATCGGCTGGCGGATCCTTGGTGCAAGATAAGGTCGATCTGAACTGGTCGCTCGGTGTGAGCGATCTCGCCGCGGCCGAACCGACCTTGTCGGGCCAGCTTCAGGCGAACGGCCATGCCGGAGGGGCCACCGACAATCTCGATCTGACCGCCGACCTCACCGGCGGGGTCGCGGTTCGCGGCACGTCTTCCGGCACGCTCACCTCGCGGATCGAAGTGCACGGCCTGCCCAACAACGCGAACGCGCGCATCACCGCGCAGGGTTCGCTGCTGGATGCGCCGATCGAGCTTGCGGTCGCGCTGCAACAGCAGGCTGACGGGCTGGCGATCGACATCGAGCGGGCTGATTGGAAGAGCGCGCACGCAGAGGGGGCGATGAACCTGCCGACCTCGACCATGGTTCCGGCGGGACATGTAAAGATCGCGATGGGGCGGCTCGATGAGTTGGCTCCACTGCTCGGCCAGCGTATAGCCGGCAGCTTGAACGCCGATCTCGATGCCTCGCCGGCCAAGGCGCATCTGACGCTCGATGTGCAGGGCGCCGACCTGCCCGGGACCGTCGCGGCGGCACGCATCGCTCTCACGGCCGATGTCGATCAGCCTCAGTCGCACCCAGTGGTCGATGGGCGGCTCGAGGCGGAGGGTATCAAGGCCAAACAGGTCGCGGGTTCGATGCGACTGCTGGTCAACGGTCCGATCGATGCGCTGGCCATGAAACTGTCGGCGACATCCCCCGATCTGTCGGGCGCCCCGGCGCGGCTCGAGGGTTCCGCCGTTCTGAACGCAGAGGCGCGCACGGTCAGCGTATCGACGCTGCAGGGCGGCTGGCGGCAACAGAGCCTCCGTCTGCTGGCGCCGGTGCGCGTCGGCTTTGCCGATGATGTGACTATCGATCGGATGCGCGTCGGTCTGCGCCAGGCAGTGCTGGAGGCTTCGGGGCGCGTTGGCTCCGTGCTCGATCTCACCGTTTCGCTGCGCAACGTCTCCGCCGACCTCGCGGCCGCGATCTCGCCGGATTACGCCGCCGACGGCACGTTGCAGGCGGATGCCCGTCTCACCGGCTCGACCGCCAAACCGAGCGGCACCGTGAAGCTGACCGCCACCGGCCTGCGCGCCAGCAGCGGCCCCGGGCGCGGGGTACCGCCGGCCAGCATTACCGCCAATGCCACGCTGAACGGCACGGAGGCACAGGTTGACGCGCAGCTTCACGTCGGTTCGTCGCAGCTCAGAATTGCCGGGCGGGCACCGATTTCGGCAACCGGCAGTCTGGACCTGCGCGTCAGCGGCATGCTCGATCTCGCGATGGCCAACCCGATCCTGGCCGCCGGCGGACGGCAGGTTCGGGGTCGATTGACACCGGACATCACGATCGCCGGCACAATTGCCGCCCCACGCGTGACAGGAACGGCACAGCTTGCGGGCGGCGAGATGCAGGATGCCGCGGCCGGACTTCATCTATCGGACATCGTTGCTCGCGTGCAGGGCGACGGCAATACCTTGCGCATCGCCCAGTTCAGCGCCAAGGCCGGCCCTGGCACGCTGGGCGGAGGCGGCAGCATCGGTGTGCTGTCGCCGGGCGTGCCGCTCGATCTCACGCTGACGGCGCGGAATGCAAGACCGCTGTCCAGCGACCTGATCAGCGCGGAACTGGATGCCGATCTGACGATCCGGGGTGAAGCACTCGGCCAACTGACTGTCGCCGGTAATCTGCACGTGCGCCGGGCAGACCTGCGGGTGCCAGAGCGGCTGCCGTCCAGCATCGCGGTCCTTCCCGTGAATGTGCCGGGTGCCAAACCCCAGCCTGCGTCAACGCCAGCCACAGCTACGGACGTGGCCCTGAACGTGACGCTGGACGCGCCGGAACAGATCTTCATCCGCGGGCGTGGCCTGGACGTGGAATTCGGCGGATCGATGAAGGTAACCGGCACCGCGACGCGGCCACGCGCCGAAGGCTCCCTGAATCTTCGGCGAGGCGTTCTCAGTCTTGCCGGACATGCCCTCGACTTCGCCGAGGGCGCGATCACGTTCAATGGCGGCAGCATCACCGATCCAGCCCTACGCCTCGTGGCCAATAGTACGAGTGCCAACGTCGTCGCCACCCTCACGATCACCGGCACCGCGCACAATCCGAAGATCGCGCTGACCAGCGTACCGGACCTGCCGCAGGACGAGGTGCTGGCGCATCTGCTGTTCGGCAAGGGCGTCGGTGCGCTGGGGCCGTTCGAGATCGCCGGCATTGCCACCGGGCTCGCGACCCTTACCGGAGCCGGTGGATCCGGCATCGGCGATCCGTTGGACAAGGTCCGTCAGGGCCTCGGACTGGACCGGCTGGCGGTCGGGAGCGGCGCCAACGGGGGCGCGACATTGGAGGCTGGCCGCTACCTGGCGCCCGGCGTCTACCTCGGCGCCAAGCAGAGTGCGACCGGCGGCGGCGCGCAGGCCAGCGTGCAGATCGACATCGCCAAGGGGCTGAAGCTGGAAGGCACCGCCGGCACCGGCGGCACATCCGCGGTCGGCGCGTCCGGCGCGTCGAACGGCTCCAGCGTGGGCCTGACATACCAGTTTGAGTATTGAGCCAGCCTTGATCTGCCAGCTATACGATGGAAAAGATGGGACAAGGCCTACAGCCCCAAGCGGGCACGCAGAACGGGATGCCGTCAATTGAGGCGATGCTTCGGATGGTTCCCGGTTTTGATCAGCTGGCAAGCCCGGTTCTGGAGCATGTCGCCTCGGTTGGCGACATTGCCGAAGTGCCCCAGGGAGAGGTCCTGTTCCGCGAAGGCACCATGCCGGAGTCGCTGTATGTACTGCTTGAGGGTCGCGTGAGCCTGACCGGAACGGCGGCCGATTCGTCGAGCGCCGTCATCAATATTTTGGGGCCCAACAGCAGCTTCGTCCTGGCCAATGTGCTGACCGATGAGCCGTACCAGATGGGCGCCGATGTTGTCGCGAACTCGACGCTGATCAGCATACCGGCGGTTTCGATCCGTGCGGTGGTGAACGAACAGCCGGCAGCCGCCATGGCGATGATGCGCGCGATGTCAGCCGAACTTGGCGCCATGACGCGCCAGGTCGTTGACCTGAAAGTGCGTATCGCGGCCCAGCGTCTGGGCGCCTATCTGCTGACCTTGGTTGACGAACCGAGGTCTAGGAAGGCCGAATTTCGCCTCCCGGTGAACAAGGGCTTGCTGGCCTCCTGGCTCGGCTGCCGGCCGGAGAACCTGTCGCGCGCATTCCTCGCGCTGCGCGCATATGGTGTCGAAACACATGGCTCCCGCGTCCAGCTGCATGATACCACCCGCCTCAGGGCCTACACAGGAAATGCGTTGCCCGACAGTGACGAGATAGGGCAAGGGGTCGCTGCCGGACGCCCAGCGGTCGAGAGGATCCTTGGCGATGCATTCAGGCTGCGATCCAACCGCTCGCGCGAAAGCTGACGGATCGTGATGAACTTGCCCGTGGCCGCCCCGGCCGCTCGCGAAACGTCCCGCATGCCGTTGCGCTGACAGGCGAACCATAAATGCGTATCGCATTCACTGGCTCGAATGTTGAAGCCGTCATCTACCTGCTCTGCGTGGTCACCAGCCTGCTGTGCGCCTGGCTGCTTTGGCGCGCTTACCGGCGGGGAGGAACAAGGCTGCTCATCTGGAGTGCGCTGTGCTTCGCGCTCCTGGCGATCAACAACCTTGTGCTCGCGGCGGATGTCCTGCTGTTGCCGGACATCGATCTCAGCCTGTTGCAGATTCTCACGTCACTGAGCGCCGTCTGCGTGCTGCTGTTCGCCTTCATCTGGGAGGCGTAGTGAACGATCCGTTGGTGAACGCATTTCTGTCGGGAATGGTCACTGCCGGCTTCCTGGCGGCTGGGCTGTTCTTCGCGCGATTCTGGTCACGCAGCCGGGACTTTCTGTTCCTGGCATTCAGCGCGGCATTCTGGTTGCTGGCATTGAATGAGGCGCTCATCGCGCTGGCGCCGGAGCCGATCGGCGGACGGAGTTGGTTTTATCTGCTGCGGGTGGCTGCTTTCCTGCTTATTGCCGCCGCCATTGTCCAGAAGAACGCTAGCGGTGACGACGAGGACGAGGATTAAAGCAGGTGCGGCCTGTCGTCAGCCGCCCAGCCTCGCCTCGATGCGGTCCCAGATCATGGCTTCGATGTTGATGCCGTCGAAGCGATCGATCTCCTGGATGCCGGTCGGCGAGGTCACGTTGATCTCGGTAAGCCAGTCGCCAATCACGTCGATGCCGACGAAGATCATGCCCTGCGCTCGCAACGTCGGGCCGATCGCCGCACAGATTTCTCGATCGCGGGCGCTCAGCGCGCATTTCTCCGGCCTGCCGCCGACATGCATGTTGGAACGTGCCTCGCCTTTCGCCGGCACGCGGTTCACCACGCCCACGGGCTCGCCATCCACCAGGATGATGCGCTTGTCGCCCTGTCGCACCGCCGGCTCGTAGCGCTGGAACATCAGCGGCTCGCGTGAGCGGGCGAAGTGCATCTCCAGCAGCGCCGCAAGGTTCTCATCGTCTGGCTTGATGCGGAACACGCCCGCGCCGCCGTTGCCGAACAGCGGCTTGACGATGATGTCCTGATACTCGCTGCGGAAGCTGCGGATCGCATCGAGGTCCCAGGTGACCATGGTCGGCGGCATCAGGTCGGGAAAATGCGTCACCAGCAGCTTCTCGGGTGCGTTGCGCACCGCGGCCGGGTCGTTCACCACCAGCGTCTTCGGGTGGATGTGCTCCAGCATGTGAGTGGCGGTGATGTAGGCCATGTCGAACGGCGGGTCCTGCCGCATCAGCACCACGTCCATCGATGCGAGGTCGAGCAGCGTGGGCTCGCCGAACTGGTAGTGCCCATCACGTACCCGCTGCACGGTCACCGGGCGGGCACGCGCCTGCAACCGCTCCTCACGCCGCTCGCCCTGGCGCTTCACACCCTCACGCAGCGCCATATGGCGAACCTCGTAGTGCCACATGACGTGGCCACGCCGCCGCGCTTCCAGCATCAATGCGAAGGTGGAGTCGGCATCGATGTTGATGCTTTCGATCGGGTCCATCTGGACCGCAACCTTGAGCTGGCGCGTCATGTCGAACCCCTGTCCGGCTTCTCGCGGCTCTCTCTATGGTGAGGCGGCGGGAAAGGCCAGAGGCGGAGCCCTAGAGCTGCTTGCGAACAGCCCCTGGTTGCTGGACGAACCGGTGCGCCGCGCCCAAATCCCGCAGCGCACTCGTTTCGGTACTGGCTTCCCGGGTGGGAGGGAATAACAATTGCGGCGAAGACATTTTGCGACCGCGAAAGCGACGCTCAGCCCCAGTGGCCGGGCACCCAGTAACCACCCTCCCAGTGCGGTGGTATCCACGGGCGCTGCGGCGCGGCATACGCCACTGGCGGCGGATAATAAACGGGCGGCGGGGCGTAGATCGGCGGCGCCACCAAGACAGGTGGTGCGAATATGCCGATGCCAACGGCGCAGCAGCCGCCGCGCCACCAGGCTTGCGCGTGCCCCGGCATCGCCATCACCCCAAAACCTAATAGGGCAGCGGCTGCGGCCAATGAACCGAGACGTTTGGAAACTACAAATTCTGGCATGGGCGGGCTCCTTTGGCTGGGACCGTTGCCAACAACATGGCGGCACAGTGTATCGCGCGCGTTGCGGAATTATGGCCGAGCGTATCGCTCTCGGGTTTGTGATCGGATGCGCTTGCCCCGGTGGTCATGGCACACCGTGCGTTGTCCGCGCGGGACACGCGGGCGCCTTGCAATGCTCGTACAGTGCAAGCGACCATGATCCGACGGAGACACGGGCCGCGGCGACATAATCGGTGAGCAGATCACGGACCCAGGGCGCCAGCGGATAGGTCCGTGGATCGGTAAAGACCGCAACCACGTCAGGCCGGTGTGCGGGCAGTTTATAGAACGCCTCCATCAGCGCATTCATCCGCGGCGGCAGCGAACCATAGAACTGCCAGTAGTCCCAGGCGGACGGCGCCATGGGCGATGCGTCCGTGAGCAGATAGATCCCCGCGGGCCGTCCCAGGACGGCGATCGTCTTTCCTCGCCCGACGCGTTCGCCAAGTGCCGCTGTAGCCGCCTCGATGAACGCGGCCTGATCGGCATTGGTCAACAGCCCTGCGAACGCGCCGTCTTTGACGCGTACTGCCCGTGCGGTCAGGGGATTGGCGCTTTCGCCGTAGATGCTGGCGAATGCGCTGGTGCAGAACAGCGCGGCCGTCAGCAGCATCATGCCGCACTGTGCGGCTACCGTGCTGCGCGGCGCGCCGCGTGGAACCAGCATGGCCGGTGCCAGGGCCGCCGCGGCTAGGCCGCCGATCGGAAAGTTGTGGATGCCGTTGTCGGACGTCGCCGCGGTAATCAGACCCCCGACCAGTGAAGTCGCGTAGATGACACGGATCACGGGAAGACCTTCGGTGCCGGCGCAGGCACGCATAGTAAACAGCCCGGCCAAGGCGAGCAGCACGACGAAATCGTTCGGGGGAAACCACAGCGCCGGCCCCGTGGCGTACGATGCCAATACGATCGCCAATACGAGCAGGCTGGGCCGGACGTTGCGACGCCGGTCGCGACCGGGCACGACCAGCCATATGCCAACAGCCACCGCTGCCAAGCATAGCGCGCCGAATGCGGGATGGTTGACGAACACGCCGAGCGCGTCAGCAAGCTTGGGGTTCACGCTCTCGGAACTCTGCATGCCGGCGCTGGTGAACCGCAGCATTTGCACGAGGCGTGTCCAGCCGAACACCGCGAGCAGCAGGCAGGCGCCGCAGAACTGGAAGAAGGCGCAGATCATCGCATAGCCAAGCAGGCGCAGCCGCTCGCCACGATCGCGCGCCGCAAGCGATGCCAGCGCCAGCAACGCAAGCAACGCCACGGCCATCGTCGGATAGGCGATGACCGCGACCATCCACGCAAGGCCCGAAAGGATCGCCGTCACGGCGCCATGCGCGGCCTGCCGGCGCGGCAAGGCAGCAGTCCCGAACAGTGCCAAAGCGGACACCACCCCAAACATGCCGATCGTATTGTAAGAAGGCGCGGGCAGGCTGAATGGTATGAAGCACAGGACCAGCAACGCCGATGACAAGGCGACCGCCTCGTCTCTCATGCAGCGAATGAAACGGTACTGGCAGAGACTGGCAGCGAACGCGATGGCAAGGAAGACGACACGCAGGAACAACACTAGGCCGCGCTCGCTGCCGACGATCCAAGTGTAGAGCCGCGCGGCCGGGAGCACGAGCAGGGCTGCCGACTGGTGCATCTCCAGGTTCTCGCTGTGGCCAAGCCCATCCTTCAGCCACCCGTCCAGAAAGGTGACGTAGTAAGACTCGTCGGACAGATCGACACCGATGGTCATCCGGTAGGCGAGCAAGACCAGGACGATAAAACCGAAAACAGGCAACCAGCGCTTGAGGGCGACCAGCCAGCCGGGCTGCCGCTCACCCCGGCCAGCGTCGTGCATTGCTCGTCATGCCGACCACGCGCGGGAGTTGCGGCGCTATTCCGCCGCCATGCGCGCGGGCTCGGCCAGTTCCGCCGCACGCTGCAGGTCCACCGACAGCAGCCGCGACACGCCGCGCTCCTGCATGGTCACGCCATACAGCCGGTCCATGCGCGCCATGGTCAGCGGATGATGGGTCACCACCAGGAACCGCGTCGCGGTCTCGCGCACCACGTCATCCAGCAGATTGCAGAACCGCTCGACATTGGCATCGTCCAGCGGCGCGTCCACCTCGTCCAGCACGCACACCGGCGCGGGATTGCAGCGGAACACGGCGAAGATCAGCGACAGAGCGGTCAATGCCTGCTCGCCGCCGGACAGCAGCGACAGGGTGGCGAGCTTCTTGCCCGGTGGTTGGGCGTAGATCTCCAGCCCGGCCTCCAGCGGGTCGTCCGATCCGACCAGGGCAAGATGCGCCCGTCCGCCGCCGAACATGCGGGAGAACAGCGCCTGAAAGTTACGATCGACCTGCTGGAACACCGCGTGCAGCCGCTCTCGCCCCTCGCGGTTCAGGTGGCCGATCGATCCGCGCAGCTTGGCGATCGCCGTGGTCAGTTCCTCGCGCTCGGCGGTGATGGTGGCCATCTGCTGTTCCACTGCTTCCGCCTCGACGTCGGCGCGCAGGTTCACCGGCCCCATTTCCTCGCGTTCCTTGAGCAGGCGGTCGAGGCGGCGGCGGGCCTTGTCTTCCGTTTCGGGCGAGATCTCCGCCGGCGGGTCGGGCAGGGCAGGGCTCGCGCCCAGGCGTTCCGTGATCCGTTCGGCCACCGCCTGCCACGCCTGTTCAGCCTGGCCGGCAACCCCTTCGGCCCGAACAGCATCCTCCCGCGAGCCGCTGAGCGCCGTCTCGGCTGAACGCGCCGCCCTATCGGCCTCGGCCGACCGGTTCACCGCATCCATGAGTGTCGCGGCGGCGCGGCGGTGCGCCGCTTCCGCCACTTCCAGTGCATCGAGCGCGGCGGCCCGGCGGGTGGCGATCTGCGCCGGCAATTCCTGCAAAGCCGCATGCTCCGCCACGGCGGCATCCCGCCGTTCTGTCAGCTCGCCGACCCGGCGGGCCGCACCCTCGGCACGCTCAGCCCAATCGGCGCGCTCCGCCGCAATTGCCACGCGGCGCGCGGTTCGGACGGCATGTTCCTGCGTCAGGGCATCGCGTTCGCGGCGTGCCGCCGCCTCTGAATCCCGAGCGGCGGAAAGGCTTGTGCGTGCGGTTTCAACAGCAGACCGCAGGCCGGCCAGGTCGGGCAGGGCGCTCTGTGCATCCTGAGCGTGCGCGAGGCTGGCCGCCGCCTCATCGCGTTCGGCGGCGTGTCGATCGATCTGGCCTTCAGTCGCCGCAAGCCGGGCCGCGACCGCGGCGGCCTGGGTGCGCAACCGCTCGTGGGCGACACGTGCCTGTTCCAGCCGCTGCTCGGCCTCGCCCCGTGCGGCGCGCGTATGCTCGCCGCACGCCGCCGCCGCCTGATCGGCGGTTTCAGCCCCGTCCAGTGCGGCTCGCGCAGTCACCGCTTCACTTTCGGCCGCATCGAGATCACGTTGCAGCACAGACAGCCGATTGCGCTGTTGCAACCGGACCGCCGCGGCCGTGGGGGTGCCGGCGCGGATCGTGTAGCCGTCCCACCGCCAGACCGCGCCCGCACGGGAGACCAGCATCTGGCCAGGCGAAAGCTCGGCGTGGCTCGCCTCACCGGCTGTCTCGTCCTCGACAAGGCCAATCTGCGACAGGGCACGCGCGAGAGCGGACGGTCCCTCGGCTAGCCCCGCCAGCGAGCTTACGCCCACGGGAAGAACCGGAATCGGGTCGAATTCCGGCAATTCTCGCCAATGCCGGGGGGCGTCACGATCAGCCGCCGATGTCAGTTCCTCGCCCAGCGCGGCACCCAATGCGGCCTCGAGGCCCGCCGGGACGCTCAGCGCATCGACCATCGGCGGCCAGTGTTCGCCGTCCTTCACTGCCAGCACTTCGGCGAGCGCATTTGCCTCCGCTGCCAGTTTCGCCCGCACCGCATCGGCGGCAGACTGCCCCTCGCGGGCGGCGGCGAGCGCCTGCATGGCGACCGCGCGCGCCTGCTCGGCGGCATCCTGGGCAGACCGGGCTTCCCCCAGATCGCGCTCCGCCCGCATCTGCTCGGCATCGGCGGCTTCGACCGAAGCGGGCTCGATTGTCTGGCTTCGGATGCGATCGCGCTCTTCCGCGAGCCTGGCAAATTGCTCGTCCACCCGCCGCCAGCGCTGCTCCGCCTGCGCGAGCAGCTGGCCCAAGGCCTGGGCGCGGGCAGCCGCTTCGGCAGCCGCTTCGGTGGCACGGTTCGCCTCCACCTCCGCCTCCCACACCGTTTCGGCGGCTTGCGTGGCAACTCCCTCGGCTGTCTCCGCACGCGCGGCGTGGCCTGAGTCCGCGACGGCAAGCTGCTGGTCCTCGGTCGCTAGTCGCTGTTCCGCTATTTCCGAGTCGCGGCTGAGCTGCTCGGCATGCGACAGGTCCTGGCGCAGCTGACCGAGCCGTCTCGCCGCGTCCGCCAAGGCTGCTCGCGCGCGCTCCTCTTCGGCGGCGATCTGCTCCTGGGCAACGCGATGGCGTTCCAGGCTGGTGCGTGCATCGGCTTCGGCCGAGCGCAACGCCGGAAGCGCCGCAGCTGCCTCGGTTGCGTGCGTGGCCGCCTGGGTGGCGGCGTCAGTCGCGGCAGCGACGGCAAGTCTGGCCGCATGCAGCGCTTCCTGTGCCTCGCTGCGCAAGGCATCGGCACGGGCGCGCTGGATCGACAGCAGCTCGGCCTCGGCCTGCCGGATAGCGCCCGAGATATTGCGGTAGCGGCTTGCCTGGCGCGCCTGCCGCTTCAGCGCCGCAAGCTGCGCCTCAAGCTGGCCCCGCAGGTCCTCCGCGCGTGCCAGATTGGCTTCGGCAGCGCGCAACTTCAGCTCCGCCTCGTGGCGTCGCGCGTGCAAGCCGGTGATGCCTGCCGCTTCCTCGATCACCGCGCGGCGATCCTCCGGCCGGGCAGTGATCAGTGCTCCAACCCGACCCTGGCTCACCATGCCCGAGGTGTGAGCGCCTGACGCCAGATCGGCAAACAGCGTCTGCACGTCGCGGGCGCGTACCTCCTTGCCGTTGACCCGATACTCACTGCCGGCGCCGCGCTCGATGCGTCGAATGATCTCCAACTCGGGCTGTTCATGGAACGGCGGCGGAACAGCGCCGACCGTCTCGTCGAGCGTGATGGTCACTTCGGCCAGATTGCGTGATGGCCGGCCGGCAGTTCCGGCAAAGATCACATCGTCCATCTCGCCAGCGCGCAGCGACCTTGTGCTCTGTTCGCCCATGGCCCAGCGCAGCGCCTCGACCACGTTGGACTTGCCGCATCCGTTTGGGCCGACGATACCGGTCAGCCCAGGATGGACTTCGACGCTGACCGGTTCCGCGAAGCTCTTGAACCCCATTATGCGCAGGCGGCGAAAATGCACGGGCAAGGCGGGCTCCTGCTAGTTGGGGCGAATCGTGCCAGCCACGAACGAAGCTACAGATACTAGCGGCAGCGGCTCGGATTGCATCCTCATCCCTACATCTGGTAGCGCAGCTTCGAGCAAGCGGGCAACGCGCCGGTCATCAGCCCTCAGCGACCACTTTCCGGAACGCGTCGAAGCTCATCTCGCCCGCGTACTTCTGCCCATTGATGACGAAGCTTGGAGTCGCGTCTATCTTCCACTTGTCCCGGTCAGCCTGCTGCTCCTTGAGGATCCAGTCGCGCAGATCGGTATCGGCGACCGCCTGATCGAATGTCGGTCGGCTCATCCCGGCGAGTGCCGCCATCTTCCAAAGTTCGTCAGTCGAGTTGACGCCGCGGGCGAACGCCCACCGGTCCTGGTTGGCGAACAGTGCGTTGACAAACGGGTAGTAGCGGTTCGCCGGAAGGTAGCGGGCGACCGTGGCCGCGGCCAGCGCGACCTGATCCAGCGGGAAGTCGCGATAGACGAAGCGCAGCTTGCCGGGTGCGACCAGCTCCTTCTCGATCTGCGGCATGGAGTCACGGGCGAACGCGGCACAATGCGTGCAGGTGAGTGAGAAGAATTCCATAGCAGTCACCTTGGCGGCGTCGTCGCCTAGGGTGCGAGGCGACTTGCGCTCGTCTTCCACCTGTTTCGCGGCAGGCGCGGGCGCCGGACCCTGGGCGAGGACAAGGGGCGAGGCAGCCGCACTGACCTGCCGCCAACCGAAGTAGCCCGCTGTGCCGAGTGCTGCGGCGCGTCCGGCGAGGCGTAGTGCGGATCGACGTGATATTGGCATGGTTACCTCTATATCTTGTGTCTTACTAAGTGTTCCGGCGGCCCGTCGAGGAGCGTGCGCGGGCCAGCACCGCACCTCCCAATGCCGCGAGCGCGGTGCGCAATTCACCTTCCGGCAGACCGGCGACTGCCGCCTCGGCTTTTGCCGCGTCCACCGGGTCAGGCTGGGCGCGCGGTGGCGGCGCGGGAGCGTCCAAGCCGATCGTTTGTTCGAAGCGAAGGCCTTTGACGACCTGGCTCCCGAGATGGGTGTTGATCCGCGCGGTGAGCTCGGTCCCGAGATACTGAAGCTCCATCGCAACGGGTCCGGCGCAGGCGATTGTGAGAGTCCCCGAGACGAGGCGACGGGGGGTGGCGACCGCTGCAATCGCCGGACCGACGATGGCGGACCAGTCGGCCAGGACCTGTGCGGTGGCCGGCGCCCGACGCCGGAACGCCGGACGCGTGACGTACGGCACCAGGGCCCCGAGCGGACGGGCGCCGTAGACGTGGCGGGCGTCCCTGGTCATACCACTGTCTGTGTCCTTCGTCGTCACCGCACCTGCCTCTTTGCTCCTTGCGTGGTACCAACGCCATCGCCGATCGCTGCCCTGGCGTCCCCGTCCCGGTGAAGTGCCGGATCCCTACCGGGTCTGGGTCAGCGAGATCATGCTACAGCAAACGACTGTAGCAGCGACTATACCGTACTATGAAGCCTTCTTAAGACGCTTTCTTAACGTCGAGGCGCTTGCCGCCGCACCGCTGGAGGCCGTGCTGGCCGCCTGGGCCGGGCTAGGCTACTACGCGCGGGCCCGCAACCTGCATGCTTGCGCCCGAGCCGTGGTCGCGGCGGGCGGATTCCCACGCGATCTGGCCGGCCTGAGGGCTCTGCCGGGCATCGGCGAGTACACCGCGGCTGCGGTGGGGGCAATCGCGTTCGGCGTGGCGACCGTGCCGGTTGACGGCAACGTGGAGCGCGTCGTGGCACGGCTGTTCGCCGTGCAGGAGCCGTTGCCGATGGCCAAACCGATACTTCGACGCCTTGCCGGGCAGCTTGGCGCCAACCCTGATGCGATGGCGCAGCCGGCGGACTTCGCGCAGGCGCTGTTCGATCTCGGCGCAACTGTCTGCACGCCGGCGGCACCTGGTTGCGTCCTGTGCCCGTGGATGGCGCACTGCGCCGGGTTGCGGGCCGGCATTGCGGGTGACCTGCCGCGCAAGGTGGCGAAGCCCGCGCGGCCGCGGCGGCATGGCGTGCATTTCTGGCTTGCCGACGCCGATGGCAATGTGCTGCTGCGTCGTCGCCCGCTGGCTGGTCTGCTTGGGGGCATGACAGAACTGCCGGGAACCGAATGGCGTTCCCACTTGTGGCACACGGCCGAGGCGCTTGCCCTGGCGCCGATGGACGTCGCGTGGCGACGCGCGGGTCAGGTGCGGCACGGGTTCACCCATTTCGAACTGACCATCGAATTGTTCGCGGCGTGCGTTCAGCACATCGAGGCTGATGGATTCAAACGCCCGATCGATGCTCTGGCCAACGAGGCATTGCCTTCGGTGATGCGCAAATGCGTCCGCATGGCACAGGACGGTGTTGGGACGGAGCCGGAGGCGTCCTGATGATCTGCTGCTGGCTCTATGCCAGCGCAAGCACCTTATATTCCTGCGCCGCGACCTCGTCGCACCGCGCGCGATACGCGGGGGCACTGCCGCTGTAACGCGCGATGATGCGAGTCTGTTTGCCCTCCACATTGGAATTGACGCCGGTCATCCAGGAATTCACCTCGTTGGACAGAAGGCCCACCCCGAGTGACTTGACGTGATCGGTCCACGACGCCACCCCCGCTTGCGTCGCTTCCACACGCGCAAGGCCACGTTCCCGCGCGTGGTGCACGAGGCCAGTCACCCAATCGACATTGTATTCGATACTGCGTGGGATATTGCCCAGCGCGGTATGCGGGCCCATCAGCATCATCATGTTGGGGAAGCCTTCCACTAGAACGCCGAGGAATGTCTGCGGCCCGTGTGCCCACTTTTCCTTCAGCCGCAGCCCGTCCACGCCACGGATGTCAATGCGATCGAAGCTGCCGGTGATGGCATCGAAACCGGTGGCATAGATGATAATGTCGAACCCGTATTCGGCATCGCTGGTCTTGATGCCCTTCGGCGTGATCCGCTCGATGGGCGTTTCGTTGATGTCCACCAGTAGGACGTTGCGTTGATTGTAAACCTCGTAATACCTGGTCTCCAGCGGAACGCGGCGGGTACCGAAGCCGTGGTTCTTCGGAATCAGCTTCTCGGCGACACTTTGGTCCTTCACGCGTTGGCGAATCTTCCTGGCGACAAATTCGGAAATTGCGTCGTTCGCCGCCGGGTCGGTGAGGATATCGCGGAAATTGCCCTGCCAGATGCCGAAGCCGCGCTCTGCGTACAGCTTCTCCCAAAACGCCTCACGCTCCTCCGGCGTGACCTCGAACGTGGCGCGCGGATCCGGAGTGTGCAGGAAGCAGGCGAATGTCTCCCGGCAGCGTTTGAACATTTCCGGGTAACCGGCCTTGATCTTCGCCATAGCCTCCGCGTCGATTTTGCTGTTGTGCAGCGGCGCGCACCAGTTCGGTGTGCGCTGAAACACGGTCAGGTGGCCGGCGGTCTTGGCGACTTCCTGGATCGTTTGAACCCCGGTGGCGCCGGTGCCGATCACCGCGACCCGCTTGCCCTCGAAGCTCACCGGCTCATGTGGCCATCGCGCGGTGTGGCAGGACTGACCCTGGAACGCCTCCACCCCCTCGATGCACGGCATCGTCGGCGCTGACAGCGGACCAATGGCGGTGATCAGGAAACGCGCGCGATGGCGACTGCCGTCTTCCAATGTCACGTCCCAGCTTCGCGTCGCCTCGTGCCAGTGCGCCGCCGTCACGCGGCTGCGGAACTGGATTTCGCGGCGCAGGTCGAACTTGTCGGCCACGTGGTTGAGATAGCGCAGCGTTTCTGGCTGGGCGGCGAAGTGCTCGGACCAGTCCCATTCGTCCAGCAGTTCCCGTGAGAAGGAGTAGCTGTAGGAATAGCTTTCGGAATCGAAGCGCGCGCCCGGATACCGGTTCCAATACCAGGTGCCGCCGACGCCGGTGCCAGCCTCGAACACCCGCACCCGCATCCCCAGTTCGCGCAAGCGATAAAGCTGATACAGACCCGAAATGCCCGCCCCGATAATGATGGCGTCGTACTCCGGAACCGGCTTCGCGCCAGCTTGGGTCTGGACTTCATATGAGGCGGCCATCTGCTGTCACTCCCTGATGCAGTGGTTATCCACGGAAGCGCGCGTTCTGCAAAGGCAGCCATGCGCGGCACTGTTCCACGAAAGCAATTTTACGCGGAGGAAGAGGCGGAGGACCGCGGAGGGCCGCGGAGCAGATCAGAATTGCACCCCGCGCGAAGGTTGCCCCAGAACTTGGCACGGTGCGCATTCGAGCTGTTTCTCCGTGGCACTTCGCGGTCCTCCGCCTTTCCTCCGCGTAAGACTTTTGCGCATTCGCCGACAGCCCTGGAGCGACTTCGCGGCCCTTGCGCAGCCAGCCGATTGCCGGAATGCAGACGCAGGTCTAGCTTTGCGCAACACCACGCTGGCAGCGCCGATGCTCGGCCACGGCCAAAAGGGAGAGATCGCCATGCACCTGATGTACTTCACCGAGCAGCCGATGTCGGCCTATTTCGCGCAGGCCGGTCTGGACTTCGGCGCCACTGCGCTGATGTTCTCGAACAGCCATTTCGACCCGAGCGAGGGCAGCCGGCTGTACAACGAATATCTCGATCATTACCTGCTGGTCGACGAACTCGGCTTTGACGGCATCATGCTGAACGAGCACCACAACGCCCCGTTCTGCATGCAGGCGCGGACCAACATCTTCGCCTCGATCCTCGCCGCGATGACCAAGAACGTGAAGATCGTCATCCTGGGCAATCCGCTGCCGCTGTCGGACAACCCGGTCCAGCTCGCCGAGGAGCTGGCGATGATCGACATGATCAGCAAAGGCCGGCTGGTCTCCGGCTTCGTGCGCGGCGGCGGGCAGGAGCAGCTCGCCAACGGCGTCAATCCGGCATTCAACCGCGAGCGCTTCGAGGAGGCGCACGACCTGATCGTGAAGACCTGGACGACGCCGGGACCGTTCCGCTGGGAAGGCACGCACTACCAGCACCGGGTCGTCAACCCGTGGGCGGTGCCGCTGCAGAAGCCGCATCCCCGGATTTGGATTCCCGGCGTGATCAGCCGCGAGACGATTATCTGGGCGGCGCAGCACGGCTATCCATACATCGCGCTGAACACCCCGGTCGAACGCACCAAGCAGATCTGGAAGATGTACGACGATACGGCGGCCGAAGCGGGGTTTGCCGGCGGTCCGGATTACCACGGCCTGCTGAAGCAGATTCACGTCGCCGAAACGGAGGAAAAGGCGATCGAGAACGCGCGCCAGTTCCTGTGGATGCAAGGCGAGTTCACCGGCCTGGCGCATCCGGTGTGGAGCACGCCCGCGGGCTACTACAGCCCGGAGAACCGCCGTGCCTTCGTCGAGTCCTCGATCGGCCGCTCGACCAGCCCGCGTGCCCGCCCGGCGCTGGAGGGGCAGCTGAAGGAGATGATGATCATCGCCGGCACGCCGAAGCAGGTGATCGCCAAGCTGCGCGTCCTGCTGGAGCAGACGCGGCCTGGCATCTTCGCGTTCTGGGGCAACGACGGAACCGTGTCGCATGCGGATGCCAAGACGTGCATCCGGTTGCTTGGCCAGGAAGTGTTCCCGGCTGTGCGCGAGATGGCGAAGGAGTTCGACCTCAAGAGCCCGTTCGAGACGAATCAGCCGGTCAGCATTCAGTATATGCCCGGGCGTAAGCAGCCCGAACGAGTGGCGGCGGAGTAGCGGATCGGCGAACGGCCGCGCCAAAAGACACGACGGCCGGGCTCCTCCGGCCGCGACAGGGAGAATACGTCATGAACTCGACCACACGCCGTTCCGTGCTGGCAGGGGCTGCCGGCCTGCTTGCAGCGCCCGCCATCATCGGACGCGCCGCGGCCGCCACGCGCGGCGTGTCCGACACCGAGATTGTCATCGGCATGATGACCGACCTGTCCGGCGTCACCGCGGTGCAGGGCAGCAACGCCGCCAAGTCGATCCGCATGGCGTTCGACGACGTCAACGACAAAGGCGGCATTCACGGCCGCAAGATCCGTTTTATTGTCGAGGACATGGAGTATCTGGTCCCCAAGGCAGTGCAGGCCATGAACAAGCTGGTGAACCGCGACGACATATTCCTGTCCATCAGCAGCGGCGGCACGCCGCAGATGGACGCGGTCCTGCCGATGATGCTCGAGAAGGGCGTGCCGAGCGTGTTTCCGCTTACCTGCGCGCGGTCGATGTATGAGCCGCTCAACAAGTACAAGTACGGCCAGTTCGCGTCGTACTTCGACCAGATGCGGTCCTGCGTGAAGTACTTCGCCGAGACAAAGGGGAAAAAAGTCATCGGCTCGATGTACCAGGACACCGACTTCGGCCGGGATGTCCATGCCGGCGTCGTCGCGCAGGTGGATGCGATGAAGCTGAAGCTGGGCGCCATCTCGGCGTCGCGGCCGACCGATACCGACTTCAACGCACAGGTGACACGGCTGAAGGAGGCCGGGTGCGATTTGGTCTGCATGGGCACCATCGTGAAGGACACGATCATCATCCTGCAGACGGCGCGCAAGATGGGCTGGAATGACGTGGAGTTCTGCGGGCAGTTCGCGACCTATTCGACTGCGGTAGCAGAGGCGCCCGGTGAGCCGGCGGAAGGGTTCTATTCGATGTCGCCTGGGCTGTATGCGTATTCGGACGATCCGCGTCCGGCGGTCCGCGACGTCACGACGCGCTACAAGCAGAAGTTCGGCATCGAGATCAACTACCTGGGCGAGGCCGGCTGGGCGGCGGCCACCTGCCTGATCGACGTGCTGCAGCGGGCGGGGCGCGAGCTGAATTTGGACACGTTCCAAAAGTCGATGGAGAGCATCAGCGACTGGCGCGACATCTTCGGCGGCCCGCCGCTGACGATCACGCCCACCGATCACCATGCCTCGACGCAGTCGTTCCTGTCGGTGGTGAAGAAGACGCGGTGGACGCCGGTGGTGGCGGAGCCGCTGGGTTACTGAGCGGGGGGTGGCGCGGCGGCGGTTGGTTGCCGAACGGGAGTGGCGTTCCGGCGCTGGCCTGGGTGGGACGGGGCAGTTGGTGAGCGCACGGTATCGAAGCGGGATGCACTGGAAGATGCGGGCGGCGGCAGAGTGATGCTGCGGTTGCCGGCTACCGCGGGCCCACCGCCCCACCGCAGCAAGCCGTGGCGCCAGCACTCCACCGCCGCCCGCACACCGCAGCACCCGCCCGCAGCAAAACCGTCATGGCCGGGCTTGACCCGGCCACCCACGCCTTCCTCGCCGTCGGCCGTTTTCTCTCCCTCCTTGGGGGCGCAGTGCGGGGTGGCGTGTCCGCAATTTTTACACGGAGACAGAGCGAGAACCACGGAGGGCCACAGGAGTCGGAGCGGTTCCACGGCCAGCGGCTACACGGCGTTGCGACGGCAATCAGTACAAGCACTGACTCCTGTGGCCCACCGTGGCCCTCCGTTCGCCCTCCGTGTTATAATTAGCAAAAGCGCAAACGCATCGGCGCTGGGTCGATCCCCAAACCGCCCGCCTTTGATCAGTGATCGTCCTCGGCACCAACGTCATTTCCGAACTGATTCACCCCGAACCGCGGAGAGTCCAGAACCACATTTGAGGAAATCGCGATGATCCCGTGCCGCCGTCACAGGGCGACCGCCTCGGCCCGCACGCGTTCGCCCATATAGGGTTTGAGCGCCGCCGCCGAGACCAGATCGACCCGCAGTCCGCTGATTGCGGCAAGCCGCGCCTCCAGCGCGAGAAAGGACGAAAGCGCGATAGGCCGCGCGAACTCCACCAGCACATCAAGATCGCTGTTGGCAGTTGCGTCGTCCCGGACACGCGAGCCGAACAAGGCAAGCGAGCGGATCGGCCACTCCTCCCGCAGACCGGGCAGGGCCGCGCGCAGGATGGCAATGATGTCGCCCGTCGCGGTCATGGTAGTTGCCTATACACGGGCGCAACTCATAGCAGAATTCGGGCCGATCAGGCAGAGCGAGCCGCGGCTGCTCGGCCAGGAGGTGTTCCCGGCAGTGAACGAGAAGGCGAAGGAGATCGGTCTGAAGACTCTGTTCGAGACGGGGCAGCCGGTGAGTACGCGTTATATGGCGGGGTGGTGCAGGCGTAGTGGGCCGCGACGGAATGAGGAAGCAGCGCACACCGAACCGTAATGGGGCGACGCGCGGCACAACCGCAGCCCCAACACCCCACGGCCTACACATCGCAGCGCCCGACCGCAGCAAACCGTCATGTCCGGCCTTGTGCCTGCCATCCACGTCTTCCTCGCCGTAAGCCGTATTCGCTCCCTCCTTCGGGGCACCGTGCCTGGTGGCGTGTCCGCAAACTCAACACGGAGATAGAACGGAGGACCACGGAGGGCCACTGGAGTCGGAGCGGTTCCACGGCCAGCGGCTATACGACGTTGCGGCGGGAAGCAGTTCAAGCACTGACTCCTGTGGCCCTCCGTTCGTCCTCCGTGTTAAGATTCAAAAAGCGCAAACGCACCGGCACCGGTTCGATGCCCAAACCGCCCGCCTTCGATCAGCGATTATCCTCGACAACGACGCCATTTCCGAACTGTTCACCCCGAACCGCCGAAAGGCCAGGACCATATCGTTGAGGAAATCGCGATGATCCCGCGCCGCCGTCACAGGGCGACCGCCTCGGCCCGCACGCGTTCGCCCATATAGGTTTGAGTGCCGCCGCCGACACCATCGACGCGCAGTCCCCTGATTGCGGCAAGCCTCGCCTCCAGCGCGAGAAAGGACGAAAGCGCGACCGGCCGCGCGAACTCCGCCAGGACATCAAGATCGCCGTTTGCAGTTGCGTCCCCCCGGACCCGCGAGCCGAACAAGGCAAGCGAGCGGATCGGCCACTCTCTACGCAGACCGGGCAGGGCCGCGCGCAGGATCCCAATGATCTGCCAGTCTCGGTTCGGCCTGCAACCAAGCTAGCACAGTTGACCACGGTTAGCGCTCAAAGGGCGGTCGGCATATGTGCCGATCGTCCTCACTCGTTGTCGCTGATGTGATGCGCGTCAGCTGGGCCGTCATTTATATAGAGGTTGTTCTGGGTTTTCCCCCACACTATGTGGTGAGGTTCTTCTCGATCCAAGCCGTATCACCGCCTTCACAACTCCAAGTTGTCCAGCAGAAGGTTATCGAAATGGCCAAATCTGCCCCTCAGAAGCCTACCTCCGGGTCAGCACGTATTCGCTTCATCATGCTCGAAGCGGAGATACCAGAAGGTGACCTGAGTCAGTTCACGCATGCCATCCAGCATGCATTGCGTCCGGCCGCAATATCGGTGCCCAGTCCTCGGATTACTTCGCCACCTACCCAGCGCGTGCCCGATCATTCCGACGAAGTCGAGGCTCTTGCGGACTTACCATCCGTCGAGACCGCTATTGAAGAGCGAGAGCTAGCAGAGGAGGCTACGCCGACCCAGGCTCCTCGCAGGTCGCCACCGCGTACGCCCAAGGTGTTGGACATCGATTTGATCAGCGAGCCATCGTTCGCTACTTTCGCAGATGAAAAGAAACCGAATAACCATTCTAAACGGTACTTGCTTGTGGCTGCTTGGTTTAAGCAGGCACGTGGCATTGATGCGATCACCGCTGACCATGTATATACGTGTTACCGATCGGTCAAATGGCCCTGCGATGTGACTGATTTCGCCCAGCCATTGCGGACCCTCAAGCACAGACAGAAGATGACGCAAACCGATGAAGGCTTCGTCATCAACCACCTCGGGCTCCAAGAGGTGGACGAGCTAGTTAGCCCATAGTTCGATGGAACTGACTGATTTTATTAGACAGCTGCCTGACTTCGGCGCGATGCCGACGCGCCGAAAGATCTGCCTGTTCGGCTGGTTCCTACATGCGCACCGCAACGCAGAGAAATTTGACAACGACGCTATCAGGACGTGTTTCCGCAAGGTCGGATTGGTCGTTCCCGATGTGACCGTTTACTTGCCGCGCATGGCTAACAGCAAGTCACCCGAATTGATCCATGACCGCGGCGGCTACAAGCTCGAGCGCTCAGTTCAAATATCACTTGACGCCAAGTACGGCGAGCATCAGACGGCAGTGGCTGTTACCAATCTATTGGCTGATCTGCCAGTGAAGATGCCCGATGCGGCGACCAAAGTATTCCTGACCGAAGCCTTGAGTTGCTACAAAGTCCGTGCCTACCGGGCTGCGATTATCATGGCTTGGAATTTAGCGTTTCATCACCTCCTCAGGTGGGTATTGGCTGACCCGGAAAGAGTCAAAGGCTTCAATACGGCTATACCGATAAGGTTTCCGAAGCGAGTGAATTTATCAATCTCTTGCATGGATGACTTCGAAGAGTTCAAAGAGGCGGATATCGTTGAAATCTGCCGCGTCGCTAAGCTGTTCTCGAAGAATCTAGCTGATATTCTGCGGGACAAGCTGAAACGCCGCAATATGTCGGCTCATCCCTCCATGGTAACGATAACGCAACACCAAGCGGATGATACAATTACCGATTTAGTTAATAACGTAGTCCTGGGGTTGGTGTAATAAGTGATCAGCAGCGCGCTCTCTGCCGTCTATTCGACAATAGATAAGAGCAAAACCACGAATGTTTTCGCATCTTGAGCAGCTAATCGTTGTCCGCCTGCGGCCCATTCGGCATGCTCAGCAGGAATCGTAATCGGGACAGATAGGCATAATAACCCTTGACTGTGAGTTATGATAACTGCATACTGTTGTCATGGATTGCTCCGAGCCCGACCTCACCCTGCAGCTCACCCGGGACATGTACTACCAGCTTATCCACACCCTCCGCACCTCGCTCCCTCCGCCAGTCACCAACGCCCCAGAAGACGAAATCCGCCGCGACAACGCCGCGATCTCCAAGGTTGCGTCCATGCTGCCCGCTAATGGCGAAGAGGGCGAGCTCGCCGCCCAGTTCGTCGCCGCCAGTGCCTAGGCGTTGGACTGCCTGCGGCTGGCCCGGGAGCACCCGGCGGACATACCGCGCATCCTGAAATGCACCGCCCAGGCCGCCAACATAGCCTGCCCCGGCGAAGGCCGGGGATGCGCCAGTCGCGCGGCGCCCGCTCGCTGCTCCTGCGCGTCCAGGCCGACCGTCGGAAGCGCGAGGCGGACAGCGCCTCTCTCGACAAGGCCGCCTGGCTCGAGCATTGCACCATCGGCCTGATGGCGGACGCACTGGGCCGCACCCCGCCTGCGCCGATGGAGGAACCGCCGCCACCGCCGTCCGCGCCAGCGCCGGTGGCGGAAGCGGAGCCGCCGTTCGAACAGCTCGCCGAGGCCGATCAGTACGCGATCATCTACCCGCGCCGCGCGGCACTGATCCGCTCCCTGGGCGGTCTGCCGGCCAGGTGCGACTTTGGCCCTCCATCGTCCGACCTGGTGCACGCCATCGTCACCGGCACCAGCCCAACGTTGTGCGCGCTCGACTGTCCCGCGGATGCCGCAGCCCCAGCCTGACTGCTACGCCGGGGATCGCTGCTTTGCAGTTGCCTCCCACCGTCATGGCAGGGCTTGGCCCTGCCATCCACGTCTTTGCTTATGCCTATAAGGAAGACGTGGGTGGCCGGCCTGCGCCGGCCATGACGATTGGAGGCGACGGCGTCTCAGTCTCAATGGCTGGCGATTATCCGCGTGCATCTGCGGTTGCAAATTCTTCTTCAACCGGCTTCGCCCACCTCTCACCCCACGCGTCATTGTCTCCGTCACAGCGAAACGAGACGCCGCCGAGACGCCGCTCACCCCACCAGGTTCTTCGGCACATCCCGGAACGGCCGGTCATTGTCGGTCCGCGGCTCCTTCGGCATCCCCAGCACCCGCTCCGAGATGATGTTGCGCTGGATCTCGTCCGTCCCGCCGGCGATCGAGCCCGCCGGCACCGACACCAGGATCTCGGCGATCAACCCGTCCATCGCCCCATCCTCCCCGGTCAGCATCGCATCCGCCCCGCTGATCAGCGTGTGAACTCGCGCCGCCGCTCGTGCCACGTGGCTCGACACCAGCTTCCCCAAAGAGCCTTCCGGTCCCTGCGGCCGACCCTGTGCCTGCGCTGCCCGAGCACGCAGCGCGGTCCATTCCGCCGCCTTCGACATCGTCAACAGCTTCGCGATTTCCTGCCGCACCACCGGGTCGCTCGCCCGCCCCGTCGCCTTCGCCCGCTCCACCACCAGATCAACCCGCCCGGCCCGCTGCGGATACCACTTGTAAGGCTCCATGACGGTGACGATCTCCGCCCGCTCCTCGTCATAGATGCGCCCCGCGCGGTCGGACGCCTGCCCCCAGGTGCGGATGCCATCCGCGCCCCGCCGCTCATGCATCAGCGTCGTCGTCGCCACGGCCCAGCCCCGCCCGACCTCCGAGAC
The DNA here is from genome assembly GCA_035569235.1 of Acetobacteraceae bacterium. Lineage (GTDB taxonomy): Bacteria > Pseudomonadota > Alphaproteobacteria > Acetobacterales > Acetobacteraceae > JAMXLO01. Next base: position 5,508 of record DATMND010000094.1, on the reverse strand, counting down.
CAGCATCTCGGGCGGCACCTCGGCATCGGTGAAGAACACCTGGTTGAACGACGCATGCCCGTTCATCTGGCGCAACGGGTGCACCTCGACCCCCGGCTGGCGGATTTCGAGCACGAAGTACGACAGCCCCTGATGCTTGGGCACGTTCACGTCGGTGCGCGCCAGCAACAGCCCCCAGTCGGCGTGATGCGCGCTGGTGGTCCAGACCTTCTGCCCGTTGATCACCCAGCGGTTGCCCTTGAACTCGGCCCGCGTCGTGGCGCCGGCGAGGTCCGATCCGCTGCCCGGCTCGCTGAACAACTGACACCACGTGTCCTCGCCGGTCAGGCTGCGGCGCAGGAACTTTTCCTTTTGCGCGTCGCTGCCGTGGACCAGCAGCGTAGCCGCCGCGAGCCTGCGGATGCCGGTCTTGGCGACGCCGACCGCGCCGATGCGCTGCAGCTCCTCGTCGACCACGCGCTCGAGCGCCACCGGCAGTTCGCGGCCGTACCACTCCTTCGGCCAGGATGGCACGCCCCAGCCGGAGTCGATCAGCATGTTGCGCCATTCAATCAGGCCGCGATCGGGACTCCAGTTCGCCTCGAGCCAGGCACGTGCCTCGGCGCGGACGGACGCTTCGGTCGGTTCGGTCATAAACCCCTAACCCCTCCCAATTCCGTCATGCCCGCGAAAGCGGGGACCCAGGGGATGCAGCTGGGTCCCCGCTTTCGCGGGCATGCCGACGGCCGTGGCGATCTGCGCTCGCATCTCAAACGCCCCACGCACGCATCATCAGCTCGCGATGATACGTCGGATCGCCGAGGAACACCTCGGAGCTCTTCGCGCGCTTGAACCACAGGTGAGTATCGTTGTCCCAGGTGAAGCCGATGCCGCCGTGGATCTGGATCGTGTGTATCGCCGTCTGCATATACGCATCCGATGCGCACGCCTTCGCCAGCGAGGCCAGAGCCGGCAGATCGGCATCGTCGTCATCAGCCGCGGATGCAGCGGCGTAGGCTGCCGATTTGGCGAGCTCGACATCGACCAGCATGTCGGCCTGCTTGTGCTTCATCGACTGGAACGAGGCGATGGCGCGGCCGAACTGCACCCGGAGGTTGGCATAGTCGAGCGCCGACTGCCGCAGCCTCTCGGCGCCCCCGACCATTTCGTTCGCCAGGCAAACCGCCGCCAGCGTCAGCGTCTTGGTAAACGGCGCCGCACCGCCGCCCTCCGCGCCCAGCAGCTCCGCCTCAACCGAGCGGAACTCAAGCCACGCCTGCTTGCGCGTCGGGTCCATCACCTTCAGCGCGCGCCGCATCAGCCCCGGCGCATCGCCAGGCACGGTGAAGAACGACAGCCCCTCGTCACCGGTCGATCTCGGACGGCGGCCCAGCACCACGATCAGGTCAGCCGTGTGGCCGTCGAGCACGAAGCTCTTGACGCCATCCAGCCGGAATTTCCCACCGGCCGGTGTTGCCGTCGTTGCAATCCCCTCGGCATCCCACCGCCCGTTCGGCTCGGTGAACGCCAGCGTCGCCACCGTATCGCCGGCGGCGATGTCCGGCAGCAGTTCGCGCTTCTGCGCCTCGGTGCCGGCATTCATGATCGCGGTCGCCGCCAGCACCGTCGAGGCGAAGTAGGGCGCGCACAGCAAGGCGCGGCCCATCTCCTCCAGCACGATGCCAAGTTCGACGAAGCCGAAGCCCTGGCCGCCATACGCCTCCGGGATGTGCACGCCGGTAAGCCCAAGCAGTTGGTTGATCTCGTGCCAGCTTTCGCGCTCCCAGCCCGCCTCGGTCTCCATCAGCCGCCGCACCACGGTAGGCGGCGATTTCTCCTCGAGGAATCGCCGCAGCACCGACCGGAACTCCTCCTGCTCGCTGGTGAAGCTGAACTGCATGCGGTCTCCTCCCGGTGCGCTCCTGGCAATAATCGTGACCGTGGCCCGCGCGCGTGTCCACCAGACCTACCCAGCGGCAGCAATCGGGTGGACAATGCGCCGATGGACAGGGCCGACAGGACTCCCCCCGCCCGCGTCGAGGTCACGGCAGGGTTCCTCGCCGAGGCCGGGGCCAAGCAGAAAGCCTATGAGGCGCAGCGGCGTATGTGGACATCCGCGTTCCATCCGTCGGAGCCGCGAGCGCAGGCCGCCGCGCGGTCGCGTCGTGGCGGCAGGATCCACGATCCGCGCCAGGGCAAGTTCGATCTCTGAAGCGGCTCAGCGGCGCGCGTCGGACAGAATGCCCGGCAGGTCCAGCCCGTGCTCGCGCGCGCAGTCCAATGCGCTGTCGTAGCCGGCATCGGCGTGGCGCATCACGCCGGTCGCCGGATCGTTCCACAGCACACGCTCAATGCGTCGCGCGGCGGCGTCCGTTCCGTCGCAGACGACGACCATGCCGGCGTGCTGCGAATAACCGATGCCGACACCGCCGCCGTGGTGCAGCGAGACCCACGTCGCTCCCGATGCACAGTTCAGCAATGCATTCAGCATCGGCCAGTCGGAGACGGCATCCGACCCATCCAGCATCGCCTCGGTCTCGCGGTTCGGCGACGCGACCGATCCTGCATCGAGATGATCGCGGCCTATGACGATCGGCGCCTTCAGCTCGCCGCGCGCGACCATCGCATTGAACGCCAGGCCCAGCCGGTGCCGATCGCCCAATCCGACCCAGCAGATGCGCGCGGGCAATCCCTGGAAGCGGATGCGCGAGCGCGCCATGTCGAGCCAGTGATGCAGATGCGGGTTGCCGGGCATCAGTTCCTTCACCTTGGCGTCGGTGCGGTAGATGTCCTCCGGATCGCCCGACAGCGCCGCCCAGCGGAACGGTCCGACGCCGCGGCAGAACAGCGGACGGATGTAGGCCGGCACGAAGCCCGGGAAGTCAAAGGCGTCGGCCACGCCTTCATCCTTGGCGACCTGGCGGATGTTGTTGCCATAGTCCAGCGTCGGAATGCCCATCCGGTGAAACGCCAGCATCGCGCGTACATGTTCGGCGATGGAGGAGCGCGCGGCAGTGGCGACCTCGATCGGCGTGACCTCGCGGCGACGCTCCCATTCGGTGACGCTCCAGCCCTTTGGGAGGTAGCCGTTCGCCGGGTCATGCGAGGACGTCTGGTCAGTCACCACATCGGGACGCACGCCACGCCGTACCAGTTCTGGAAGCAACTCCGCCGCATTGCCCAGCACTCCGACAGATATCGGCTTGCGTTCGCGGCAGGCACGTTCGATGACGGCCAGGGCCTCGTCCAGGCTGGCCGCGCGCAAGTCGAGGTAACCCGTTTGCAGCCGCATCTCGATCCGGCTCGGCTGGCATTCGATGGCCAGCAGCGATGCGCCGGCCATTGTCGCGGCCAGCGGCTGCGCGCCGCCCATGCCGCCGAGGCCGGCAGTAAGGATCCACCGTCCCGAGAGATCGCCGCCATAGTGACGGCGCCCCACCTCGACGAAAGTCTCATATGTACCCTGGATGATTCCCTGGCTGCCAATATAGATCCACGAACCAGCCGTCATCTGGCCGTACATCATCAGGCCCTTGCGATCGAGTTCGTTGAAGTGTTCCCAGGTCGCCCAATGCGGCACCAGGTTTGAATTCGCGATCAGCACACGTGGCGCGTCCTCATGCGTGCGGAACACGCCGACCGGCTTGCCGGATTGCACCAGCAGGGACTGATCCGCTTCCAGCCGTCGCAGCGTAGCGACAATGCGGTCGTAGCTGTCCCAGTCGCGCGCGGCACGGCCCATGCCGCCATAGACCACCAGATCGCCCGGACGTTCCGCCACCTCGGGATCAAGGTTGTTCATCAGCATGCGCATCGGCGCCTCGGTGAGCCACGACTTCGCTGTAAGCTGCGTGCCATGCGGCGAACGAATGGTCCGTACGTTGCTGATCTGTGCCATGCGATCTCCCCAAACGAACTCCGACGCCTACGCGACGCCAGGCAGGCTGGTTTGCTCGGCCACCTGCGCGAGCCTGCCGGAGCGCACCAGCGCGATCGCCTTGGCGATGTCCGGAGCAAGCTCGCGATCCTCGTCCAAATGCGGCACCTCGGCGCGCACCATGGCACGTATTCGTTCCAGCGCCACGCTCGATTTCAGCGGCGCGTGGAAGTCGCAGCCCTGCGCCGCGGCCAGCAGTTCGATGCCGATCACCGCTGCGGTGTTCTGTGCCATGGGAAGCAGCCGGCGCGCAGCGTGTGCCGACATCGACACGTGGTCTTCCTGATTCGCGGAGGTCGGGATTGAATCGACGCTGGCCGGCATCGCGCGCTGTCGGTTCTCTGCAACCAATGCGGCCGCGGTAACCTGTGGCACCATGAACCCGGAATTCAAACCGGGCTTCGGCGTCAGGAATGCCGGTAGCCGCGACAATGCCGGATCGATCAGCATCGCGATGCGGCGTTCTGCAATTGCACCGATCTCGCACAGAGCAAGGGCGATGATATCCGCTGCAAAGGCAACCGGTTCGCCATGGAAGTTGCCGCCCGACAACGCTTCCGGCGGATCGGCGAAGATCAGTGGGTTGTCCGATACGCCGTTTGCTTCGGTCGCCAGCGTCACAGCCGCGTGGCGGAGAATGTCCAATGCGGCGCCCATGACCTGCGGCTGGCAGCGCAGGCAGTACGGATCCTGCACACGGTCGTCGCCGGTGAGATGCGATGCACGGATCGCGCTGCCGGCGATCAACGCACGCAGAGCCTGCGCCACATCGATCTGTCCGCGATGCCGCCGCAGCGCATGGATGCGCGGATCGAACGGCACATCCGACCCGCGCGCCGCATCGGTCGACAGCGCACCGGTGATCAGCCCGGCCTGCAACAGAGTCTCCGCCTCGAACAGTCCGGCGAGCGCATAGGCAGTGGAGAATTGCGTGCCGTTCAGCAGCGCCAAGCCTTCCTTGGCGCCAAGTACGATCGGCGTCATGCCGACCTGCGCCAGCGCGGCAGCAGCACTTTTGCGCTCGCCGGCGTGCATGACCTCGCCGACGCCGATCATCGCCGCGGCCATGTGCGCGAGCGGCGCGAGATCGCCGGATGCCCCGACCGAACCTTGCGTCGGCACCACCGGCAACAGGCTGTTCTCCAACATTGCAGACAGGAACTGTACGGTTTCGACCCGAACGCCCGATGCTCCTTGCGCCAGGCTGGCCAGCTTCAACGCCAGCATCAGCCGCACCAGGGGAGCCGGCATCGGCTCTCCCACGCCGGCCGCGTGCGACACCACGATGTTGCGCTGAAGCGTGGTCAGGTCTGCCGGCTCGATGCGTATGCTTGCCAACCGGCCGAAGCCTGTGTTGATGCCGTAGACGGGCTCGCCCTTGGACAAAATAGCATCAACCGCGCGCGCGCAACCTGCGATAGCCGCGTGACAGCTCGGATCGAGCGTTACAAGGGCGCCACGATAGATTGCACGCCAGTCCGCCAGAGTGGCGTGGCCCGGCCGCAGCACCACCTCGGCCACATCTGCCTCACAGTTCGAGCCGAACGTCCAGCAACGCGAGGTGTCCTTGCTCCACCGCGGATATTGCACGC
>DATMND010000093.1:0-13453 GCA_035569235.1 Acetobacteraceae bacterium | reverse complement strand
CGCGCACGTCCGCGTCGCCGCCGTACCTGTTCAGTCGCGACATGATGCCATGGATCGTGTTGCCCCACTGGCTCAACGCCACGAAATTGTGGAAGCATTCGAATACGATGTCCTTGCGGCTGAAATGTTCGCCATTCCCCGCATTCTTGAGCCAGTAGTAGGCCATGGTCTTCTCGGGATTGGGCGTGCGTCCGCTCGCGATATCCGCGACCTTCTCGTCGATCCAACCCTTCAGCAGATCGAGCAACGCCCGCACCTTCATATAGTTCTCGAAAACGATCGGCTGCATCGGGTTCCGAAAGGCGAGGACGGTGTTGAAGCTTTCGCCGATCTGCCGGACCTCGGCCGGGATCGCATCGCCTTTCACACCGAGATGGAGATCCCAGTAAATATCGAAATAGTAATCGAGATAGTGCCGCATGAACGGTTTTCCGGCGAACCGAGGCTCGAGCAGCTGATCGAAGAACGCGACCACCTTCGTCTGATACATCGGGCGGTAGAGGTCCGGTGTGACAGCCGAGAAGTAGATCTTCTTGCGGAGATTGTTGTCGCCGCGGTTTTCCAACCCCTGGAGGAAAACGGTGACGCCTTCCTCGGGTGTCGGCTTCCAGCCCTTGTAGATCAGCCCCCAAAGGTCGAACGGAAGAGCGTTCTCCTTGGTCAAAGTTGTATCGATCATGGGAAGCACCGGCCGCTCCCCTTCATAGATGCTCGTCAGGAAAAACGGAACGACGGCATTCTCGATGTAGGCGCGGTCAAAATTGTCCGGGATGGAACGGCGGAACCGCGAAAGGGCAGCGCCGACGTCATCCGGCAGTCCGTCATACGCGTTCGTGCCGATTGGCAATAATGCGGCGGGGGCGGCCGCGGCGGCGACCAGAATGTTCCGTCTTTCCATGGCAACTCACTCCCGAGATCGGTATCATTGGATTGGCTGAGCTGTGCGGCGTCACTTGGTTGTTGGTGGCGGCATCCGATGATGGCAACGGCCTCGCTGTCATTGCGCAGCGAGCTTCCCCAGCAGGATCGCGTGCGACCGCGTCCCCTTGTGGTAGCAGAGCATCTCGAACTTCTCGTTGGGGCTGTGGATCTGATCGTCGTCCAGTCCGAAGCCCATCATCAGCGTGTCGATGTTGAGCGTGCGCTTGATCTGTTCGACCACTGGGATCGATCCGCCGCTGCCGATCATCACCGCGGGTCGCCCGTATTCTTGCTGAAGCGCGTCGCGCGCCGCCTTCACCCACGGCGTATCGGTTGCGATCTCCATGCCCGGCGACATGCCGTAAGCCTGAAACGAGACCTGCGCACCCTGTGGCAGCCTCTCGGCGACGAAGCGCTGGAACGCCGCGAAGACGGTTTGCGCATCCTGGTCAGGCACCAGACGGAATGAAACCTTCGCCGATGCCTCGGAGGGGATGATCGTTTTGCTGCCCGGCCCCGTATAGCCGCCCCACATTCCGTTGATGTCGGCCGTCGGTCGCGCCCATATGCGCTGCAGCGCCGGTACCGCGCGCTCGCCGCTCGGCGCTGACAGGCCGATGCCGTGCAGGAATGCGCTCTCATCGAAGCCGAGCGATTGCCACTCCGCCTGCTGCTCCGGCGCGATGGGCTTCACCGCATCGTAGAAACCCGGGAGCTGTATGCGGCCCTTTTCGTCGTGCATATCGCCCAGTATACGCGCCAGCGCGTTGATCGGATTGAGCGCGGAACCGCCGAACAGTCCGGAATGCAAATCCAGACCCGGTCCCTTCAAGGTAATTTCGCAGTTGCACATCCCGCGCAGCCGTGTGGTGATGCCCGGGGTGCCGATGTCCCACATGTTGGTGTCGCTGATCAGCGCGAAATCCGACGCGAGCGCATCCTTGTTGGCAACCAGGAACGGTTCGAGGTTGGGACTGCCGATTTCCTCCTCGCCCTCCATCAGCACGGTTACCGGTGCGGGGATGCCGCCGCCGGCCACCTTCCAGGCCCGCAACGCCTCGATGAACATCATCGATTGTCCCTTGTCGTCAACCGCGCCGCGCGCAACGATACGGGGACCGCGCGGACCCTCCACAATCTGTGGGTCGAAGGGCGGGCTGGTCCAAAGCTCCAGCGGATCCGGTGGCTGCACGTCGTAGTGCCCATAGAACAGGATGCGCGGTGCCTTCGTCCCGGCCGGACCGGGATGATGCCCGAGCACGACCGGATGCCTGGCGGTCGGCTTGATCGCGACCTTGAATCCAAGTTCCGCGAGCTGGTCACGGAGCCACTCAGCCGCGTGCCGCACATCCTGCTCGTGCACGGGCTGGGTGCTGATGCTGGGAATGCGCAGCAGGTCAAACAGCCGTTCACGCGAGTGATCCAGGTCGTGATCCACCTGCGCGAGAACGGCACCGACCACGGCATTCGAAGTGGCGACCATGGCATAATCTCCCCCTAAACTGCACATTTGATAGGCGCAGCATTGCCAACGTGCAAGTTTTCGCCGACGGTCGCAACCTGGAGTTCCTATCGAGTTGCGCGTTAAATCGAACAATTGGGACGTGACGCATGATGCTGGGACGCTGGGCCCATGCCCGTCGCTGCGAACTCGGCCTCTACACCGCGAACACCATCGAGCCGACACGCGGTACCTTTCGCCGCAGCCTTGTATGCCGAAAGGCGCCCGTCCCCTGTGCATGGAGCATCTACCATGACCACGGATCTTGCTGTCATTCTTCTTTTGCTCGTGGCCGCGATCGCAATGTTCGTAGTCGGCCGGCCGCGCATGGATGCCGTGGCGCTGATCATGATCGCGGTGATGCCGTTCACCGGCATCATCAGCATGAACGAGGCCCTGGCCGGGTTCAGCGATTCCAACATCGTCCTCATCGCGGCGCTGTTCGTGATCGGTGAGGGTTTGGTACGGACGGGCGTGGCCAGGCGACTCGGCGACTGGTTGAATGCATCGGCGGGAGCCAGCGAAACACGCCTCGTCGTACTGCTGATGGTGGTGGTGGGCGGGCTCGGCGCACTGATGAGCTCGACCGCGGTCGTCGCGATCTTCATCCCGGTGGTGCTGCGCATCTGCCGCAATACCGGCACGGCGCCGAGCCGCCTGATGATGCCGCTGAGCGTCGCCGCGTTGATCAGCGGCATGCTGACGCTCGTGGCGACCGCTCCCAATCTTGTCGTGAATGCGGAACTCGCTCGGCACGGCATGGCGGGATTTCGTTTCTTCAGCTTCACGCCGTTCGGGCTACCCGTGCTGGTGCTGGGAATCATTTACATGGTTTTCGCGCGCAAGATGCTGGCCTCGGGGGAAGACGATCCCCTCGTGGCAAGCCGACGCCCGAGTTTGGAAACATGGATCGAACAGTATCGACTGGCCGACCGCGAGTACCGCGTTCGCGTCACATCCGAATCCTCGCTGCTGGGCCGGCGCCTCGAAGAACTTTCGCTGCGAGCGGCCGGCGTGAATATCGTGGCAATCGTCCGGAAACTCAGGCTCGGCACCGAGATGATTCGCCCCGTTGCACAGACGGAATTGCAGGCCGACGACGTGCTGCTCATCGACGTTCTCGCCCCCAATGTCGAGATCGAATCACTGCGCCGCAAATTCTCGCTCGACGTCCTGACGCTTGGCGACGACGGCGGATACTTCACCGACGCGCGGCATGAGATCGGCATGGTTGAGGCCATTGTATATGCCGAGTCCGAACTGATCGACCGGACCGTGCTGGAGGCCAGGGTTCGGGGCGAACACGGCCTGACCGTGATCGGCCTCCGGCGCGGGCGAGAGGTGCACGGCCACGGCCTTCTCAATGAAGCGCTCAGGATCGGCGACACGTTGCTGCTTGTCGGCTTCTGGGCCGACATCCGACGTCTGCACGCCGATGGCGGCAACATGGTTGCGCTCAACCTGCCGGCCGAACTGGATGAGGTCCTGCCGGCTGCAAGCAAGGCGCCGCATGCGCTGGCGGTGCTTGCGCTCGTCGTCGTTTTGATGGTCAGCGGCATTGTCCCGAACGTGCAGGCCGCCCTGCTTGGCTGCCTGCTCATGGGCCTGCTTGGCTGCGTCGATATGAACAGCTCTTATCGGTCGATCAGCTGGAAGAGTCTGATACTGATCGTCGGAATGATGCCGTTCTCGGTTGCGTTGCAGCGGACCGGTGGCATCGAGCTGGCAGCCGATGGCATGGTTGCCCTGGTCGGCGGCGCCGGACCGCGCGTTGTGCTGGCGATGCTGTTCGTCACAACGGCGGCGCTGGGCCTGTTCATCTCAAACACGGCGACAGCGGTGTTGATGGCGCCGGTCGCGCTCGCAATTGCCGGCGATCTCCAGGCATCGCCATATCCTTTTGCGATGATCGTGGCACTGGCAGCATCGTCTGCCTTCATGACACCGATCTCATCGCCGGTTAACACACTCGTGGTCGGGCCCGGCAACTATGCGTTCGGCGATTTCGTGCGGGTCGGGGTGCCGTTCACCATTGTTGTGCTGATCGTGAGTATCCTGCTCGTGCCCTGGCTGTTGCCGATGTTCTGAGCTGGGCTCCGGCGCTCCTCATGCTTCATCGTCATGGCCGGGCTTGTCCCTCCCATGACGATGTTGGTGCGAGCGTTCACTGGTCACGTTGCGTTTCCCTAAGTCACATTGCGTTGCCGCGAACAGCGTCACACATTGGATTGACGACGTCGTCGAAGGCTTGCTAGCGTACTCCTGCCTTTCGCGACACTGAAGCATAAGCCGTCGCGATGCGGTGGCCGTGAAAGTTGCCGAGTTTGGCGGAATCGACTGGTTGGCGCCGCCCGATTGTCAGCTTCCGGCCGTTGCGTCGCTGACCATGATTGGATGAGGCTTTGCGATGCGGCTGTGGCAGAAATACCTCGACGTAGTTTCCGTGATCGTTCCGGCTGGGGCGGTCGGCGCATCCTTGCTGCTCGGTTCAACTGTGCCGAGCGCGGCGGCCGAGCGTCCCACGAGCGCCCCTCCAGCGGCCCCGGTCTCGGAGCGGCTCGCCGCGATTCGCGAGGCGACCTTTGCCGTGGCCGGACCCCAGAGCGGAGCCAAGCAGCCCGATGGAAATTTCCACCTCGCCTGGGGAAATCGATGGGGCAACGGCGGTTGGGGTTCACCGGGCCCCGGTTGGGGTTGGGGCAGACCAAGCTGGAACAATTGGCGCAACTTCCGGCCGCGCTGGAACAACTGGTGGCGCAACTGGTGAGTTGATGGTCGATTCACGGCAGTCGCCGGGTTCCATCGTGCCCAGGATAGCGCTGCTGGTCATTCAGCCTACGCCGTTCTGCAATATTGATTGCAGTTATTGTTATCTTCCCGACCGGCGATCGAAGGCGATGGTCACGACGGAGACGCTCGTCAATCTGTTCTCGCAGATTTTTGCATCGGGCTGGGTCGGCGACCGCCTGTCTGTCGTGTGGCATGCAGGCGAGCCGATGGTCGTGCCCGTGGGATTCTATCGGGACGCGTTCAGAATGATCGACCGGATCAAGCCGAACAGGCTGACCGTGGAGCATTCCTTCCAGACCAACGGGACACTGATCGACGAGACGTGGTGCAAATTCTTCATCGAGCAACGCGTCAATGTCGGCGTCAGCATAGATGGGCCGAAGCATTTGCATGATCGCCACCGCGTCACGCGGTCAGGGGCTGGCACTTTTGACAGGACGATTGCCGGTGTGCGGCTGTTGCGCAGGCGCCATGTCCCCTTCCATGTGATCTCGGTCCTGACGACTGAGAGCCTTGCAGCGCCCCAGGAAATGTTCGACTTCTATGTTGCCGAGGGGATCGAGGCGGTGTGCTTCAATGTCGAGGAATCGGAAGGCAGCCATGTGTCCGGCTGTTTTTCGGACAACGACGTTGAAGGCGCCTACTACCGATTCCTGAGCGAATTCTGGCGGCTGTCCGCCGCATTCCCCGGCAGGCTCGCCTTCATTCGCGAAATCGAGGACACGATTGAGCAGGTGATCCGGCCGAAGGATATTCCGTTTGGCAACCAGTTGGTCGAGCCGTTCGCGATCATCAGCATGGACTGGGCCGGCAACATTGCCACGTTCTCACCCGAGTTGGTCGGATTGAAGAATGCGGAGTACGACGACTTTATGCTTGGCAACATCAATCGCGACGCGCTCATAGATCTGCCGCATCGGCCAAACCTCGCCAGGATGATGAAGGACATCGGCGCGGGCGTCGAGCTGTGCCGCCAGAGTTGCGAATATTTCAGCGTGTGTGGCGGTGGCGAACCGGTGAACAAGCTGGCCGAGAATGGAACCTTCGCCAGCAGCGAAACCAAGTACTGCCGACTGACCAAGATGCGCACGACAGATCTCGTGCTCGATGCACTCGAGCGGGCGCGCCCGATCGGATTCGAAGGCGTCGGCTCCGGTGTGTCCGGCATCGCGCTTCCAGCCGAAGCGAACCGTCATGGCATGGGCGCCAGGGAGTAACTGCCATCGATTTGGAGGACAGGATGAGTGTAATATTTCGCCGGACGGCGATGTTTGGTTTCGGTGCTGCCCTCCAGGCGATCTGGGTTGGGCTGGCTCGTGCCCAGGGCAATCCTCCTGCCGCAGGCGCGAGGGGACCGGCACCGTCCGCTGACGCCGCGGGTGCGTCGCAAGTGGTGGCTCCCGCTGTTGCGTCGGAAGCCGCGACGGTGCCCGAGTTGCCGGTGCTCTATGTCACCGGTGTCGAGGTGCTGCGGACTGCGAACGAGCCACGGCTGGACATCGTGCGGGCGACCGGGGTCACGTCGTCGGCGGGCTGGAGCGAGCCGCAACTCGTCCCGACCTACGCAGGCAAGCCCTCAGACGACATCCTGGATCTGCAGTTTATCGCGACGATTCCCGAGCAGTCCGAGGATGCCGAGGGCTTTTCGCCGATCGGCGCGATATTTCCGATTGAACAGGGTCATCCGTTCAAGGGTGTACGGGTCCGCGCCTCGGAGAATGCGATCGAGGTCAAGCAGACCCCGGGCAGCGGGCAGGCGACAATTGAAGTCGACGACTGCAAGGACTGCGTCGGGAAGAAGTTCGCTGCGGCGACCCAGACACAACTAAAGCAACCGGGCATCATCCGCGAACAGGATCTTCCGAAGTTGGTGCGTGTGATCAGGCCGTCCGACGGCATGAGGGGCAGGGAGCAGAACCCAAACCGGCTAACCTTGGTGCTCAGTGATGACAACACCATTGTCGAGGCGTTTTGGGAATAGACCGTCGTAACGCAACGGCCACCGCCCCCGTCGTCATGGTGAAGCGTGATGCGCGTCCGGAGTTCTACCCGCCGCCTGTAAGCCTGCCGATTATCGCCTCATAGGCAGTCAGATAATCCGCCATTGCCAGGTTCTGCTCCGCGTAATGCCGTGCGTGCTCCCGCAGGCGGCGCGCGAGCGGAGCATCCTCCAGCACACGCAAAACGGTGTCCGCGATTCCCTTCGTATCGAAGAACGACACCAGTAGTCCGTTCTGCCCGTGCGTCACAAATTCCCGCACCGTCGGCGTGTCGCTGGCGATCACCACACAGCCTGTGGCCAGTGCCTCGCGCAGGGACCATGACGCAACGAAGGGATAGGTCAGATAGACATGCGCATCCGAGCGCTGCAGCATTGCCAGATAGGTTGCGTAGTCGAGCCGGCCAGGGAACAGCACACGCTTCGGATCGATGCCGTCACCCAGTTCAGCGAGCATCTTCTGACGCCACGTGCCCTCCGCCGGCGGCATGCCATAGCTGATGCCGTCGCCACCCACCATGACAACGCGCAAATCCTTGCGTGCACGCAGCATGTCCGGCACCGCGCGCATCATGGCGTGAAAGCCGCGATACGGTTCCAGATCGCGCGCGACATAGGTCACCAGCTTCTCATTCGGCCGGATCGTGGTGTCGCCGATCACCAGGTTGCGGCGCCGTGTCTGCGCGTTCGGTTTGCACACGTCGAGGTTCACGCCCTCGGGCAACAGCGTGATACGCTCGCGCGCCCAGTCGGGGTAGGTCGAGAGCTGCCACCTGGTCGGCGTCTGGGCGTGGGCGTTGAGACTCAGCGCCAACAGGTTCACGGCGTTCTTCGCCCGTATGCGCGGGTAGTCGGATAGAAGTGTCGGGAACTCGGGATCGAAGCCGACATCGATGCCGTCGGTGCAGTAGTAGAATTCGAGATAGCCAAGCATTGGCTTGTCCGGCCAGACGTCGCACAGGTTCAGCATCTCGCCCCAGCCATGATGGCCGATGATGATATCCGGCTCGAAGCCAAGCTGCTTCAGATTGGCGGCGGTGTGCGCGACGAGTTCAGCACGCCGCACAGCGCCGTCCAGTTCGCGCGCCACAGCATGGGTTTCCGCCGCCGGACCATTGGGTTTTGGGTACGGCACCTTTCGCACGCCAGGGATCTGGTTCGCATTAGGCTCGGTCAGGAACACCACGTCGTGCTGCCGCGACGCGACCAGATGTCGGACGATGTGCAGGTACTGGCCAGGAAAGTTCTGGTGGACGAACAGGTATTTCACACCGCGACCTGCCGGGCAGAGAGATTTTTGGCGGATTGACCTCTACGAACGGGATCGCCGCGCCGGCCCCGCCGGCTTGGGCGTTCGTGCGGGAGGCTTGCCCGGTGCAGGCTTGTCGACGGCCGGTGCCGACCGTTCCGCGCGTGTCCGTGCGCCGTGCGGTGCCGTTCCGCGCGAAGCCTGCGCGCCGCCGCGACGGCGTATCGAAACCTGAAACGCCTCCAGCGCAGCCAGGCTTTCCGCCTCGCAGGTCTCGCCGCCTGGCACAGGCCCGACCGCACTGCCATCGACAAAACTGGCGGAGCAGCTGCAATCATAGGTTCTTGCCGCAGCCCCCTTGAGCCGCACCTTCAGGCCGAGCAATGGCAGCGCCATGCCGCGACTTCCGCAGAACTTGCCGCCCTCGATCCAGGGCGACAACCAGCCGCGACCCAGCACCGCCTGGTATTCGATGTCGGACGGCTCGACACCGTCGTGAGGCGTCAGGCTGAATCCTTCGATCCACAGGCCGCTGCCGCGTGTGCCAATCCATTCGCCGATCCTGCCAGGTACGTCGCCGGTGCGTTGGACGTGCGCCACGACATCGGCGGTCTCCAGTGCAACCCCCTGCCGCGCGGCAGCGCCCGCCATTGGCGCCGATCTGCCCTCGGCACCTTGTTCGGGACCCAGCCGCATCACCTGTAGCCGCGGCGCGCTCTCCGGCGTGGCAGTTGGCGCCTGATACACCGTGACCAGCACCTGCGCCGGCCCTTTGGCGACGCGAACCAGCGCGGCCGCGTCCTGGCCATCCAACCAACCGTCGTCGCGGAACGTGCTGATGCTGATTGCGTCGGACTGGACGGCCGAGCCGGGCGGCATCGAAATGCGAACGCCCGGCAGACCGGACCGGTCGTTCGGCGATGGCGAACCGGGCGCCTGGAAGACGCAGAAAATGCCGGCGTCCAAGGTCATCAGATGGCCAGAAACCTTGAGCTCGGTGACACGGTTCTGGGCGCCTGCGGGGGCATTCATCTCCGCTGCTGGCGGCTTTCTCACGGCGTTACCGGCTTCGGACATTCCGCTGTTCACTTTCGTTCTTGCTTTCGTCGGATGCGGATGAAACCGCTGTCACGACGAATTGGATATTGCTGAGCAACTTGGTCGGTAACTATTCGTCATCCCGGCGAAAGCGGGATGACGACAAGAGCGGCAGACTTGGTCGCAACCAACGCAGCTAATTCGCGGCAGATCACCAATAGCAGACTCATTCCTGGCGCGACAGGCCGGCTGTCGCAACCAGGGCGTTATTGATGGCATCTGGTTTCAGCCCCAGCGGCAGCAGGAATCCGCGGCCCGTGCGTCTGATCCGTTCGGCGGGGGCGCCGATATCGAACGCTGCCACACGGAGCCCGGCGCGCCACGCCTCGGCGAGGGTGAAGCACCAGGTCTCTGGCCAGATCGACGGCAGCAAGGCGAGCGTCGCGTTCTGCGCCCTGATCAGCTGAACCGCTTCCTCGGGTGCAAAGCTGCCGGTGATGAAGACGCGGCCGGTCGCCAGCAACCTCCTGTCGTCGATCGTGTGGCCGACCACGACAAACTCGAGCGGCAGACGCCGTTCCGCCGCATCGCGGGCACAGTCCAGCACGACCTGATAGCCCTTGTGGATGCCGATCGCCCCCACGACACAGACGCGGCACCGGGCTTCAGCCGTTGCAGGCCGAACCGGCGCGGTGATCGCGGCATCGCTCTCATGCGGTGCCACCGTCGGGCGCGTTGCGGGAAAGTGGCGGCGAATGCGGGCGGCGGTGTCGTCGGACGGCACAATCATACGCCGCGCGCCGGCAAACAGTCGCGCCGACCGCTTGCGCAGGTTGGCCACGGTGATGTCCTCCTCGATCAGGCTGCCCGCGTCGGCGACACACGCCTCGCAGCGCACCACCTCGGGTTCCCCGCAATACCGCCGTTCCGGCCCGACCAGGGCTACGCGTCCGCAGAGCCACGCGTAGTCATGCACATGCACGTCGTACGGCACGCCAAGACCGGCGACGAGATCGAGGATCGCCGCGTGATGGCCAACCATGTGGTGCAGCTCAATCTCACGCGGGCGCTCCCGCGCCAGCAATCGGAGCAATATCGACAGTTCCCGGGGCATCGCATAGCGCAGGTTTGGAAAGCCGGGATCGGTGCCGTCGCTGAGCACCACGCATCTTCCTCCATCGGGTAACAGCCCTGGACGCAGTAGGATGGCGCGGCGCCCGGCGGCACGCTGGCGTGCAACCGAGACGGCCACCTGCCGTTCGACGCCGCCGCCGCCTTCATGCGTGATCAGTATCGCCGACTCGCGGCCACGGATCCGATCCGCGCGCCAGCGTGCCAGATCAAGGCGGCGTCGAGCCGGCGCCAGAGGATCGACCTTCACATGCTCCTGGATCAGCGCTGCGTAACCTGGATGCATCCGCTCCAGAAGCTCCGTGTTGCGCGCGCGCAGATGGCTGGCACCCGTCCCGAAGGACTGGCCGCCGACATGTGCAACGAACACGCCCGGCGCCGCAACGTGACGCCAGCCAAGGTGGCGGGCACGGAGGCAGAAATCATTCTCCTCGCCGTAGCCCTGCGCGAATACATCCGCGCGCAGCAGGCCCACCGCATCCAGGCAATCCCGGCGTAAGTACATGCAGAAGCCGACGCCAACCGGGATATCCACCACCGACCCGCCATTCACCCGTCGCGCCAGCGCGCCAAGACGCGCTGTCTCCCGCAGGTTGGGCACCGCATTCGCGCCTGTGCCGCCGGGATAGCTCAGGATCGTCGCATCGTTGGAGAGCGGCGTGACCGTTCCGATGTCCCGCGCGCTATAGGCGACAGCACGCAGGTCATCCGCCCAGCCCGGCGCGACCAGCGTATCGCTGTTCAGCAGGATGACGTCACGGCCGGCGGCCGCCGAGATTCCCGCGTTGGCGCTCACCGAGAATCCCTGGTTGCGGCGGTTGCTGATCAGGCGAATGCGCTTCTGCTGCGCCAGCCGATCCAGCGCTTCGATCAGGTCCGGCTCCTCCGATGCGTCGTCGATGACAATGACACGGCGCGGCGAGCGCAGATTGGCGAGCACACTGTCCAGACAGGCAAGAACCCTGGCTGTTCCGCCATGCACTGGGATGACGATGTCGGCCACGCGCCGCCGATATGACATGCCGACCAGCGGACCTGAGACGCCACCATCGACCGGCATCGCAGGGGGCGGAACGGCAAGGCCCGTCGCACGGCGACGGCCGCAGCTGGCGGGATAAAGCCGCGCAATCGTTGCCGCCGCAGAAGCATTGGCGATTTGCATCGCGCCAGGATCGAGCGGGCTGCCCAGCAGATCACGCGCATCGTGGTCCAACACATGCAGCAGTCCTCGCATGCCCTGAAGCGCTTCGGGTGGCACCCGGAAGCCGCGCGGGCGCGCCAGGACGCCGCTGTTGTCGATCTGGACGCCGCTGTCGGACGCTGTCACCGTCATCGTCCTGGAACCAGCGGCGGCGCGGATCGTGAGCACCGGATCGGCGTCAGGATCGCCGGGAAGCCATGCCCAGCCCTTCAGCGCGCCCTCTGCGCTTGTTACGCAACCGACGGTACGCCGAATCGCGCGAATATCCACTGGGCTGCCGAGCAAATGCCTGCCATCGCGGGCGGTCACCGCCAATGCCCTGGCGTCCTGCCAACCCTTCGGCAGTCGGCCGGCAGCGCGCGTTGCGCGGTGCCCGTCCAGCTTCAACTCCACCTGGCGATCAAGCATAGTCGGACCAATGCTCACAGTTCCGTCGCCAGACAGGCTGCACCAGCCGGGCACTCCCGCATCCCGAACGATGGCGTCGGCGAGCGCATCGAGACTGGACGGGGGCACATGACGCTGCAGCGCCTCTGCGAGGGCGGCGGCGGCACCCGCGGCATCGCCCAGCCTGCGTCTGGCAGTCGCCAAACCGAACCAGGCCTCTCTCACATCCCCGGCGGCAGTGATCCCCGCAAAAAGCGCTGCCGCCCGCATGTCGTCATGGCCGAGGCAGACGCTGGCGAGCGCCAGGGACAGAGTCTGGTCCTTCGGGGCCAGCCGGCAGGCGCGGTCCAGCCAGCGCCGGGCACAAGCGCGGTTCCCGTCAGCGGTTTCGGCCTGTGCTCGCTCGAATGCCTCACGCGCGAGCACGCCATTGTCCGGCAATTCGTCCGGTTGACTGGCCTTGGTTGCCAGCTTCAGCGCCTGGCCGCCTGCTGTGGCTCGGCCTCCGCCGGTTCGGTGGGCGGTGGCAGGGCGGCAAGATCGGCGCGCGCCTCCTGCAACCCCTGGGCAAGCGCGCGCTCGATCCACACGCGGGCGCGGTCCGGATCTCGCTCGCCGGCCAGTCCGCGTGCCAGGTAGCGACCGAGCATCATCTGGGCGTAGGCGTGGCCCCGCTCTGCCGCGGCACGGAACCAGCGTAGGGCTGTCGTCCGGTCGGTCGGCACATCATGGCCCCCGCCATTCATGGCGCCAAGCGCGAACATGGCGCCGACATGGCCGCGACCGGCCGCCTTCTCGAACAGCGCCAATGCGCCCGGATGGTCCCTGGTACCGCCGCGTCCGCTCAACATCATTTCGGCCAGCAGAACTTCTGCCTCGACCATACCGACATCGGCGGCGCGCTTGATCCAGGCGCGTCCCTCCTCGAGATTGGCGTCCACGCCGCGGCCTTCCGTCAACATGCGGCCATACCAGTATTGTGCGTTGACCACACCATCGGCGGCGCGGCGTAGCCACTCAGCCGCCTTGCGGTCGTCTCGCTCGACCCCGACGCCCTCGGCAAGACAGACCCCGAAGTTGAATGCCGCCATCAGGTCACCCGAGGCGGCCGCCTGCTCGAACCACTCGCGGGTCTGCACCGCGTCATCGGTCCCGGCCTCACCACGCAGCAACAGGTTGGCGAGATCGACCCGGGCAGCTTTGTCGCCTCCCTGTGCCGAGACGCGGAACCAGGTT
>DATMND010000092.1:0-19385 GCA_035569235.1 Acetobacteraceae bacterium | reverse complement strand
TCACCCGAGGCGGCCGCCTGCTCGAACCACTCGCGGGTCTGCACCGCGTCATCGGTCCCGGCCTCACCACGCAGCAACAGGTTGGCGAGATCGACCCGGGCAGCTTTGTCGCCTCCCTGTGCCGAGACGCGGAACCAGGTTGCAGCCTCCTCGGGGTCGCGGGCCACGCCCGCGCCGGTCAGATACAATAGGCCCAGTGCGCGAGCCGCACCGTGATGCCCGACTTCCGCGGCACGCCGAAACCATATTGCCGCCTCGGCATAGTTTGGCGGCAGGTGCCCGCCCTTTGCGTAGAGATCGCCGACCACCGCCGCCGCTTCCGGATCCCCCGCGAGCGCCGCGCGGCGCAGCCAGGATTCGCCCTCGATCGGATTGGCATCGACGCCCTGGCCGCGCATCAGCGCCATGCCCCAGCGCGCCTGGCTTGGCCGGTTGCCCTTCAAGGCTCCCTGCCGGAATAGATCCACGGCGGCACCGAGGTCCGCCTTCATGCCCAGACCGCGCTCGGTCATCATCCCCAGCAGATAGAGGGCGGTCGGCAGGCCGGCGTCGGCGGCGCGACGCATGTTCTCGGCCACCGGCACGTGCTTCTCCTCGCTGGTGGCGGTGCGTGCCAGGGACAGCGCGAAGCCCAGCGCGCCTTGCGGGCAGCCGGCTGCGGCCGAGCGTTCATACCACTGGTGCGCCTCGTCCAGACTGCGCAGGTGCTCCGGGCCCGAAGTCAGGATGTAGCCGAGCACAGCCTGGCCATCGGCCGACCCGCCTTCGGCGGCCTTGCGTGCCCATTTAACCGCGTTGTCGAAGTCCGGTGCTGTACTCTCATTGGTGTCAAACAGGCTGGTGGTCGAGGTTGCGCCGCCTTCCGGCAAGGAAGTTGCGGTAGTGGCCAAGCCGTGGATGAACAGCGTGGCAAGCTGCGCTTGAGCCTCGACATAGCCCTGGTTCGCTGCCCGCTCCAGCCAGCGAACGCCTTCCACGCGACTGGGCGGCACTCCAGCGGCCTCGAGATAGCAGCGCCCCATGCGGTACTCGGCTTCCGCGATGCCGGCGCGCGCGGCCCGGGCGAGCAACGGGAAGGCCTGCTTGACGTTGCCGTGCTCCGCAAGGCTGACCGCCCTCCGCAACGCAGCGGGCGGCGACATGCTGGCCATCAGTCGGTCGAGCAACGCCATCTGATCAGGCCTCAGGCATCCGGTCTGACTGCAATGCGGTCTTTCGCATGCTCATCACGGTTCACGCATTCCTTCGGAGGCAACCGGCAGGACCCTGCCGAGCAGGTAGGTCAACACCGTCCGCTTGCCGACCTTGATGTCGGCTGTCGTGGGCATGCCCGGCATGATGCGGAAATCAGGCGGGGTGTCGTGCAGCGCCACGCGATCGATCGCGATGCGCGCGCGGTAAAAGAGATCGGTGGTGTTGGTCGGCAACGGCACCATTCCCGTCGGATTGCGCTGTTCATCCTGGGAGTCGAAGCTGTCGGCGCTGATGGTGCGTACCGTGCCGTAGGCAAGACCGTATTGATGGTATGGGAAGGTGTCGAACTTGACCGCCACGGTATCGCCGACGTTCACAAAGCCGTCGTCGCGGCCGGCGATGTTGGCCTCGACCTCCAACGGCGCATCGGCCGGCACCATGGTGATGAACTGCTGGCCCGGCTGCAGCACGGACCCGACCGAGACCTTGGCCACCGTCAGCACCGTCGCATCGCGATCCGCGCGCAGTTCGACCAACTGACGGTGAAGCTGCGCCTTGTTCAGCGACTCGCGGGCATCCGACAGCTTGCCTGTGGCATCTGACAGCTTGTCGGAAATGTCGGCGTGCCAGCTCTGCACATAGCCGTCGCGTTCCGCGACCATGGCTGAAAGGTCGCGCTGTGCGGAATTCGCCGTTTCCTCGGCGTAGTGCAGGTTGCGTTCCATCTCGACCCGGTTGTCCGCGGCGGAGAGGGTGTTCAGCTTGCTGCCGACCTGCAGGCGCTCGAGTTCGCGCCGCATCCCCTCAACCTTGTTCGCTACATCGAGCCGGCTGCGATAACCGGTCGCATCGGAATTCGCGCGCGCGATGGACGCTATGAGGCCATTCACCTTTTGCACATAGTTTTCGATCTTGTAATCGTACTCGGCCTTGCGCTGGCCGAAGATCGCGGCCTGCAATGACAGGTTGGGATCAAGCCCGGTGTAGGTGAACGGTTTTCCTTCCGCCTCCGCCTGAAGCCGGGACACCTGGGCCTGAAGGCTGGCGACCTGTGCGACAAGCGCATCGACATCGGCGACCGCGAATGTCGGATCGAGTTGCGCCAGTATCTGTCCGGCATGCACGGCTTCGCCGTCGTGCACCTCGATCGAGCGCACGATCGCAGCGTCAAGCGGTTGCACAACCAGGGTCGGGGCCTTGGAGACGATCCTGCCCTGCGCCGTGACGACCTTATCGATCGGTATCAGCGACATCGCCGCGACGGCAGCCGCGAACATGCTGGACACCACCCAGATGATGTGGCGGGCAGTGGGCGGCATCGGCGCGTTGGCGATAGCTGTCGAGGGCGACTCGAATTCCAGAATGACCGGCAGCGTCGGATCGTTCCGGTCAGCGACGACGCTAATCGCCTTGGACGAGTGTCGGGGCAAGAGCTGCATGGCGAGGACCTTGACTGTCGAGATGGCGGTTCTGCTGTGCCCAAAGCTGGCGATAGACTGTGCAGCGTTCCAGCAGGACACGGTGGGGCGCTATGTCCATCACCGTGCCCTTTTCGAGCACGAGTATCTGGTCGCATTCGGTGAGCGAAGACAGGCGATGCGAGACAATGACCATGGTCCGCCCCTGCGCGATGCGCAGCAGGTTGGCATTGACCAGCGCTTCGCTCTCGGGATCGAGCGCGCTCGTCGCCTCGTCGAGGATCAGGATGCGCGGATCGCTGATCAGCGCGCGCGCGATGGCGAGGCGCTGCTTCTGGCCGCCCGACAGGTTCGGCGAACCTTCCTCGATATAGGTCTCGTAGCCGTTCGCCATGCGCTCGATGAATTCCTCGGCGCCAGCCAGCCTCGCGGAGCGCACCGCGTCCTCCAGCGTAAGACCCGGCCGCCCGGCGAGAATGTTGTCGCGGATCGATCCGCGGAACAGGAAGTTGTCCTGCAGCACGACCCCGAAGCTCGTGCGCAGGTGGCGCAGGTTGATCTCGCGCAGATCCGAGCCGTCGATCTTCAGGAAGCCGGAATAGTCGCGATTGATGCCCTGCAACAGGCGGGTCAGGGTGGACTTGCCCGAACCTGAGCGGCCGACCACGCCAAGCATTGTTCCGGCAGGGATCGAGAAGCTGACACGATCCAGCGCGGGAGTCTTGGTGCCGGCATAGGTGAACGAGAGGTCATCCGCCGTGATGGCGCCGGCGAACCTGGGCCGCATGCCGCCGGATGCGGCATCCACCTCGAGCGGACGGTTGAGTACAGATGACGCCTGCGCGATCGCCTGGGCAACGTCCTGGTACTCGTCGGTCATCTTCGCCAACTGGACCAAGGGCTGCGCGACGCGCATCGACAGCATCATGAAGGCGAACAGCGAACCGACCTGGAAGCCACTTGTATCGCTCATCGCCCAATAGGCGCCGAGCAGGATGACGCCCATCCACATGAAGCGCTCGATCGGCGTGATGAGCGTCTGCGGCCAGTTCCCCAGTTTGCCATAGGCCAGACGCCACTTGCCCGCCTCGGCAATCCGCTCGTCCCACAGGGCTTTGCGTTGCGGCTCCAGAGCCAGTGACTTGACAGTTCTGATGCCGAATACCGTCTCGCCGAGTGCCGACTGCTTGTTGGTTTCCGCCGCGACCACGCGAGCCATGATGAACCCGAGTGGTTTCAGATAGATCAGGATTATCAGCGTGATCACGCAGGCGCAGGCCAGCACGACCCAGGCCAGCGATGAATTCAGGAAGAACAGGAACGGCAACAGCACGCTGAGCGTCATCAGGTCGAGGAAGGACGCCATCAGCTTGCCGGTGAGGAACTCCCGCACGCGGTGAATCTGGCTGATGTTGTACATCGTCTCGCCGGCCGGATGCCGTTCGAAGTAGTCGAGTGGCAGGCGAAGCAGCCGATTGAAGACATGCAGGTTGAGCCGGGCATCGATCCGGGTGCCGATCACCAGGATCATCAGCCGACGCGCATAGCCGAGGAATGTCTCGTAGATGACGGCGATGCAAAGGATCGTGGCCAACAGGATGAGCGTCGAATAGCTGTTATGCGTCAGCACCTTGTCGACCACCGTCATCACCAGGAGCGGCGGGAAGATGGTCAGGAAGCTGAGGGTGAGCGAGGCGATGCCGATTTCCTGGAGCGACCGCTTCTCCTGCAACACGAGGCCGACGAGCCAACGCAGCGAGAAAGGAGCATCGACTTCCGTAAAGCCGCGGTTGGCGCGCAGCAGGACCGCTTCGCCCGCCCAGACTTCGGCAAGGCGCAGTTCGTCCACCGCAACCGGCGGATCGGCGGTCGGCCCGCGCGGGTCCTTGATCAGGACGACCTTGTGCTCGGTGTTGACGCCGGTGAGCAGACCCGCAGTCCCGTCGGTGAACAGCAGCACCACTGGCGCGGTGTTGGAGAACCGCATCAGATGACGCCAACGGAGCCGGACGGCGCGCGCCCACATGCCGGAACCCTGCACCCAGGTGGACAGCGCCGCGGCAGAAGGCGATTTCTCGCCGACCGTGCCGCGGAACTCGACAGGATCGAGTTCCATGCCATGATACCGGCCGGCCTGGACTACGGCCAGCAGCCTGGGATGGATCAACTGCTCACTTGCCGCACTTGGCGCCCCGGCCACGCTCATGCCGCTGGCGTCGGGACCAGGTTGCCGGTCAACCGACCGGGGACGCTGCTCCGGTCGCCCGGAGTCGTGCCCATCATTTACATCCACGAGCGATCCCCTTCAGAGGCGTGTAGGACTGCCGCCTGGCAACCCAGTCGCTTCATGCCGACGCACAATGTTGCGCTTACGCTCGGCGAGGTCATCTTCCGCCAATAACTTCCCAACCACCAAAACGCTGGGCCGGCTGGCCGGAATACCGATGAGCGTTATACACTTTGGCGTTACCGACGATCAAGAACATTTTACCAGAGTGCTGGGCGACCCGATGAGACACCACTGGCGACGCAATTAACTGGGGTGCTTATGACACAGCCGGCAGCAGGGGCAAAGCAAATGGTGCCGGTGGAGAATACGTACGGAGCCTTCGTACCCGGTGCGCGCCTCGTGCGGCCGCCGATCGGATCGGGCCGCCTTTCCGGGCTCACGTTCGCCGTGAAGGACGTGTTCGACGTGGCGGGCGCCGTTACAACATACGGAAACCCGGATTGGGCGAGCACGCACCCGCTGGCCATCGCGACTGCTCCGGTGGTCACCATCCTGTTGCAGGCGGGCGCCAGGCTGGTCGGCAAGACCAAGACCATGGAACTCGCCTATGGCCTGACTGGCGAGAACGTCTGGCAGGGCACACCGATCAATCCGCGCGCCCCGGATCGGTTTCCCGGTGGCTCGAGTTGCGGCTCCGCCGCCGCGGTCGCCGGCGGCCAGGCCGACTTCGCGCTCGGCTCCGACACCGGCGGCTCGGTCCGCATACCTGCCAGCTATTGTGGGCTGTTCGGCATTCGCCCGACCTTCGGCGCCGTCAGCATGGCCGGCGCCTGCCCGCTGGCACCCAGTTTCGATACCTGCGGCTGGTTCGCCCGCAGTGGTTCGGTACTGTCGGGGGTCGGCGATGTGCTGCTGCCGGGCGGACGGCAAAGCGTCGACGGGCCGTTGCTGCGAGTCGAGGAAGCCTGGGTCAACGCGCAGCCGGACGTGGCCGAGGCGCTCCGCCCCGCGCTGGAGAAGCTCGAACAGCTGCGCGGCCGGGCGATCGGCGTGCGCCTCGCGCCCGAGGGCATCGACAGCGTCTTCGACCACTTCCGGACCACTCAGGCCGAGGAGGTCTGGGCCACGCTCGGCAGCTGGATCGAGGCCGTCAAGCCACGCCTCGGACCTGGCATCGAGGAGCGCTTCGCCGCCGCCAAGGCAACCGACGCCGCAGTGGCGGCGCCTGGCCACGCTTTCCGCCGCCTGATACAGGCGCGCGTGCGCCCGTTGTTGGCCGGCGGAGCGGTGTTGGTTTACCCGACCAGTCCGTGCCCGGCCCCGCTGCTGACCGCAAGCGAGGCGGAACACAATGCGATCCGCCAGGCGACGCTCGGTGTGACGGCGATCGCCAGCTTCTGTGGATTGCCGGTCGTGACGTTGCCAGCGGCTGTTGTCCACGGCGCTCCTGTCGGGCTTTCGCTGGTTGCCGCGGCTGGCCAGGACCGCGGCCTGCTTACGCTTGCGTGCGATGCGGCGTCCGTGCTTGGGCTCCCGGTCTGACAGCAGGAACGCGTCGCGATGAAGATACGAGAAGCTAGCGAAGCCGATGTACCGGAAATCCAGGCAATCTATGCCCACCACGTGCTGACCGGCTCCGGCACATTCGAGGAGGAACCGCCGTCGGTCGAGGAGATGACCGCGCGGTTGGCCGAGGTGACCACGAGCGGCTGGAGCTGGCTGGTGGCGACAGATGCGACGGGTGTGTTGGGCTTTGCCTACTACACGCAGTTCCGCGATCGGTCCGCCTACCGCTACTGCGCCGAGGACAGTGTTTACGTGCGCGAGGATGTGCGCGGCCAGGGGGTCGGCAAGGCGCTGGTGGCGCGCCTGATCGAGGATGCAACAGCGCGCGGCATGCGCCAGATGATCGCGGTGATCGGCGATTCCGAGAATGTCGGCTCGATCGGCGTGCATGCGAGTCTGGGGTTCCAGATGGTCGGGACGTTGCGGTCCGTCGGCGTGAAGTTCGGCCACTGGGTCGATGTGGTTTCCATGCAGCGCGTGCTCGGCCGCGGTGACGCGGACGTTCCGTAGCGGCCCCTCCCCCCAGGCCCCTCCCGCAAGGGGCGGGGGAGTTGCGGAAGCTGAACTCCCCCGCCCCTTGCGGGAGGGGGCCGGGGGGAGGGGGTCCAACGGCCCGCACCTTTGGCTGATGGCGGCCTACGGCTTCGTCGCCGGCCTGCCGCTGCCTTTGTCCGGCTTCACCTTCCGGCTCTGGCTGTCCGAGGGCGGCGTGTCGCTGGCGGTGATCGGGCTGACCGCGAATATCGGGCTGGCCTATTCGCTGAAGTTTCTTTGGGCGCCGGTGCTGGATAACGCTCCGCCGCCCGGGCCGCTGTGCCATCTCGGCCGCCGCCGCGGCTGGCTCGCCGCGATCCAGCCCGCGCTGGCAGCCGCCGCAGCATTGCTGGCGCTGTCCGACCCCGCGCATCTGCCGCTTGCGTCGCTGGCCCTCGCGGCCCTCGTCGCCTTCTTCTCCGCCAGCCAGGACATCGTGGTGGACGCCTGGCGCATCGAGGTTTTCCCCGCGCACCGCCAAGGCGCTGCGATGGCGGCCTACATCTGGGGCTATCGCATCGCGCTGCTGATCGCGACCACCGGGGTGATCTCCGCAGTGAGCGTCGTGGGTTGGCACGTCGCACTGCTGTGCGTGGCTGCGCTGACCGGCCTCGGGCTGGTCGTGACGCTGCTGGCGCCGGAACCGCCGGCCGCGGAGCGTCGCGCGGTGACGGCCGGTTTTGCCGCCCGCCTCGCGCACGCGGTGATCGAGCCGTTGCGCGACTTCCTGACGCGTCGTGGCGCGCTGTTGATCCTCGCCTTCGTCGCGCTGTTCAAGCTGGGCGAGGCGATGGCCGGCATCATGACGGCACCGTTCTATCGCGCGCTCGGCTTCTCGCGCGAGGCGATCGCCGCGACCGGCTGGTTCTCCTTGGGCGGCACGTTGGCCGGCATCGCGGTCGGCGGCTGGCTGGTGGCGCGGCTCGGCACCGGGCGGGCGCTGTTGCGCACCGGCTGGACGCAGACGATCGCGATGGCGATGTATCTGCTGCTGGCGCTATCGGCGGGCGAGCACCACGTGCTGTATGCGACGGTGACCACCGAGGCGTTCGCGCAGGGCATGGCCGACGCGGCATTCATCACCTACCTGTCCGGGCTTTGCTCGCGCGAGTTCACCGCCACGCACTACGCGCTGCTGTCGTCGCTGGCGGCGATCGCGGTGCACACGATCGGCGGAGCGTCGGGCGTGCTGGCCGCGCAGGTCGGGTGGGTGGCGTTCTATGCGCTGTGCATGTTTGCCGCACTGCCGTCGATGGGGCTGATGCTGGTGCTGTTGCGGCGGTATCCAGTGGGGGAGGGTGCAGTGCACTGAGCTTGGATCGCGCGAAACCGTGCATGGCGGGGCTATCTCGCTTGACGAACGGCCCTAACTATAACCCCCCGGTCTGACCCAATCCCGTACGCATTGATCCCGAACCTCTGGCATCGATCCGGATCATCCGCGATTTGGACCCTACCCCTCACCCAGGCTCCACCGGCATCCGCGCGATCCCCAGCCATGCGATCGGCACACCCGCTTTCTCCGCCGCCTGATCGCCCGGCAGCGACGCGTCCCAGTCCATCGCCACGAACCGCCGCGCCGTCACTCTCGCTGCCGCGTCCGAGATCAGCCACAGCAGCGGCGGCACCATGATCTCCGGCTGCAGCATCCGCGCGCGATCACCCGCCTCGTCGCCGACGATGCCGGTGTTGGTGACGCCGCCCGGCACCAGCACATTCGACGTGACGCCGGTGCCCTTCAGATCCGCCGCGAGCACCGCCATTGCTGCCTCTGCCGCCGCCTTGCTCGCGCCGTACAGCAGGTAGCCCTCGCGTACCATCGTGCCCAGGCTGGTGGTGACGGTGATCACCCGCCCCGTCCCGGCACGCAGCATGTGCGGCACCACGGCGCGCGCCATCATGATCGGCGCGGTCGCGTTCACCGTGAGGAACCGCTGCCACTGATCCGGCGTGATCTCCCACATGCGGATCGGGTTGCGCCGCTGGTCCGCCTTGATCGAGGCCTGGCCGATGCCAGCGTTGTTCACCAGCACGTCGATCGTACCGAAGCGGCTGAGCACGTTGGCCACGATCGCATCGAAGCTTTCGCCGCGCGCCAGGTCGGCGGGAAGTGCGAGCATGGTGCCCATCTTGCCCTGCACGATCGCCCCGAGTGCGGCGAGCCCCGCCTCGTCGCGGTCCACCGCGGCCACATCGACGCCGGCATCCAGCAGCCCAAGCGTCATCGCGCGTCCGATGCCGCTTGCCGCGCCCGTCACGATCGCGGTTTTGCGCTCTGCTGCCATTTGGGCGTCCTCCGTCAGGGCTGGCTCGCCCGGGCTTCGGTATTGGAGCCGACGGGGGCAGCCGCCGCGTTATTTCAGGACAGCGAGGCCGGCGAGTCCACACGCATAGGCAGTCAGCAGCACGGCGAGAATACCCCACATGTATGTCTTGCCTGGCAACTCGGCTCGCAATTCGGCGAGTTCCGCCTTCGTCGCAAGATGCGGCAGCGTCGCGGCGAGCATGGCTTCGATCCGGATGGTCGTCGCCTCAAGCCTGGCCACCGCTGACTTGACCTCGCGCATGTCTTCTTCGAGGCGTGAAATTCGCGCTTCCATCCCCCGATCGTAAGGGCCGCCGCCATGTCCTGCAACCGGTATATCGGGCATCGCTCACCACCTCTGCCACGCAAAGATGCAAGTGTGGCGTTAAGAAATTACGATGAAGCGAATACATACGACTGCATGTCAAATCGGACCGGCGGAAGCCGTCGCCTGCGGCAGCCAGACACTGACCGTGGTGCCGATGCCTTCCTCGCTTTCGATCAGCAACTGGCCGCGATGCCGGTTCACCACGTGTTTGACGATGGCAAGACCCAGCCCGGTACCGCCGGCCGCGCGCGAGCGGCCAGTATCGACACGATAGAACCGCTCGGTCAGCCGCGGCAGATGCGCGCGTGGTATTCCGGCTCCCTGATCCGCAACGGTGACCACAACGCCGGGCCGCGCCGGCCATGCCCGGATCAAATCCTGGGATGACCCGGGGACTGGCGATGCGACGACTTCGAGCCGCACAGTACCGCCCTCGCTGCCGTATTTCACCGCATTGTCCAGCAAATTCTGCACCACCTGTGCCAACTGGTCCGCGTCCCCGACCACAGCCGGCACATCCGCCGGCATGCGCATGTCGAGCGACACCGCGCGTTGCTTCAGGCGCGGCTCGAATCCTGCTGCCAGGCGCGCCAGCAGTTCCATCAGATCGACCCGTGCCGATGGCACCTGATGCTCGATCAACTCGATCCGCGACAGGCTCAGAAGATCGTCGATCAGCCGGTTCATCCGCGCCGCCTGCTCGCCCATGATGCCGAGGAAGCGTCGTTGCGCTGGCGGATCGTCAGCCGCCGGGCCAAGCAACGTCTCGATGAAGCCGATCAGCGACGTGAGCGGCGTGCGCAGCTCATGGCTCACGTTGGCGACAAAGTCGGCGCGCGTGCGCTCCACCGCCCGCTCGCGCGAACGATCCGAAAGGACCACCACAGCCTGGCCGCCATCCGCGATCGGCGGGTCCATGGGCACCACCGTTGCATAAACCTCGCGCGGTACCGGTGCCGCCAGAGTTATTTCGGCCGTCTCGGTTTCGCCCGATGCGAATGCCCGGTCGATCGCTGCACGCAGGTCGGGATGGCGCAGCACGGCCGGCATGTCGGCTCCGAATGCCGCCCGTGCCGCGGAATTGGCACGCCGTACGCTCCGATCGCCGGCCAGCACGATCAGCGGATCCGGCAAACGCTCCACAACGGTGGCGTCCGCACGACGGAACTGTTCCACCAGCGCCGTCCGTGCCGCCACCCTCCGCGCCAGCCTCTCCGCAGCGCGCCCGAGACGCTGCATGCCCGGTAGGAAAGGCTCGCGCATCGGCCGCCCGCTAGGTTCGTCGGCGCCCACCTGACGTAGCGTTTCGGCCAGCACGTCGAGATCGCGCGACCAGAACAATGCCAGCAAAAGTGCCGCCAACAGCGTCACGGCGGACGCCAGCAACGCCGGCCCAACAGGCGCCCGCCCGATCAATGCCAGAACCAGCAGAGCCGCCACCGGAACTCCGGCGACCGCCAACACCGCCCCGAACACGCGCACTGCGAGCGTCTACCAGCGGCAGGGGGGACAAAGCCCCCGGCCCTTACGTCCCCGTCTCCGCACGTTGGTGCCGGGCCCGGACGCCGCGTTCGATCGCCGCCGCGACGAGCGGGTCCAGGCGGAGCTCGGTGCGGACGAATTCCAGCATCTCAAGTGTCCGCTGTTGCGTCACGGGATTGGCGGCAACCACTTCGCAGGCCAGGGCGTAGGCGGTCTCGCGGAGGCGCGGCTCGAGTGCACTGCGCATCAGCCCTGCGGCGTGCTGCAGCCCGTCCTCTTCGTTCAGCAGGTGCACCGCGGCGTCGGTGACGATGCGGAATTGTTCGGTGGTGAAGTCGCGAAACACCGGAAGTGTCTGAACCTGACCGGCCATCACGCCGATCTCGCGGTCCGACATCCCACCATCAGCCGCGGCCACCAAGACCATGGTGAGGGCGAGTGCCTCGGGCGCCTCCAGGGCATCGCGCGAACGCATTGAGGAACTCCGTGGTTCAGCGGCGGACCCTGATGGAACTGTCCGGCCAGATCAAGCGGGCAGCGAATCGCAAAGGAATTCGCGCGTTTGCCGTACCACCTCGGCCAGGCCGACGCGCCGGATCACCACACCGGAAGGGAACGCGGACAGCAGGCGTGAGGGCGTCTGACGATCCAGCAGCACGAACACGCCACGATCGGTGGCGCGGCGGATCAGCCGGCCGAATGCCTGGCGCAGGCGCAGGCGCGCAATCCTGTCGTCATAGGCTTTCGGATTGCCCTCCGAGAGATGTATGCGCCGTTCCCGATGCAGAATGTCGGGTCGCGCCCAGGGGACTTTCTCGAACACCACGAGGCGGAGTGCGCGGCCGGGCACGTCCACCCCGTCGCGCATCGCGTCGGTTCCGAGCAGGCAGCTTTCCTCCTCGGTGCGGAAGATGTCGACCAGGGTGGCGTTGCCCATGGCGTCGACGTGCTGGGCATACAGCGGGATGCCGGCGACCTCCAGCTCCGGAGCGATGCGCGCGTGGACTGCCCGCAACCGGCGGATGGCGGTGAACAGGCCGAGCGCGCCGCCGCCTGCCGCGATGAACAGTGCGCGATAGGCCGCGGCGAGCTGCGGGATATTGCCGGTGACGACATCCGTGACGATGAAGGCACGGGTCTGTGTCGTGTAGTCGAACGGGCTGGCGACGGCGGCACGGATCGCCGGCGAGGGCAGATGCGGGGCGCCCACCCGTGCCTCTGCTGAGGCCCAGGCGGTTTCCGGGTCCGCGTCGCCCGAATCGCGCAACGTCGCCGAGGTGACCAGCAGGCCCTGCGCTGGTGCGACGAGGGTGGCTGCAAACGGGATGGTCGGGTCGAGCCAGTGGCGGTGCAGCCCGACGTCAACGTCTCGCGAGCCGTCCGATGCGCGTTGGACACGGAGGAACAGGATATGGTCTGGGCGAGTTCCTCCCCCGGGATCGGGTCGCGGCTCGCTCAAGGCACGCAGCATGCCCCGCCAGGCGGACAGCGGGTTCAGGGCGCGACGATTGAGCGACCGGGCGGCGGCTTCGATGCGATTGCGCGTCGCCCCGTCCATGTCGTCCGCCTCCTCGTCCAGGCGTGCAAGCAGGCGTTCGCACAGCGTGCCCAGAGGTTCGGCGATGCGCGCCATCGCGCGGGCAAGTCGGACCGCAGCCTCGTCTACTCCAGGACCGATCGGGAAAACGTCGCACTCCAGCGCCCCGTATGGCACCTCGCCGCCCGGCGCGGCGCGGGGATCGCCGCCTATGCGGGCGAACACCTGGTGGCGGATCAGTCGCAGCAGGGCCTCGGTCGGGTTCGGTTTGCCGGTGCCCAGCCCGTCCAGGTCGGGGCGTTCGATGGCAAGGCGGCCGGACCACCCAGGCGCAGGCAGCGCGCGGGCCGCCTGCAGTGCCGCCTCCAGCGGCGCTTCCAGCAACGGGCGGGCGGCGACAAGCTCCTCGATCCGCCGCTGCAGGCCGCGGGCGCGCGACCGGCCGCCCTCGGCACCGAGCAGCCAGCGGCGCAGTTCCGCGGTCTCCAGGCCGGACAGTTCGGCGGAGAACGCCCCGTCCGCCGCGTCGAACACGTGGTGGCCTTCGTCGAACACGTATCGGGTCGGCACCGTGCTGTCGTCGAGTCCGCCCCATGCGGCCTGCGTCATCACCAGGGCATGGTTGGCAACGACCAGCTGTGCGCTGCGCGCCCGGCGGATTGTGTGTTCGACGAAGCAGCGCCGCCAGTGTGGGCACGCGGCGTGGATGCATTCGCCGCGCCGGTCCGCCAGACCGAAGACGGTGGCCACGCCGAACAGTTCGGCGAGCCAGCCGGGCAGATCGCCTCCCTGGATGTCGCCATCGGCCGTGACCAGCGCCCAGCGGGCAATCAGGCCGAGCGGAATTATCGAGGCCGGCCCCAACCCCGAAGCGGCAGCACCCAGCGCGTCCTCGAGGTTGAGCAGGCAGAGGTAATTCTCCCGGCCCTTCCGCACCACGACGCGCTTGTGCCGTTCGGTCGGGTCCGGGAACAGGTGGGTCAGTTCTGTGTCGATTTGGCGCTGCAGGTGGCGGGTGAAAGTGCTGATCCACACGCTGCCGTGGTTCTTCTCGGCCCACACGCTGGCCGGCGCTAGGTAGCCGAGCGTCTTGCCCGTCCCGGTGCCGGCCTCGGCCAGCACGAGGTGCGGATCGCCGCGGGTCTCGCGTGGCGCGAACGCGGCGGCGGCGGCACCCGCGTAGTCCGCCTGGCCCGGCCGCTGTTCCGCATGGGGTCCCAGCATGCTGGCGAGCCGTGCGCGGGCCTCGGTTTCTCCGACTGGATGCGCGGAAGGCGGCGGCAGCGGCGCAGTGTCCTCCCATTCCGGCAGGCGCTTCCAGACGCGCAGCGCCTCGTTCGACGGCGCCGCATCCGGCCGACCTAGTGCTGCCGCGACGAACGGCGCCCAGCCCCAGCCCGCCTCGCCCATGCGCGCCGCCAGGCCAGCGGCATCGCGGTTCACAGCGATCTCGCGGCCTAGCGAGAGCCGGTGCAGCAATGCGGCGGCAAGTTCCGGCAGGAGTGCCGCCTCGACCTCCAGGCCACCCGCCGGCGATTCGAAATCCAGCATCAGGGCGAGGCCGCGCGGTGTCGGCGCAGCAGGACGGGCAGGCAATGCGAAGGCGAACAACTCCAACAGGTCGAATGCCGGCATGCCGCGAAGGCCAAGCCTGCGGAATGTCGCGGGCGCATGAACCAGAATGGGCGGCGGCAGGGAGTGCAGGCGCGTGGCCGCCTCGGCGGCGGACAACAGCAGCAGTTCGCCATCGGCAGTGACGATGGCGGCGTGGCCGTGGCCGGCCACGACGGCAGGCGCATCCGGCAAGGCAATTCGCGCCATGGCTGTCAGCTGGCTGAGGTCACGGCGGATCACTAGACGCAATCAGCCTGCGGCGCCATCACTCATGGCAGTTCAACCACGAGTAGGTGAGCGCAGGAATTCTTGCCCGGCTCAGGCGTCTGGGTCTATTGGCACTATCGGAAGGGGACGCTTGACAATGAGCAACATCCTACGGAGCGCTATCCTGGCCGCAGGCTGCCTACTGACCCTGGCCGCCTGCACCACACCGAACTCGGCCGATGCCGGCACGCAGAAGGCGCAGTCCGGTCCGGTCTTTGTGAGCACACCGGGCGGGGGTGGTGGCGGCGGCGGTGGCGGTGGCGGCAGCGGGTACTGACCCGATGCGCGCCGCGATGCGGTCCGTGCTGCTTCTGCTGATCCTCGCAGCCGCCGGCTGCACTGCAACGCCGAGCCGGTCGTACGTCATGCCGTTCAGCGGCAACGACGGCGGCGGAGGCGGCAGTGGCGGCGGAGGTGGGGGCGGCGGCGGAATGATGTAACGCGTTACGTGAGCGCCGCCACGCCGAGTATTTGATACGCCGCGATTGACCGGGCAGGCACCGGTTTCTAGCTTTCGGCAATGCGTGAAACAATTCGCAACAGCGAGACGGCAATTCCCCAGAGCTGGCCGTTCGAGGAAGCATCCAAGGTTGCCCGCAGGCTTGCCGCGTCCGGGAAGGGGCACGCGCTGTTCGAGACCGGCTACGGCCCGTCCGGCCTGCCGCATATCGGCACGTTCGGCGAAGTCGCGCGCACGTCCTGGGTGCGCCACGCCTTCGCCACGCTGACCGGGCTTCCGTCGCGGCTGATCGCGTTCAGCGACGACATGGACGGGCTGCGCAAGGTGCCGGAGAACGTGCCGAACCGCGATCTGCTGACGCCGCACCTGGGAAAGCCGCTGACGCGCATTCCCGACCCGTTCGGCACGCATGACAGCTTCGGCGCGCACAACAACGCGCGGCTGCGCGCCTTCCTCGATTCATTCGGATTTGACTATGAATTCGCCTCCTCCACAGACTACTATGCCGCTGGCCGGTTCGATGCCGCGCTAATCCGGGTGCTGGAGTGCTACGATGAGGTGATGGCGGTGATTCTGCCGACGCTCGGGCCGGAGCGCCGCGCGACATATTCTCCGATCCTGCCGATCCATCCCCGCACTGGACGCGTTATGCAGGTGCCGGTGGAAGGCCGCGACCCGGTGGCGGGCACTGTCATCTGGCGTGACCCGGACAGCGGTGAGGCATTCGAGACCTCGGTGATGGGCGGCGCGGCCAAGCTGCAATGGAAGGCCGATTGGGCGATGCGCTGGTACGCGCTCGACGTTGATTACGAAATGTCAGGGAAGGACCTGATAGACTCCGTGCGGCTGTCGACACGCATCTGCCGCATCCTGGGCAATCCGCCACCGGAGACGTTGACCTATGAGCTTTTTCTCGATGAGCACGCGCAGAAGATCAGCAAGTCGCGGGGCAACGGCCTGTCGGTCGAGGAGTGGCTGCGCTACGCCCCGCCGGAGAGCCTGTCGCAGTTCATGTTCAACGCGCCACAGCGCGCCAAGCGGCTGCATTTCGATGTGATCCCGCGCGCGGTGGACGAGTACCTGGCCAATGCCGCGCGACTCGGCGCGCAGCCGCCGAACGAGCAGAGGCTCAACCCGGCCTGGCACATCCACGGCGGCCGTCTGCCGAACCACGGCGGCAGCCCGGTGTCGTTCGGCATGCTGCTGAACCTTGCCTCGGTGGTGAACGCCGATACGCCCGCCATGCTGTGGGGCTTCATCAGGCGCTACATGCCGGACGCGACGCCCGAGACGATGCCGTTCCTCGACAGGTTGGTGGATCACGCGATTGTCTATTACCGCGACTTTGTCCGCCCGCAGAAGCGCTACCGTCATCCGACGGACCTCGAACGCGCGGCACTCGCCGACCTTGCGGAGACCCTGAAGGGCATGAACCGCGGCGCGGACGCCGAAGCGATCCAGACCATTGTCTATGAGGTGGGCAAACGGCACAGCTTCCCGGAACTACGCGCCTGGTTCGGCTGCCTCTATCAGGTGCTGCTCGGCCAGCAGGAAGGCCCACGCTTCGGCGGCTTCATCGCCCTGTATGGCATCGACGAGACGGTTGCGCTGATCGAGTCCGCGCTCGCCCGCCCGGCGGACGCAGCCTGAACGCAATGCTGAACCAGCGCACACGCGGCATCCTGAGAACCGGTCTACGCAACCTGCCGGCGGTGTTGGGCGTGCTGCTGCTCATCGGCGCGCTGTATGTCGTCCAGAAGGAATTCCGCCACCTGCGGCTGAACGACATCGAGGCCGCCATACGCGACATTCCGGTGCGCGCCCTGGTGAGTTCGTTCGTATGGACGGTGCTCTCGTACGGCGTGCTGACGCTCTACGACCGGCTGGGCACCATCTACGCCGGGCACAAGGTGTCCTACGGCCGCGTCGCCTTCGCCTCGTTCTGTGCCTACGCGCTGTCGCACAATCTGGGATTTGCCGCTGTGTCGGGCGCGGCGGTGCGCTACCGGCTGTATGCGCATTGGGGCCTGACACCGATCCAGATCGCCAAGACGGTGGCGTTCTGCAGCCTGACCTTCGGTCTCGGCGGCATGGTGCTTGGCGGGGCGATCCTGTTCATCGAACCGACGGCGGTGCCGTTCTTCGGCCAGCACGTGCACATCGCCGCCCTGTACGCGGTCGGTGCGCTGCTCTGGGCGATCGTGATCGGCTACGTCACGCTGTCGCGCATCCTCGGCAACGTGTGTCTGTTCGGGCACCAGATCAGCCTGCCGGGCTGGCGGATGGCGATCGTGCAGGTGGTGCTGGCGACCGTCGACGTCGCCATCACCGCATCCATCTTCTACGCTTTGTTGCCGACGTCACCGCATCTGACCTGGCCGATCTTCCTCGGCGTCTATGTCGCATCTTATACGGCGGGACTTGCAGCCAATCTGCCCGGCGGCATCGGCGTGTTCGACACTGCCATCCTGCTCGGGCTGCAACCCTACGTCAGCGCACCGCACATTGTCGGCGCGATCGTGGTGTTCCGGCTGTATTACTACATCATTCCGCTGTTCCTGGCTGGCTTCCTGTTCACCGGCAACGAGCTCCTGCTGCGTGGCGGAGTCATGGTGCGACGGGTGGGACAGTTCGGCGCGATGCAGGCGCTTGCACGCTGGAGTGAGCCGGACTTCGCGGTTGCCAGCGCGACCGGTCTCGTTGCCCTGGGCGGCGTCATGCTGCTGTGCCTGGGTATCCTGGCGCCGCAGCCGGACTTCTCCTGGATTGACCCGGATTTTGCCGAAATTGCCAATCAGGCGGGCCAGTTCGTGCCGTCGTTGATCGGCGCGGGTCTGATCGTGCTTGCGATCGGATTGTCACATCGGGTGAACCTGGCCTGGGGCGCCACGATCTTCCTGCTTGTCGCGGGTGCGGCCTT
The DNA here is from genome assembly GCA_035569235.1 of Acetobacteraceae bacterium. Taxonomy (GTDB): domain Bacteria; phylum Pseudomonadota; class Alphaproteobacteria; order Acetobacterales; family Acetobacteraceae; genus JAMXLO01. Next base: position 1,530 of record DATMND010000092.1, on the reverse strand, counting down.
CACCGCCACGCAGGGCGAACGGCTGTGGATCGCCGCCGTGCTGGTGGTGATCGTCATGCTGGTGGCCCCGCTGCGCAGCTGCTTCTACCGCCACGCCAACCTGCTGAGCGGGCCGCTCCAACCGTCGAGTGCGGTGTCGCTGTTCGCCCTGGTGATCTGCATCCTCGCTCTCGCCGGCACCCGCCCGCGCGTCCACCTGCTGGCGAACAACGCCTGGTGGGCGGTGGTGATGTCGCGCGAACTGCCGGATTCGCTGCGCCTGACGGTGGCGCTGGCCGTCGCGCTCGCGTTGATCGCGATCTGGCGTCTGCTGCGACCCGGCAAGGTCGAGTGGCTGACCTGGGACTCGGCGGCGAGGCAGCGTCTGGCCCTGCTGGGAGGCATCATACCGCCGGCGAAGGCGGACGGCCTTGTGCTGGGCGAAGCGGAGCGTGCCGGTATTCCATTCCGACGCTGCGGCCGCGTGCTGCTTGGTCTCGGCGATCCGATTGGTGCGGAAGGCGACCGGGTCTCGGCGATCTGGCGACTGCGCGATCTCGCGCAACAGGAAGGGCTGGCGCCGGCATTCTGGCGCGCCGGGCCCGGGCTGCTGAAGGTTTATGGCGACCTGGGGCTGACCGCCCTGGCGCTCGGGATGGACGGACTGCCGCTGCCGGAATCGCCGGATGAGACGCCGGAAGCACGCCAGTATCTGGTCTGCGTCGCCGAGCGCGATTTGTCGGCCTTGCTGCCGATGTTGCCACAGCTGGCGAACAACCTGGACATTACGGTTCCTGCGGCAGCGTAGGTCCGCGGACGTAACTCGCCGATCCACGAAGCAGCGGCGGATTGCGCTACGCTGATCCCGCCTACGATTCGTGCGGTGGTGCACGATCCGGACAACCGCTCCGAGGTGCCTCGATGTTGACCGATGTGTTTGCTGCTCTCGCGGCACTGTCCGCTGCTGCCGCCATCGCCGCGTTGTTCGTCGTGCTGCGGCAGGCGAGCGTGCTGCACCGCCTGCGCCTGCTGGCCGAGCAGGGGCTGGCCGGGACGCGCGCCGAGGCGGAGACCACGCGCGCAGCACTCTCGCGCGAACAGGGCCAGCAGCGCCAGGAGATCGGCGGCCATTTCGATGGCATCCGCGCGATGCTGGAAAGCAAGCTTCGGGAAATGCGCGACGGCAACGAGGCGAAGCTCGCGGAAATCCAGAAGACGGTGAACGAGCAGCTTCATGCAGCGGTGGAGAAACAGATGAACGAAAGCTTCAACCGGGTGATCGACCAGTTCGCGGCCGTGCAGAAGGCGATGGGCGACGTGCAGGCGGTCACCGCGCAGATCGGCGACATCAAGCGGCTGTTCTCGAATGTGAAGACGCGCGGCGGCTGGGGTGAAACGCAGGTGCGGGCGATGCTCGACGACATCCTGCCGCCTGGCGAATACCTGACCAACTGCAAGGTGCGCCCCGACAGCAACGACGTTGTGGAGTTCGCCGTGCGCATGCCGATGAAGGGCGAGGATCGGCCGCTGCTGCCGATCGATGCCAAATTC
>DATMND010000091.1:0-2829 GCA_035569235.1 Acetobacteraceae bacterium | reverse complement strand
TTCCGCTCCAGCAGCCAGATCGGGCTGTTGATCGGCCGCACGCTGCGCCAGGGGCCGAGAACCGGCACCTCGGTGTTGAGTTCCCAGTCCTTCTTGAAGTGCAGCATCTGCACCCAGTTCTCAAATCCCTCCTGCTTCGCGCGCGCGTTCGCCGCCTCGACGGACGAGTATTTCGGCAGGAACTGCTTAAGGTAATGCCCGGGCGCATAGGCGCCGAAGCTGATCTTGGCGGCCTGGCGCACGGCCTGACCGCCACCCATGGCCGTGTCGCCGGCCATGATTTCCTCGAACAGGTAATAGGGCGAGTCGAATTCCCAGCGCACCGTGGTCTCGTCCAGCTTGACCATGCGGCCGGGCTTCCCCTGGGGACGCATTTCCGGTGTCGGCGTCGGCACGATCTCCGGATTGTTGTAGATGTCCTCGAACCAGAAGATGAAATCGTCGGCGGTGAACGGCGCGCCGTCCGACCATTTCATGCCTTTGCGCAGGAACAGCGTATAGGTCTTTCCGTCGTCGCTGAGTTCGTAGCCTTTGGCAACACAGGGTACGATCTTGCTGCCGTCGGCGCTCCAGTGCAGTGGCTTGTCGGACGACTGGATGCGGTTGCCGTTCTCGCCGTCCGCCGGTCCGGTGAACGCACGCCGCCAGGTGCCGCCGTATTTGCCGATCTCGTTCAGCGGCTGCCACACCAACGGTTCGGCTGGAACCCGCTGCTCCACCGGCGGCAGTTTTCCGGCCTTCACCAGATCCGCGAGCATCGGCGCCTCGGCAAATTTTGTCGGCCACTTAGCCGGATCGGTGATCATCGTCGGGCCCTGGAAATCGCCTACCAGGCCCGACTGCGCCAGGCTCGACTGCTGTGCCTCCGCGATGGCGCCGCGGAGGAATTCCATGGCGGCCGGACTGGCGGCAAGCCCAGCCAGCACGGCGCGGCGCGATAGTTTGACCTCGGGCATGAACATTTCCCCCGCAACACGATCTTGCGGGCAATCTACCGGCAGGCTTTGCGGCTTGCCAGTGGCACCGATTGCACTCCGCAGCCGCTCGCCGGCCCGGTTCAGGCTGCCGCACGCAGGCGGAATTCATCGATCATATCGCGCACGCGATACGCCTGCACCAGTCCGCGTATCAGCGTCGGCGCGATTTGGTGCCACGCGAGCGGACGCAATGGGCTTAGTGGAAACACTGTCGCGTCGTCCCGTGCGCCGCGTGCCAGGGCGGCCAGGTCACGACCCATCATCGTGGCCGCTGCGATGCCGCGTCCGTTGTAGCCGAGGCCAGCGAACAATCCGGGGGCCAGCGCGTGCAGCCGAGGGAAATGGTCGGTGGTCATCGCGACCCAGCCGCTCCAGCCCTGTTGCCAGCGTACCGCGCCGAGCTGCGGGTACAGCCGCCTGATCCGCGCATTGACGCGGCGCCAATCGGGTTTCGGCTCGGCACCAAAGCTCGGGCCATGTGCGCTCGCGTGCAGCCGCCCGTCGGGCAGCATCCGCACGCCGGAATACAGCTGGCGCGTATCGGTCAGCGACTGCCGCTCCGGCAGGATCGTGTGGCGCACATTGTCCGATAGCGGCTCGCTGACGAAGCCGTGCCCGCGCATTGGAATGACGCTCTCGCGCAATCCGGGCCACAGATCGCCGCTATAGGCGTTGGTCGCAAGCACCACGGCATCGGCCGTCAGCTCCCCGTCGCCAATGTCGATCGACCATCGCCCGTTGCGTCTCTCAAGGCCGCGCACGCGCGTGTTAGTGTAGATCGGCGCGCCGGCCGCCGCCACGGCGCACGCCAGCCCGCGCGTATAGCCGAATGGATTGATGTTGCCGCCGCGCCGGTCGAGCGATGCCGCCTTGTAGAGTGACGAACCGATTGCCTCGGCGCAGCGTGCGCCTTCCAGCATTTCCACTGGTGCGCCGCGTTGCTGCCAATATTGCGTACGGCTTTCCAGATCGCGCCGGCCGCTCGGTGAGTGGGCCGCGAAGATCAGGCCCGAGCGCATCGGCCAGCACGCGATGCCGTGCCGCCCGATCAGTTCGAACACCAGATCTGGGCCAGCGGCGACCGCATCGACGATGCGTTGACCGCGCTCCTGCCCGTAGTGGCGCAGAATCGCGTCGTGTCCCGGCTTCAGATACGGCACCACCTGGCCAAACGCGCGTCCCGATGCGCCCCAGCCGATGTCCTTCGCCTCCAGCACCGCAACTTCGATGCCGGATTCTGTCAAATGCAGCGCCGTGGAAAGCCCGGTGAAGCCTGCGCCGATCACGGCGACCGCAACATGCCGCCGGCCTTCGAACCTCTGTGTCGCAGGCGCAGGCGGTGCGCCGCGGACATAGACGTCGGGTGGGCCGGCCGCATCGGACAGTGGTTCGTACATGCATGCAACGATGCGGCCGGTTGCCGCGATGTGCAACTGCCGGCTAGGGTCACGGCCAGTCCAAGCGAGAGGCTCATGCCATGTCGCCCAACGCAAAGCGCGTGTTCTATGTGAAGTATCTGTCGGGTCCGGTGTTCGGCGAGATTCTGGCGCGTCGCCCGGACATCCAGCTCGACAAGCTGGAGAACGAGACACCGGAGGCGGAGGCCGAACCGATCCTGTCGCAGGCGCACGCGTACCAGATCGGCGCGTCGCGTCAGGTGATCGGCAAGCATCTGCAGGTGACGGATGCGCTGCTGGCGCGCACGCCGAACCTTGTGGCGGTGTCGTCGAACGGCGCCGGTTACGACACCATCGATGTCGATTCCTGCACGCGGCAAGCCATCATCGTGGTGAACCAGTCGGGCGGCAACAAGGAGGCGGTGGCGGAGCACGCGCTGGCGATGCTGCTGACC
>DATMND010000090.1:0-5022 GCA_035569235.1 Acetobacteraceae bacterium | reverse complement strand
GACAGCCGGTAGGACACCACGTCGGCGAAGGTGAACCGGCCCAGGTTGCGCAGGCGTTCGGCCATCAGGAACATGATCAGCGGCCAGCCGACCAGGAAGCCGATCGAGTAGATCAGCCCGTCATAGCCCGAACTATAGACCAGCGCGGAAATGCCGAGGAACGAGGCCGCCGACATGTAGTCCCCGGCGATCGCCAGGCCGTTCTGGAAGCCGGTGATGCCGCCGCCCGCAGTGTAAAACTGCGCACGCGACGTGGTGCGCCTCGCCGCCCAATAGGTGATCCCCAGGGTGCCGACCACGAACACGAAGAACATCCCGATTGCGACCCAGTTGGTCGCCTGCTTCGCGAGCTGGCCCTCGACCGCCGCGGCGAACGCGGGAGACGCGAGCAGCAGCGTGCCGAGCGGCAGGCTGCGGCCGAAGAAGGTCAGGGTGCGGTTCATGGGGTGCTCTCCACGATTTCGCGGGTCAGTTGGTCGAACTCGCCATTGGCTCGCCAGACATAGATGCCGGTGAGCAACACGGCGGAGAGAATGACGCCGACGCCGATCGGCATGCCGACGGTGGTCGCACTGCCCGGGCTCAACGGGTGGCCCAGCACGCCGGGCGCGAAGGCGACGACGAAGATGTAGCCGTAGTAGATCGCCAGCATCAGCGCGGTCAGCCCCCAGCTGAAGCGGCTGCGCTTGCGCTCGAGTTCCAGGAATTTCGGGTGGTGCCTGATCCGTTGGGTTGCGTCGTCGTTCATGCGTGTTCACTCCCGGAAGCTTTCGGATGCCGCATATACGGGCGATGCGAGGTGCTCCGCCTTGATCCAGATCAAGGCGAATGCGTCGTGCAATGGTAGGCTGCCCGGCATATTGCCGCGTATGGACACCGGAATCGGGAGAGGGGGAAAAATCCCATGGCCGCCTCGGTCATCATCGCCGACGACGATCCGAACATCGTGCTGTCGCTGGAATTCCTGATGAAGCGCGCCGGCTATGTGGTGCGGGTGGCGCATGACGGGGACGCAGTGCTGGCCGCAGTGGCCGATTCGGTGCCGGACGTAGTGCTGCTCGATGTCATGATGCCCAAGCGGAACGGCTACGACGTGTGCGATGCACTCCGGGCCGACCCGGCGTGCCGCGGTCTGCGCATCATCATGCTGACGGCGCGCGGCCAGGCGGTGGAGCGCACCAAGGGGCTCGCGCTCGGGGCCGATGCCTATATCACGAAGCCGTTCTCGACCCGCGAAGTGGTCGAACTGGTGCGCCAGACGCTGGCGGGACGCGCCGGCTGAGCGGATGGACACCGCCGCACGCACGCCACGCTCCGCCACCGCGTTGCTGCGCGGGCTGTTCCTGGCGCTGCTGCTGGCCGAGACGCTGGGAGGTGGCGTGGCGCTCGGCCTCGCCGCCCCCGACGGCCGCGCCGTGTTGGCGGTCGTGCTGGCGGGCGGGCTTGTAGTGCTCGGCGGTGTGTTCCTTTTGGTGGATCGCGGGTTCGGGGCGCCGCTCGACCGGCTCGCCCGCGACCTCACGATCGTCGCCCGCGACCATCCGGCACATCCGCTTGCGACCCCCAGCTGGCCCTGGCTGCGGCGGCTGACCGCCGCCTCCCACGCGGTCCAGACAAGGCTCTGCGCGGCAGAGGCTTCGATTGCCGACCAGCTTGCCGCCGCGACCGCCCGGGTGGAGGACCAGAAACGCCGGCTGGAGACACTGCTGCTCGATCTGTCGGAGGGCGTGGTGGTCTGCGGCCTCGACCATCAGGTGCTGCTCTATAACCAATCCGCATCCGACCTGCTCGATGAGCCGCACGCCATCGGCCTCGGCCGGTCGCTGCTGGCCGCACTGTCGCGTGAGGCGATCCTGCATCATCTCGACCGATTGCTGCACCGCGACACCGCCGCCCTGCCCGCAACCGAACACTTCGTCTGCGCCACCGCCACCGCCGGCCGCCTGCGCCGGGCACGGATGGCGCTGATGACCGATCATGCCGGCACGCCGAGCGGTTATGTTCTCACCCTGGCCGATGCCGGCGCCGAGTTCGACGAGGCCGCGCAGGGCGACCGGATGTTGCGCACCGCCATCGAACGGCAGCGTGGCATGCTCGGCAGCCTGCGCGCGGCCGCCGAGACGCTGGCCGGCGGGCACGATCTGTCGTCGGAGGAGCGTGAGCGGTTCGATGCAGTCGTCTTGCACGAGACCCTGAGCCTCGCCGAGCAGAACGCCGTGCTGGCCCGTGCGCTCGATGAGTCCGGCCGGCTCCGGTGGGTGATGTCGGACGTCCACACCGGCGATCTGATCGCCAGCCTGCGTCGGCGTCTCAGGGCCACGCTTCCGGTGGAGATCGTGCAGGCTGGGCTGCCTGATTGGCTGTTGGTCGACAGCCTCTCGCTGATCGACCTGCTGGAACATCTCATCGCCATGCTTGCGAGCGAGCAAGGCGTGCGCTCGCTCACGGTCGCGGTGGCGCGAAATGGACGGCTGATCGATCTCGACCTGATCTGGCAGGGCGTGCCGATCCGCGCCGCTGATCTGGATCGCTGGCTCGAGGTTCCGTTCGCCGGTGGCAAGGGCGGCGTGGATGGCCGCGGCGTGCTGCAGCGCCATGGCACCGATTGCTGGAGCCGCGCCGAGCGCCAAGGCGAGGCGCTGATCCGCATCCCACTGCCGGCCGCCGAGCCGCCGGAAGCGGTGGACGCCCTGCGTCGCCGGCCGCCACGGCCGGAATTCTACGATTTTGACCTCGCCGTCACGCCTGCATCGGATGCATACAAGGACCGTCCGCTGCGCAGCCTGGCCTATGTCGTGTTCGACGTGGAGACCACCGGCCTCGACCTGTCCGGCGGCGACGTTCCGGTGGCGATCGGCGCCGTCCGCGTCGTCAACGGGCGCGTTCTGCCGATGGAAAGCTTCGAGCGGCTGGTCAATCCGGGGCGGGCGATTCCGCCCGGCTCCACCCGATTCCATGGCGTCACCGATGCGATGGTGGCGGGGCGTCCGCCGCTATCGCTCGTACTGCCACAATTCTCGCGCTTCGTTGGCGAAACAACCGTGCTGGTGGCACACAATGCGGCCTTCGACATGACGGCACTCCGCCGGGGCGCTGCGACAAGCGGGCTCCGATTTGACCACCCGGTGCTCGACACGCTGCTGATCTCGGCAAGCCTTGACCCGGAGGAGAAGGACCATTCGCTCGACGCCATCGCCACGCGGCTTGGCCTGGCCGTCACCGGCCGACACGACGCCCTTGGCGACGCGTTGTTGACCGCGGCGATCCTGGTGCGTCAGTTCGAGACGCTGGAGGCCCGGGGCATCGAGCGGCTCGGCCAGCTGCTGGCGGCTACCGACATGCACGGACGGCTCCGCGCCAACCAGATGCAGTTCTGAGGGCGCGCGATGTCACGACGCACCCTTGCGCGTCTCACTGCACTGTTCCTGCTCGGGCTGGCGTTGTTCCTGCCGCCGCTGGTGAACCTACCACACGGCGGCACCGTCTTCGGCGTGCCCGCCCTGTTCGCCTATCTGTTTCTCGCCTGGGCTGGGCTGATTGCCGCCCTCGCCTGGGTAGTGGAACGCGGCGGCCTCCCTCGCTCATAGCCGCGTCGGAGTTCGATCGCCGCACATCAGCATGACATCACCGTGTCAGTCACAGGTGGCGGGATTGGCTGCCTTGCGCGGAATCCTGCCCGCTTTGCGTATCGCTGATGAGGCCACAGCAACTTGGCTCCTGATCGATTTCGATGCCTGCTAAGCGGAAAGGCTGCCAGGCAGCGCTAGAACGCGGCGCAGCCGGGCCGATCGAACAGTGCCGCGAGGCCGCACGCGGAGACAAACATGCTGCCCGCATCGTGGCCGACGCCCCAGATGCTCAGGATGCGGTGCCGCACCAGATTGGGATGCCGCTGCTCGAGCGCGAACAGATAGTTCATCCCGCGGGCATATCGCGTCGGCCCCTGCGCCTCGGCAGCACAGCTCCGATCGAGCAACGGATGATTGGGATCAGTGTCAGCCTCGCCGAGCAGATACACGACGTCGCGCTCGATATAGCGCTCCTCGAGCCCTTCGGTCTGTTCGACATACGCCGGCGCGCCCGCCAGTCCGTACGCCCAGCGGTCAACCGTCCCGCAGGCGGCGTGGCTCGCCGACACCGGGCGATCTTCACCGAACCAGACGTAGGAGGACGGGTTCGCAACGACAAAGCGCACGGCAACGCCAGCGCGAGCCAGACCTCCCGGCGCACGGCCGACGACGGCATAGCGCTGCACGAGTTGAGCGCCCGCGGCATGGCCGGCAATCACCAGACGATGGAGATTGGGGAAAGTCGCCGGGTCGGCAAACCGTGCCAGGATAGCATCAAGCGCGTCGAACGAACTGAGCGGCGCGGGTCCGGTCGCCGCCTCGCCATCGATCCAGCCTGACGTGCTCCAACGCAGCACATCGCCCGATACTGCGTGGGCGGCAATGTCGGGTTCGGCCAGGAACTGAGGCAGGACAATAATCGTACCATGTCCCGCCTCCCCCGCCGCGTAGATCGCGGACTGCGCGATCCGCAGCGACGTATAGGCGTCACGCAGCGCGCCGTGCACGACGACGAGCGCCCGCGTCACGTCAGGCAGCCTGCGGGTCCAGTCTGCCGAAACCTGGAGCGGCAGGGCCCCGTGCCCGCCGGCTGTTGCCACCGTCAGCCTGCCGGCAGGGATCGCTGCGGCCGAGTAATGTTCCAGTGACTCGGCCCGGGCGCCTGCGGCAAGCAGCAGCAACAGCAGTAACCAGGGAAGCTTCACAGACCGTCCCACCATCGCCATCCCGTCCGCTATTGGGCGCGGCAAACATGCGCGCGGGCCAGTTCGCAACCGCCTGCGCCGCCCGCATGGTGAACAGGCGAGGCAAGTCGAGCTCGGTTGTAGTGTCAAATCCAATTGTGGAGTCCAGTTTCGGAATTGACTGAAATCAGGATCAACGATAGCCAAGAGAAAGCTGCCTGCTCTGCCGCCGCGGTTCCGCTCCTCCACGGCAAACCGGGAGAATACCC
>DATMND010000089.1:0-10584 GCA_035569235.1 Acetobacteraceae bacterium | reverse complement strand
CGTCTGCAGCCGGTCCGCCAGGTCGAGCGAAGCGGCGGCGAAGTCGAAGCATTCCTTCGGGTCCTCGGGGAAGAGCAGCACATGGCGCGTGTCGCCGTTGGAGGCGTAGGCGCAGGACAGGATATCGGCCTGCTGCGTGCGCGTCGGCATGCCGGTGGACGGCCCGGACCGCTGCACGTCGAAAATCACCGCGGGGATTTCGGCAAAATACGCCAGCCCGACAAATTCCTGCATCAGCGAGATGCCAGGCCCCGACGTGGCGGTGAACGCACGCGCGCCATTCCACGCCGCGCCGATCACCATGCCGATCGAGGCCAGTTCGTCCTCCGCCTGCACGATCGCGAATTTGGCCTTCTTGGTCTGCGGATCCACGCGATAGCGATTGCAGTAGCGGGTGAACGCCTCGGCCAGAGAAGAGGACGGCGTGATCGGGTACCATGCGCACACCGTCGCACCGCCATACACAGCGCCCAATGCGGCAGCGGCATTGCCCTCGATGAAGATGCGGTCGCCCACCGCATCGGCGCGACGCAAGGTCAGGCCGATCGGGCAGTCCAGGTTCTTCAGCGCATAGTCGCGGCCCATGTGCAGCGCCTGCACATTCGCTGCCACCAGCTTGTCGCGCCCGCGGAACTGCTCGCCCAGGAGGGTCTCGATCTCCGCCGCATCCATTTGCAACAGCGCGGACAGCACGCCGAGATACACGATATTCTTGAACAGCTGCCGCTGGCGGGAATCGGTATAGGCCTTGTTGGTAATCTCGGTCAGCGGCACGCCGATCACCACGATATCGTCGCGGAACTTCGACGGCGGCATCGGCTTCGTCGAGTCGTAGAACAGGTAACCGCCCGGCACGATGGATGCGATATCCTGTGTCCAGGTCTGCGGGTTCATCGCCACCATCAGGTCGACGCCACCGCCGCGCGCACCCAGATGCCCCGCTTCCGACCCTCGCACCTCGTACCAGGTCGGCAGGCCCTGGATGTTCGAGGGAAAGATGTTGCGCGGCGTGATCGGCACGCCCATCCGCAGGATCGACTTGGCAAACAGCGTGTTGGCGCTGGCCGAACCCGACCCGTTGACGTTGGCGAACTTGACGACGAAGTCGTTGACGCGCTGGAGACCGGTTACGCGTTCTGCAAACTGCAACATGCGTGCTCCGCCTGTGCCACATCGAGAAGGAAACGCTGCATGTCCCATGCGCCGGTGGGACACCGCTCGGCGCACAGACCACAATGCAGGCAGACGTCCTCGTCCTTCACCATCACCCGGCCGGTCTTCAATGCACCGGAAACGTAAAGGTCCTGGGTCTCGTTCATGGCCGGAGCGCTCAGCCGCAGCCGCAGTTCCGGTTCCTCGCCGTTCTCGGTGAAGCTGATGCAATCGACCGGACAGATGTCAACGCACGCGTCGCACTCGATGCAGAGCGCATCGGTGAACACCGTCTGCACGTCGCAGTTCAGGCAGCGCTGCGCCTCGGCGAAGGCCAGCTTGTCATCGAACCCAAGCTCGACCTCGGCCTTGATATCCTTCAGCGCGATCAATTTGTCGCGGTGCGGCACCTTGAACCGAAGGTCCAGCGAAATGTCGTTGTCGTAGCTCCACTCGTGGATGCCCATCTTCTGCGAGGCGAGCGTTACCATCGGCGGCAGCCGATCGCGCACATCCTCGTTCTGGCAGAGCTTGTGGATGGAGATCGCCGCCTGATGCCCGTGCGCCACGGCCCATATGATGTTCTTCGGCCCGAACGCCGAGTCGCCGCCGAAGAACACCTTTGGATTGGTCGATCCCATCGTCACTTCATCGACGACCGGCATGTCCCACTGGTCGAACTCGATGCCGATATCGCGCTCGATCCACGGGAACGCGTTCTCCTGGCCCACCGCCACCAGCACGTCGTCGCATTCGAAGTGCTGATCGGGCTCGCCGGTCGGCACCAGCCTGCGGCGGCCCTTGGCGTCGCGCTCGGCCTTCACCTTCTCGAACATCACCCCCGTCAGTTTTCCACCCGCGTGGGTGAACTCCTTGGGCACCAGCATGTTGAGGATCGGAATGTCCTCATGCATGGCGTCATCCTTTTCCCAGGGCGACGCCTTCATTTCCTCGAAACCGGACCGCACGATCACCTTCACGTCCTCGCCGCCGAGCCGGCGCGACGATCGGCAGCAATCCATCGCGGTGTTGCCACCGCCCAGCACGATCACGCGCTTGCCGATCTTGCTGATATGGCCGAACGACACCGAGGACAGCCAGTCGATGCCGATATGGATGTTCGCTGCTGCTTCGTGCCGTCCGGGGATCGGCAGGTCGCGCCCGCGCGGTGCGCCGCAACCGACGAAGATTGCGTCATAGTCATCGGCGAGCAGCGCCTTCAGGCTGTCGATCCGCTGGCCCAGCCGCATCTCCATGCCGAGGCCGGTGATGTAGGCTACCTCCTCGTCGATGATCTCCTCGGGGAGGCGGAATTTCGGGATCTGGCTGCGGATCATGCCGCCGGCGCGCGGGTCCGAATCGAACACCACCAGTTCGTAGCCGATCGGTGCGAGATCGCGGGCGACTGTCAGTGACGCGGGGCCGGCGCCGACCAGGGCAATCCGCTTGCCGTTGCCGCGTTCGGCCGGTTTGGGCAGGCGGTGGCGGATGTCGCCCTTGTAATCTGCGGCGACTCGCTTGAGCCGACATATCGCCACCGGTTCTTCTTCCACACGTCCGCGACGGCAGGCCGGCTCGCAGGGCCGATCACAGGTCCGGCCGAGAATCCCCGGGAACACGTTGGACTCCCAGTTGATCATGAACGCGTCGGCATACCGACCCGCTGCGATCAGCCTGATGTATTCAGGCACCGGGGTATGGGCGGGACACGCCCATTGGCAATCGACCACTTTATGGAAGTAGTCGGGGTTACCGATGTTGGTAGGCTGCAACTCGGACTCCTATCCCGTGGCGCGCGAACGCGCCGACGTGTGGCCTTTTTGCCAACGATTCTGTTGTGCGGTCTGGCCCTCCTCCCGTCAATCACCCTATGCGAAACGCACCAAGTCTTCAACCGAAGTGGGCGCATGGCTGGCCCCCTCCCCAGCGTTCCCAGGAGCTCCGTCATTCCGCGGTCAGCAATGCCTCGGCCGCCGCGGTCAGCGTCGCGCCGGCGAACGGGTTGACGATGCGCACGCCTGCCAGTCTGTGGCCGTCAGCAAGGTCTTCAGTCAGGATCGCGGTGCAAGGTCTGGTCTGAGGATGGTGCCATCGCCCGCGATATGATACTGCCCATGAATGCGGTTGGTCATTGACACCGATGTCATTGTCGCTGGCATGCGAAGCCCAGGCGGAGCATCCGCGGCGCTGCTGGTGCTGCTTCTGGAGCGCCGGGCTACTATGCTCCTGAGTGTGGCTTTGGCGTTCGAATACGAGACGACCTGCATGGGAGCGGAGCATCTTTTGGCAGCGCAGGCGAACGAGGCTGACGTGAGCCGATTGATCGATGCCATCATCGAGGTGAGTGAACCGGTCGAAGTGCACTATCAATGGCGACCGCTGCTATCGGACGCCGGCGACGAACTGGTCCTCGAAGCAGCGGCCAATGGTCGCGCGGATGCAATCGTGACGTTCAACCGGAGGGACTACGGAACGGCCCCCGGCCGTTTTGGCATCGAGGTGCTCACTCCGGCTGAGGCGTTCAGGAGGATACGAGAATGACAACGAAGGTCACGACGTTTTCGTTGCGACTGCCGCTTTCCTTGAAGGCCGCGGTCGAGAAGCTGGCCGAGGCCGACGGAACCAGCATGAACCAGTTCCTGGTCATGGCGGCGGCTGAAAAGCTGACGGCGATGCGGACGGCCGAGGCATTCTTTGCCGAGCGCAGGGGACGAGGCGACAAGCAAGGGGCAATCCGATTCCTGATGCGCTCCGGCGGCGAACCACCGAACCCAGGCGATCACCTACCGGACACATGACTCGGCAGTCGTAATCGGGTCGGTGTCCTACCCGGAGATCCTACGGCCGCATGGTGAATCGTGACTCCCCCGGCGTCCGCAGCGGCGCCGCAAGGTTGGCGAACTCGCACAGCAGGCGGCGGGTATCGCGCGGGTCAATGACCTCCTCCACCCAGAAGGTCTCCGCGGTGCGGTAGGGCGAACGCAGCCGGTTCAGCCGCGCCTCGATCTCCTCCATCTTGGTGGCGGGGTCGGGACAGGCGTCGATCTCGGCCCGGTAGGCCGCCTCGATGCCGCCCTCCAGTGGCAGCGACCCCCAACTTGCCGAGGGCCAGGCGTAGCGCTGACACAGGTGGCTCACCGGCTGATGGCCCAGGCCGCCGACGCCATAGCAGTTGCGCACGACGATGCTGCACCATGGCACGGTGGTCTGGTTGATCGCGGACAGCGCGCGCACACCCCAGCGGATTACTGCGCTGCTCTCGGCGGCGAGCCCGACCTGGAAGCCGGGACAGTCCACCAGGTGCACGATCGGTAAATGGAATGTCTGAGCAAGGTCCACGAAGCGTATGATCTTGTTGCAAGCGTCCGCCGTCCATGCGCCGCCATGGAACAGCGGATCGCCCGCCATCAATGCCACGGGCCAGCCGTCCAGGCGGCAGAACCCGGTGATGATCGGCCGGCCGAACAGGCGAGCCATCTCGAAGAAGCTGCCCTTATCCACCAGGGCCTCAATGATCCGGCGCATGTGGTAGGCCTGCTTCTTGTCGCGGGGGATCGCGGCGATCAGGAAGTCTTCTACCCGCTCCGGGTCGTCCCAGTTGCGCACGCGCGGCGGCAGGTCCCAGATCGAGCCCGGCAGATACGACAGAAAGCGGCGTGCGGCCTCGAACGCCTCGGCCTCACTATCCACCGCGTGATCGACCGCGCCGCAGGACAGCTGCACGTCCCAGCCGCCGAGCTCCTGCTTGGTGCGGGGCTCGCCCAGCCGCTCCACCACCGGCGGCCCGGCAACGAACACGGCGGAAATCTCCTTCACCATCACCGAATAGTGGCTGGCGGCCAGCCGTGCCGCACCAAGCCCGGCGACCGAACCCAAACCAAGGGCGACGACCGGCACGGTCCCCATGTTGTTGGCGACAAGGTCGAAGGACGTGGTCTCCGACAGCCCGCCGGGCAGGTTGGCGCGCCCGGTGGTCTCGATGGTCTTCACCGAACCGCCGCCGCCGGAGCCCTCAATCAGCCGGATGATCGGCACGCGGAACTCGGCCGCGATCTGCTCCGACATCTTCGGCTTGCCCTTGATCGAGGCGTCCGCCGAACCGCCACGCAGGGTGAAGTCATCGCCCGCTACCACAACAGGCCGCCCATCGACCGTACCGCGGCCGAACACGCAATTGGCCGGGGTGAATGCAACGATCTCCTTGCTGTCGGCGTCGTAGATCGCCTTGCCGGCAATCGCGCCGATCTCGTGGAAGCTGTCGGGATCGAGCATGCGGTCGATCCGCTCACGGACAGTTAGACGGCCGCCCTTGTGCTGGCGCGCGACGCGCTCCGCACCACCTAGCTCCTTCGCCAGCGCCACGCGTGCGCGAAGTTCGGCCAGTTCCGGTTCCCACCCGACCAGCGTGGTCAGCTGCGGGCGTGGCGAAGGGGAGTCGTCGGGCATCGTCGTCCTGTCCCTGGTCTGGCGTCAGTTCGTCGGTGGCCCGCTCCGGCAAGGCGGCACGAACAGCATCGCTCCCCGGCTGGAAGGCGCTGGCCGGACGCTATGGCAGGGCAGGGCAGCGTGCAACGCCCCCGGCGCCGCCGCTCAGCCCTTGCCAAGCGCATCGAGCAGCTTTTGAGCATCCGCCTTTTCCGGGAATTCCGCCTTGTTCGCCACCACAGCCGTCAGCAGCCTGATCGCCTCGTCGCGACTGCCTATAGCCCTCAGTGCGACTGCGTAGTGGTACTGCACGCGCGGATCACCGCTATCCTGGGCCACAGCCTGCCGCAGCAGCGCCACGCCCCGCGCCGCATCGCCATCCGATACGAAAATCCAGCCAAGCGTATCGGCGGTCTGGGCGCCGGGCGAGACAAGGTAGGCCTGTCGCGCCAGTCCTTCGGCGCGCTTGTCGCCCTGCTGCTGATACACCCAGGCCAGATTGTTCAGCGCCAACGCATCGTGCGGCTTCGCATTCAGCACAAGCTGCAGTTGCTTGGCAGCATCATCGTAACGGTCTGCCGAAATATACAGGTCGGCCAGCTGCCCCGTCGCCGTGAGATCGTTTGGATGCTGCACGTTCCAGTCGATCAGCACGTTGATGGCCGTGTCCCTCTGGCCGCTTCGCCACAGTGCCGCGGTCAGCCGTCCAACCAGAATTTCGGATGGTGCTGCTGCCATTGCATCCCGATAGGCCTGGACCGCATCCTTCGGACGGTTCGCCGCCGTGTAGACGTCGCCGATCAGTGCACGCGACTGCTGGAAGTCGGGATCCTGCTGCTGGAGCTGCTTTGCCGTTGCCAGGGCGGCATCAACGCCGCGCGCCTTCAGGTCCACCATCACGTAGTCCTGAAAGAGCTGGTAGTTGCGCGGGCTGATCACGAGCCCTTCCTTGATGGCATTTCGCGCGCCCTCGTAATCGTCAGCCTGCAGCAACAGCTCTTCCAACTGGTGGCGCCCCGCGATCACCGTCGGGTCGATCTTCAGGATTCCAGCATAGGTTTCGCGTGCCTCTTCCTTGAGGTTGAGCGCGATCTGTGCCGCGGCCTTGACGCCGAGCAATTCGATACTGCCGGCGGCCGTCGCCTCCTTGTTGACTATGTCGAGCGCCTTCGCAGCGTTGCCTGACCGGATGTAAAGATCGGCCAGGTTCGCGGTCAGACCGGCATTGGCAGGCTGCGCATTGTGCGCCTTCTCCACCACGGCGATCGCCTCTTGCACCCTGTTTGTCTGCGTCATTTGTGATGCGAGCATCGTGAGCGCCGGTTCGGCGCCCGGATCCTTTGCCAGGATGCCAGACAAAATCTGCTCCCCGTCAGATGTCTTTCCCAGCATCGCGGAAGCGCGGGCCAGATTGATCTGGGCCGGGATGAATTCCGGATGCTTCCGCACGACCTCGCGGAGCATCGCGGCCGCATCTTCAAAGTTGAGCTGCGCCATTGTCAGCAGCGCCTCAAGGTTTTCCACCGATGGAGTATCGCCCTGCGCGGTGCGAACCTTTTCGATCGCTGCGCCAGCCTTGTTCAGATCGCCAGTTGCCAGCGCGGCAAAGAACAGCGCCTCGCCGACCTGAGGCGACTTCGGCGCCAATTGCAACGCATGATCGAGGTCGCCCATCGCGGCCTCCGGCTCGCCCATGCTCATGTGGGTACTCGCCAGTCGCGTCTGCAGCCCGATGTCACCCGGCGCCAGGAATTCGGCCTTCTGGAAGGCCTTCACCGCATCATCGCCGCGGCCAGTCGCGGCATAGGAACGCCCAAGCAAATCGTAGGCCTCGGCGTCACCCCGAATGGAGCCGAAGGCCTTGCCCAAGGTCTCGGCAGCGAGGTCGGGCCGACGTTTGGCGAACTCGATCCGCGCCAGCATCTTGTAGGCGGCGAGGTCGTCCGGGACGCGCGCAATGTAGCGGCGCGTCGCGTCCTCCGCCTGCGCAGTGTCTCCAAGCTGCTCTTTGATGACCGCCTGGAGAAAATAGCCGCGAGGGATCTGCGCGATGTAAGCGCCAATCTTCTCCAGCGTTACATCCGCGGACCTGTAGTCCTTCGCTTGGACCTGCAACACGGCCTCCAGATAGATCGCACGCACGTTGCCGGGTGTCGCCGTCAGCACCTTGTCGAGATCGGCCTTGGCCTTTTCGGGCTGGTTGCTTGCGATCAGCAGTTCGGCGTAGTCGAGCAGCGCAATCGTATTGCTTGGCTGCTCGATCAATACCTGGTCGAGCACGGCGAGCGAGCCGTTCATGTCTCCCCTTGCATGCAATACTTCGGCTTTGGCCAGCAGCGCCTCGGGCGATTTAGGCTGGAGGCTGATCGCTCGGTCAATCTTCGCCTGTGCGCCTTCAAGATCGCCGCGCGAGGTCAGCAAGCTGGCACTCGCCAGCAGCGGTTCCACCGCGTTCGGCGCCGTCTTCTCGGCGAGCGCGAAGGAGGCCTGTGCCGCTTCCGTGTCGTGCATCGCGATCTGCGCATAGCCGCGGGCAACCAGGATCGTTGCATCCAGAGCGGCGTCGTTGCCGTCCGGTCGCAATTCACTGAGCAGGTCCTGGTATTTGTACTGCACCGCCAGCGACTGGGCCAGCAGCGGCACCGCCTGACGGGCGTCGAAGCCACGATCACGCGCCGCCCTGGCCTCGTGCTCCGCGGTCGCCGGATCACCAAGATCGAGGCTCACCTTGCCCAGCCAGTAATGCGCCACGGCGTCTTGCGGATCGGTGCGAACGGCATCCAGGAGATCGATCCGCGCGGTGCGCAGGTCACCCTTCTGCATCGCGTCCTGTGCGTCCGAGAGCGCGTCGGCACGCGCCGCCAATGGCAGAACGCCGAGCCAGGTGCCTATCAGAAGCCAGCCGAGATATCGGTGGCGCATGCGATTTGACCTTATCGGACGTGGACCATGGATTCTGACCGCGTACGCCTCTCAGCGGAGCGCATAATAGGCGCAGCCGATCCATTCGTGCAGAGCATAGTAGCTTTCCTGCCAGCCGGCGACATTGGGCACGAAGTTCTCAGAGAACGGTGTGGGCAGCCGATCCAGCCGAGGCGGCGCTGCCGTCGCCGTGATGCCGGCAGCCGCGAACGCCATGATGGCACGGCGCATATGCCACGCCTGCGTCACGACATAGATCGACCGGATGCCCTGTTCGCGCAGGATGATCGTGCTCATTTGCGCGTTTTCCCAGGTGTCGCGCGATCCCGCCTCGATCCATCTGACCGGCACCCGGAAGTCGCTTACCAGACTGTCCGCCATGAGCGCGGCCACTGGCGCGTCCCCTTCGCGCAGCGATCCGCCGGAGACCAGGATCGGCAATCCAGTGCGGCGAGACAGCGCGGCGCCGGTCTGCAGCCGCTCGAGCGAGATCGGACCAATATACAGGACCGCGGTCTGGATGCCGCCGCGGACCACGTCTCCGCCGAGGATGACGATTGCCTGGGGTGGCGAGTCCGGCGGCGGCGACAGTGGCAGGTCCCGCTGCAGCGCGATCATGAGCGAGCCTCCCACAATCGGCATCGCCAATATCAGGAGACCAACCAACGCGGCCCATATTACAAATCGGCCGATGCGTCTGTTGCGCCGATCGATCAGCGCTCCGAGCAGGGCGACCAGCAGGAGGGAGATCGGCGGTACCAGCAAGGCTGTGGCAACGGTCCGGGGAGTCATTTTGCGTTGCTATGCCCTGTTAGGATCCGTCCTTCGCCGGCCATGACGATGGAGCATGAGGTGCGTCCGGTGGCTTAGTGGCAGCCGCCCAACCAGTCCAGCACTTTGGCAAGCCCTGACCGCAGCGTCGTCGGCTCACGCAGCGAGAGTGTGGCGCGCGCCAATGCCGGCGAACCGGTGGAGTGGCGGAGGTCGCCGGCGCGTGGCGGCTTGTGGTTTGTCGCCAGTCCTGTGTCGACGAGTTTGGCAATCGCCCGCGCCAGGTCCAGCACCGAAATCGGGATGCCGGTGCATATGTTGAACACAGGCGCTTCCGCTGGTTGCACGCGCATCGCCGCGAGCATGGCAGCGACGGCGTCCGCGACGAAGATGAAATCCCGCGTCTGCTCGCCGTCGCCGAAGATGTCGATCGGTGCGCCGCGACTAATGTGCTCGCAGAAGATCGAGATGACGCCGGAATAGGGCGAGCGCGGATCCTGGCGCGGACCATAGACGTTGAAGAATCGCAGCCCAACGGTCGGAATGCCGTGCACGTGACTTGCGACCCGTGCGTGAAGCTCGCAGCCATATTTATCCGCGCCATACGCCGAGAGCGGACGACACGCCATCCCCTCGGAGATCGGGACTGTCGCAGCGTCGCCATACACCGCGGCCGAGGACGCGTAGACCACCGGAATTCGCGTCGGCAGACGACGGATGGTGTCAAACAGTGTGATTGTGCCGGTGAGGTTCGCACGATGTGTGCCGAGCCAATCGGTGACGCCGCGCTCGACCGAGGCGATGGCGGCAAGATGGAAGCACCCGCTGACGCCTTCCACCGCATTGTGCACCGCGGCTTGGTCCGCCACGTTGCCTACGATCAGGTCCACGCCCGGCGGCAGGTTCTCGCGCCGGCCGGTGGAGAGATCGTCCAGCACCCGGACCGTATCGCCGCGTGCCAGCAGGCTCTCGCACAGATGCGAGCCGATGAACCCCGCGCCGCCGGTGACCAGCCACGCCGTCACGCGGTGAATTCGCCGGTGGTGACGATGCGCGCGCCAAGCCGGGCCAGCCGTTCGCGCGCTTCATCCATTGTCGTGCGACCGCTCCCCAGCGGGACGCCGATGCCGCGGCATGCGTCCTCGATCACCACCACCTCATAGCCGAGACGCACGGCATCCTCGGCCGACCACGCGACGCAGAAATCCGTCGCCAGCCCCGTCAGGAACACGCGGCGGAACCCGCGCTGGCGGAGCCACCCGTCCAGTCCGGTCGCGGTGCGCCGGTCGTTCTCGAAGAACGTGGAGTAGCTGT
>DATMND010000088.1:0-13483 GCA_035569235.1 Acetobacteraceae bacterium | reverse complement strand
GCCAACTGTCAGCGTGCTTTGGTCGGAATCAGTGTTATCGGAGGTGCTGGTCTTCTTTTTGATCGGGCCAACGCTGATCCGACATATCGGTGCCGGCGGCGCATGCGCTTTGGCTGCGGGCGCTGGGGTCATCCGTTGGTCAGTCTTGGCCTGTACAACGTCGCCCTCCCTGTTGGGACTTGTACAGCCTTTGCATGGGCTCACATTCGCATTGCTGCACCTGGCGTGCATGCGCGTGATCGTGCTGGTGGTGCCGCTCCGTTTGGCAGCTACGGCGCAATCGATCTATGGAACCTTGTGCATAGGGTTGGCTACTGCCCTGCTGACCCTGGCCTCTGGCGCGCTGTACGCGCGAATGGGCGGCCTCGCGTTCTTGGTCATGGCTGCGCTTTGCTTATTGGCGCTGCCCATGTGTGCCGGGCTCCGGCAATCACAGGTACAAGCATGCTCCCTATAGCGCGATCAGCCCGATCAGATACGCTGCCGCGATCTTCGTCACTCGCGGATTGCCTGCTTCGAATCGCCCGCGTACGCGATCGGTCATCGCCGCGGCTGGCGCGATGGCATTGAACCGCACCTTCCGTGGTGCGAATTCCACCGCCATCGAACGGATAATCGCTGCGATACCGCCCTTCGCAGCGGTGCAGCAATCAAGACCGGCAACGCCCATCAACGCCGCATTGCGGGCCATGTCGAGCACCGATCCCCCCTAAGGATTCGCTGGGAAATAAGTGCTCCGCCATGGTCGCTGCCACATCGTCATGCCGACGCAGAGCCTGCCCCAAGCGAAGGCTGGGGTCGGCATCCACGTTTTCTCTTTGTGCTGGTAGCAAAGACGTGGATGGCCGGCCCCCGGCCAATTCGCCGGGGCATGCTTCGCCGACCATGACGAGGTAGCATGAGGCGCGTCCGGAAATGATTCGGTTGTTTCCCCTCGGGTCCTAAGTTGATGAGCGCCGGTATGCCGAACCGACACCCAAGGAACGTACCGAACAGGTCCAGGCGGATCGCATGCCAGAATTCCTCGATAGGAGCCTCGCCGGCCGTGTTGTCCGCTGGGGTCGATCCGCCCGCGTAATCGTGGAGGATGTGCAAGTCACCGTAGTGCCGTACTGCGGTCTCGATGGCCATCTTGACGCTCTCTTCCCGGCCCCCGCGCATCAATCGTTGTGATCTCGCGCACTGCTCGCCATAATCCGGTGAACTATATCGGCCGGGACGCAATGCGCGGGAGACGTGAGACGCCCCATGCCTCTTGCGTCGCAAGGCCAGCGGGGGAACATGGCATGCATCGGAGCGAGCGTCATGCCGATCCAGTCGCGTGCGGCAGGCGTGCACTTCAGGTTCTGATCGCGTCGGAGGTCCGCTTCGTCCGCGAAAGCCTCGGCGAGATTCTCGCGCGCGGCGGGACAACCTCGGTCATCGGCTATTGTGCGGATTTCGAACAGACCTTGAGTATGAGCCGGGAATTGCGGCCAGAAATGGTGCTGCTCGATGCGGCAGTGCGCAATGGCCCGATGGCAGTGCGCCGGCTGCGCGAGATATCGGCCGGATTGCGTGTCGTGGTATTTGCCGTCAGTGAGTCGGTGGAGTCGGTCCTCTCCTGGGCTGAAGCTGGGGTGGCCGGCTACATCCCATGCACGGCCGGGGCGTCCGATCTGTGCGCCATGGTTGACGACATCAGTGCCGGCCGGCAGGCGTGCTCGGGGGTGGTGGCGGCCGGCCTGTTGCAGCGGATTGCCGCAAGTTCGGCCGGGCCACCGAAAGCCGATAGCGGTCCGCAGGCGCTCACCGCGCGCGAACTGGAGATCGTCAGGCTGATCAGCACTGGTCTGAGCAACAAGGAAATTGCGCGACGCCTGAATATCGGCCTCACCACAACGAAGTCACACGTCCATAACGCACTTGGAAAGTTGAACGTGCAGCGGCGCGGACAGGTGGCTACCTGGATGTACGCCCGATCCTCGCCAAACTGACCCGACATCCATCCTCTCTCCATCTTCGGATTGATATTGCTGTCCGTTCGCGGGTCGCAGGATGGTGGTCTCACAGTGCGAGGTCGGGACAAGTCCGTGGCGGCAGTTCGCACACTTGTGGTGACCGTCTCGCCGCTGCTCACTGACCTTGTGACAGCAGTGTTGGAGCCACGACTGACGCTCGACCTGATCGGTGTTCTGGCGACGCGCGAGCGACTGGTCGAGCAGCTGCACGAACTGGCGCCAGACCTTGTGCTGTTTGGCCTGTTGGGCGCCGAATCCGACGCGTGCGCGCGGCCGTTACTTGCCGCACTGCCGTCGGCGCAGTTCGTCGTGCTCGCAGCGAATGGCCAACACGCGTGGCTGTATCAAATGCGCCCGCACCGCACCGCACTGACCGATCTTTCGCTGCCGGATTTGACAAATGCGCTAGCGGCGCGCTTCAAGGCCACTCCACCCAGAGGATGAGGCCGGCACAGCGATTTCTGCAGGCGGTCTTCATCCCGATCTACACCCCGAATGCTCCCAGCGATGGATGGCTGCGACGGCGCTCATGGCGCTAGGTAATACGCGCCGTGATCAGGCGGAATGAGCTGCCGCGCCGGGCGGCATGCCGGGACCGACTCCGGCGAGCCGCGGACTGGTCGACGCGGGGGGAGAACGAATGGCGACGTACGCTGCAGTGCAGGGCGTGATGGCTGCGATCGAGGGCATGCTGGCCGAGCGTTTTCCGCCAGAGCTCAAGGCCACGCCGGTGAACGCGAGCGTGCAGCTGTTCGGCAGCGCGGCGTTCAAGCAGACCAGCATCAGCAATACGCTCGCGCTTTACTTGTACCGCATCGGCATTGACCCGACGATCCCCGGCGGCTACGTGCGTTCATTGCCGGGCAGTGCGGGCGGACGTGTCGCGGAAGTGCCGCTGATGCTGCACTTCCTGATGATCGCGATCGCGGACACCGCGCTCGCCGAGAACAGCCTGATGGGCTGGGGATTCCAGCAGCTCGCGATCAACCCGATCATCGGCGCGGATCGCATGTCGGCCCAGGCGCTGGCGTTACCCGGCCAGGCGCTGAACTGGGACGACTCGGATGACGTGCAGGTCGCCACCGAAGAACTGACCCGCGAAGAGCTGATGCGGATCTGGGACACGCTGCCGCTGAAATACTGCCTGACTGTGCCTTACGTGGTCCGCGGCGTGCGCGTCGCGCTGGAGCCGGATATGCGGCAGTACGCACCGGTGGTCGATCGCTCGCTTGGCTTTGGCCGGACGACATGAGCGAGGAGGCAATTCGCATTCCATCGGCCGGCGCGGTGTTCTGGGCCGAGGCGTTGCCCGACGGATCGGGTGGCGTGCGCGCGATCGCAGGACCCCCGCCGGCGCTGAAGGTCACGCTGAGCTCCGCGCTTCCGAGCGGGATCACTGCCGACACCGGCAGCCGTGGGCTGGTGCTTCTTACATCGCCGATATTGTATGATCATGTTCCGACGCAGACCGATCTGGCGACTTTGCCACCGCTGCCGCCGATCACAGTCAGTGGCGCAACGCAGTCGCTCGACGGGCGGTTCCATCCACGGCTGTTCAGCGTGACGCCGACGGCGGCCGCGCCGACGTTCGTGGCGTTGCGGCCGAGCCTGCAGGCCACGCGCGTCGGCGAGGCCGGCGCGGTCGTGCTGAACGTGAAATGGCAGGATGGCAGTGCGGCTTCATGGTGCGTCCTGCGACTCACCTGCACGCGCAACAGCGTCAGCCTCGGGTTCTCGGGCCAGGCTGACATCATGGGCGACGTGATCGTCCCGTTGACCGGGTTGCCGCCGCTTCCCGCCTCGCAAACCAACGACATCATGACGCTGACCGCGCTTGGCGATCGCACGCAATCCGGCCAGGCTGCAGCCGATTCCGATACGCTGCACGCGGTGCAGATCTCCACTGGCGGCGTGTTCGCGGCACTGCAGACGTTCCCGGTCACCCGCGGCCAGATCGCCACGGCCGCCACGCTCAGCATCCCTGGCGTCACGTTGCAGTCCACCTGACAGCAGACGAGGAAGCGCTCCCATGCCCGAATACCTGGCGCCTGGTGTTTTTGTCGAGGAAGTGAGCTTCACGCCGCCGCAGATTCGGCCCGCGAGTACCAGCGTGGCAGGGATGGTGGGACCGACGCGCACCGGCCCGGTCCGTGGCCGGCCGCAGTTGCTGACCAGCTTCAACGACTACGTGACCTATTTCGGTGACGCCGAGAATCTAACTCTGGGTGGCACCGGTGTGACGAACTACACGGCCTACGCTGCGCGGGCCTTCTTCGACAATGGCGGCCAGCAGCTGTATCTTGCACGCATCGGCAATGACGTTCAGCGCGCCGGGCCGGCCAGCGCGCGCCCGGCGACGGCATCACTTGCCGTGCCGGCCACCGGGACGACGTTGATCAATCTCGCCGCTCGCTTTCCCGGATCGGGCGGCAACGTCGATGTGGTGTTCACGCCGCGTTTCGGGCAACCGCTGTTGCAGTTCAGGGCGCCGGCGGCCGCCGATACAGTTGTGCTGCGTTTGGGCAGTGTGCCCGCCGCCGCGCTGGTGGGTTCGCTGCTGCCGGCCAACGCGTTTCCGCTGCAGAGCCTCACTGCGGTCGCGACGCTGACGCCGCCGCCGGCACCGACGCCCACTCCGACCCCGACCGCGACACCGACGCCCACTCCGACCCCGACCGCAACGCCGGTACCGACGCCAACACCGACCCCGGCGCCGGCGCAGTATACCTTCGTAACCGGCCAGCGGTTGGTCTATGTCGACCAAGTCGGCACCAGCCACACCGTTCTGCCTACCGCCTTCGCCACCGCGATCCTCGCGCCTTCGGTGGGTGCCGGCATGGCACAGGCAGTGAACCTACAGCCGCCTACGGACGCCGGCGCCGCACCGCTGTATTCGATCCCCGTCGGCGTCAATTTGCGGACGATCTTTGGCCTGCCGCCACGCACAACCAGGCTCTACGCCACTGTTGCGGGCAGCACGGTCTCGTTGACCAGGGCTTTGAACCCCGACCTCGGCGCGGATACGACGGTGCCACTACAGGTGCTCATGATGGGCAGCCGCGCCGGTGACGGCAACCTCTACCACGACAGCTACGACATCAGCGTCCAGATCAACGGGAACCAGATCTACAGCTTCCCCGACGTGGACCTCGAGCAGGATGCCGACAACAGCCTCGCCGACGCGATGACGAACGCTCCGACGACGGGTAACGCCCAGGCGACGCAGCCAATCCTGGCAACCTACAACGGCACGGTCACAACGACCGCGCTGTGGGCAGCATTGCTGGCAGGTTTTGATCAGGCCGCGCTGCACCCAACCGATCCGGCCGTCTCACCGAGTTATGTCCTGCATCTCACTGGAGGCACTGACGGTGCGGCGCCGCAAAGCGTGGATTATGCCGGCGAGGTGGACGAGGTGAACGGCAGCTACGGTCTTGCCGCGCTGGAGGCTGTCGAAGAGGTTTCGATCGTGCTCTGCCCGGCGGCGGCGATCGATCCGACGATACATCAGGCGGTGATTTCGGCGATGCAGGCCCACTGCACGAAGATGCTGTATCGTGTCGCCGTGATCGAATCGCCGCTGGGTGCGGCGGTCGCGGACGCGCAGCTATTCGCTGGTCAGTTCTCCGACACACGCCTGGCGTTCTACTATCCCTGGATCAGTGCCGCCTCGCTGGAACCGGGGAGCACCAATCAGGTGCTGCTGCCGCCGAGCGGTTTCGTCGCCGGCCTTTACGCCTACACCGACATCACGCGCGGCGTACACAAGGCGCCCGCAAACGAGGTGGTGCAGGACGCACTCGGCCTGGAAACCTACATCAACACCGCGCAGCAGGGCGTGCTGAACCCGCTGGGCGTCAATTGCATCCGGCAGTTTCCCGGGTTGGGCATCCGCGTCTGGGGCGCCCGCACGTTGTCATCCGATCCGCAGTGGCAGTACGTCAATGTGCGCCGGTATTTCCTGTATCTCGAACATTCCATTGCCGACTCGACGAGCTGGGTGGTGTTCGAGCCGAACGGCCGGGCGCTGTGGGCCAGCGTGGCCGGTTCCGTCGGCGATTTTCTCTACAACGAATGGGTCAATGGGAGACTGGCCGGCGCCAAGCCGTCCGACGCTTATTTCGTTCGTTGTGATATGACCACGATGACGCAGGCAGATCTCGACAACGGCCGGCTGGTCTGCGTGATCGGCGTTGCCCCGCTCAAACCGGCGGAATTCGTGATCTTCCGCATCGGCCAGATGACCGCGAGCAGTTGAGCAAAGCAGAAAAAGTCACTCGAACCGACAGGGGCGTAGCATGTCCGACCGCACAACACCCTATCTTGGCTTCAATTTCATCGTTGCCCTGCAGTCGGGCAGCGGCACCGATGCCGTGGGCGGGTTCTCCGATGTCAGCGGGCTGAACAACGAGATCACCGTGGCCGAATACCGCGCGGGAAACTACGCGGCGAACCACACCTCGAAGTTTCCCGCCATCTACAAGACCGGCGACGTGACGCTGAAGCGCGGCGTGGTGAAGAACCCCGACATCTACAACTGGGTCGATCAGGTGCGCACGACCGGCGTCGCGGGCAAGCGTGACTCGGTGGTGATCACCCTGCTCGACGAGACGCGCCAGCCGGTCGCCAGTTGGACCTTGCGCTCCGTGATGCCGATGAAATGGACCGGACCCACGCTCGCGGCGAAGGGCGGTGCCGATGTCGCGATGGAGGAACTGGTCCTCTCCGCTGAGAAGATCGAGTTCGCCTTCAGCTAAGTCACGACAATGCTCGTCTCGCCCGATCAACGCGTACGCCTGGCCGACCAGTTTTCCGTTGCCGCGGCGCCGGAACTGGAAGCGGTGTTCGTCGGCGCGGCGGCCGCACAGCCGGCATTTGGCGCGGCGTCAGCGGCGGTTGCCTCCGCGGTGCAACTCGGGTTCGTGCCGGACGCGGGTGACGTCAGCCTGAACAATTTGCCGCTCGCGTTTTCCAGCGCCGCTGCATTCGACGCGGCGTTTCCTGGCGACGACAGCTGGCTGGCGCATGGCGTGCATGACTTTTTCAACGCGGGCGGCGTGCGTGCATGGGTGGTGCGGGTCGCGGTCGCTCCCGATGCGCCGATCGATGCGTATATGCGGCCGAACCCGCCGATCGTTTCCGCGCTGCCGCCGACCGGTGTCGAGATTGCCATGCAGGTGCCGAGCGCGGGACTGCTGGTGCTGCCGGATCTTGAATATCTATGTCTCGCCTCGTCGTTGCCGCTGCCACTGGCGTTGCCTGACGCGCCGCCGGTGCCGCCCGGCTTTCGCCCGCTGACTGATTTCGTGGCTCCGCCGCGTCCCCTGGTTCCACCGCCTCCGGTGACGACTGCCGCAGTGCTTCCAGGCGCAGTGCTTTCGCGCGTCTCCACAGCCCTGGCATTGCGACGGCGCGACATGCTCTGCCTGTTCGCGCTGCCGATTGGCGCGGATCAGACGCTGACCGTCCCGGCGCTGGTGAAGCGGGCGGAGGCCTACATCCACGCCAATGCATCGCCGGGTCCTGACCTGCCGCAGGTGCAGGCATTCGCGCCCCTTATGCGCGATGTCGCGGGGGCGATCGCGAGTCCGAGCGGCCTCATTGCCGGCGTCCTCAGCGCCGCGGCGGAAACCGACGGCGTGTGGCGTTCGATCACCGGCCGTCCCCTGCCGCTTGGCGCCACGCCGCTGCGGCGGATCGAGAGCAATGCGCTCGCCGAACTGCGCAGCAGCGGCATCGCGGTGCTGTGCTTCACATCCGGTGGCATGGTGCTCGACGACGACGTTCTGGCGTGCAGCGATGGGCCGGGCGCCGCGGCGCGTCGTTCGGCGGGAACGCGCCGGCTGATGGGCTGGCTGCTACGCAATCTGCAAAGCTTTGGCGAGCAGCTGGTGTTCGAGAATGTGCTGGACGACGGGCTGGTGGAACTGATCCTGACCGACCTGTTCGCTGCGCTGCTAAAGCGGGGCGCTCTCAATGGCCGGCAGGTCAGCGACGCGGTGTCGATCACGCGAAGCCCTGATTCCGATGCTGCGCTCATATACGATATCAGGATCAACGCTGCCGTGGCGCTGGAAACCATCCAGCTTCAGTTCCTCGATGGTGCGCTGACGACGACGCTGAAGGCGGCGGCATGACGACCGGTCCCTTCGTTCCGTTCCGCTTCCAGGTCAGCCTCACCGGCAGCAATTCGCCTGGTCTCGGTGCGGCACCGCTGTGCGGCGGCAGTTTCAGCGAGGCCACCGGCATCGAGGCGACGATGACCCCGCGCGCGATCCGCGAGGGCGGCCGCAACTTCGGCCAGGCCCAGCGCCCAGGGCCGACAGCGTTCGGCACGCTCACATTGAAGCGCGGTCTGACAACACCGGCGGATCTGTGGACCTGGTTCGACCTGGTCACCAACCGCGAGGGCTTCGGGCGCCTGCTGAACGGCAGGATCGACATCTATTCCGGCACGAGCGTCGCGTTCAGCTGGATGCTGGTGAAAGTGCTGCCGGTGAAGTTCAAGGCGCCCGATCTTTCCGCCACCTCCACGCAGGTGGCGATCGAGGAACTGCAGCTGGTTTACGAGCAGCTGTCGCTGGTGGTGGCCTGATGTCGGGCTCGACCCTCCAGAAAGCGCAGCTCATCCCGCTGGATGCGACAGGCCAGAATGCGGCGCAGGCGCGGATGGACAAAGCGATCCCGGTGCATTTCAACCCGGACACGCTCAAGCTCAGCTACACCGTCAACCTGAAGGCCGACACCGGCAGCAAGAACAGCTCCGACCAGGCGGCGCAGCAATCCAGCGGCAGCGGCGCCAAGCTCGCGATCGACCTTGTGTTCGACACGACGGATCTGTTCGAGGCGCAGCAGGATGGCGCCGATGTCAGGACGCAGGTCACCAACAAGATCGTCGAGACATTCGTCGTCCCGCCGGCACCGGACGGCGCAGCTGCGGGAAAACCCATTCCGGCGCATCCGTGCCTGTTCCTGTGGGGCACGTTCCAGTTCACCGGGATGGTCGACAGCTACAACGAGACGCTGGAATTCTTCTCGGCGAGTGGCGTGCCGCTGCGCGCCGCCGTCAGCCTGTCGCTCACCGAGAACCGCTACAAGATCGACAACGTTCCGCAGCGCGTGCCGGGACAGTCGCAGGTGCTGCCGCAGGGCACCCAGATCGGCCTGGCGCTGACGGCCGCCGGCATGGATCCCACGGATTGGCGCGGGACCGCGCTCGCGAACGGCATGGAAACACCGCGGTTTTCTGCGTCGGGCAGCGTCAATGTCGGCATCGGCGCCGGCTTCTCGGCAGGCGCGAACGCGGCCGCAGGGACGGGCTTCTCCGTCGGTGCGTCGGGCGATTTGGGCACCGGCATCGCCAGGGCGTTCTCCGCCGGTTCGGCTGCGAGCGCGAGCGACGGTGCGGGCTACGGCATCAGCGCCAGTGCCGGCGCGAGCTTCGGGTGAATGCGATGCCAATTCTGATCGATGAACTGCTGGTCGAAGCCGAACCGCCGCGAGCGCCAGCCGCGGCACAAGGCACCGCGCCCACCACGCCGTCACGTTTGCCGGGCCAGGCCGATCGCATGATGGAGCTGTCCATTGTGGCCGATCGGCACTACCGGCTCGAGGTGGACTGAGCGATGCCGGACGGCGCGCCCTATGTCTCGTCACGGCCCGCGATCCTGCTGAACGGGACGGCGAACAACGACATGGGCAAGGCGCTGCTCGATATCGCCGTGCGCGCGCCGGAAATGGGTATGACCTCCGCAGAGGTGCGGATGGTGAACTGGGGCAACCAGGCCAGCGGGCCGGTAGGCTTCCTGTTCAACCAGGTGGCGCTCGGCGACAAGATCGAGATCGCGTTCGGCCTGGCACAGCAGAAGACCGTGTTCAAAGGCGAGGTGACCGGGATCGAGGAACGCTATGGCGATGGCGTGCCGCACATCGTGCTGCTCGCGGAAGACGCGCTGCATCGGCTGGCCCGCCACCACGTCGGCCGCACCTTCGTGCAGCAGAGTCCCAATGCCATTGTTTCGACCCTGGCGTCGGACGCCGGGCTTACCGCCGATGCCAAGTTGTCCGATACGCCGGGCGACTACATTCAGCTCAACGAGAGCGACCTGCATTTCCTGCGCCGGCTCGCCGCGCGCTACGCGACATGGCCGCGGGTGGTGGGCACGACACTCACATGCCGCAAGCGAGAGAAGCCGCCGTCGCCGGTGACGCTCGATGCCGGCGACACACTGAGGCGGTTGCGCGTGGTCGCCGATCTGGCGCGCCAGCCGATTCAAACGACGGTGAAGAGCCAGGACCTGACGGCCGGGCAGGCGATCTCCGCCAATGGCGCTACGCTGCTGGTGCCTGCCTCCGGGTCGACGGCCGCGTCCTCGCTGCGCGGTTTGGGATGGGACGGTGACGAGACCTTTGCATTTCCCACTCCGGCCACGCAGGCGGAGGCGACTGATTACGCGAATGCCGCGCTGGATGCGCAGGGACGCCGCTTCCTGCACGGCGATCTCGTGTGCATCGGCAATCCGGACGTGAATGTCGGCAGTGCGGTGTCGCTGGCCGGCGTTTCGCCGCGACTGACCGGCACCTACGCGGTGGTCGCCTGTGCGCACGTGTTCGACGAGAGCGCCGGCTACCAGACCTATGCGCGCATCGAGCGCGCTGACAGCGGTTAAGCCGATGGACGGAATGCAACACCTGTTTGCGCCACCGACCGGCTTGGCGCTCGGCAAGGTGAGGGACACCGCGGACCCGCAGTCGCGCGGCCGCGTGCAGGTGACGCTGCTGGCAACCGACATGGATGTGTGGGCGCCCTGCGTCGTGCCGTCCGCCGGCTCGAGCTACGGGGTGGCGCTGTTGCCGAAGAACGACGAGATCGTGCTGGTGGCATTCCTCTCGCCCGACCAGCCGTTCGTTATCGGCTCGGTCTGGTCCGGGGGGAGCAGCCTGCCCTCGGAGGCGGCACCGGTCGCGCAGCGCTATGCGATCAAGACCAAAGCGGGCACCAACATGGTGTTCGACGATGCCGCTCCGTCGGTCAGCCTGACCACGCCGCACAACAATTCGATCACGATCACCGACTCTGGCGACACCTGCACGGTGACTGTGGGATCGACGACGATCCAGGCAACGACGACCGGCGTGACGATCACCACCAGTTCGACGATCGAACTGAAGACCTCGACGCTCACGGTGAACGCGTCCTCGGTCACGGTGAACGCGGCGACGTCCACGTTCAGCGGCGTCGTGCAGTGCGACACGATGATCGCCAACACGGTTGTGGGCACCAGCTATACGCCCGGGGCGGGCAACATATGGTGATGGTGCCCGAAGCGCATGACGTTGCGATCCAGGCGCCGTGGTACGCGCCGGGATCGCGCAAGGTGGCGATCCATCGCTACCTCGACGCGGGGTTCGTCGCGCAATACCAGTCGGATGCCAGCAGCTCACCGCAGAACAACCAGGCGCTGTTCGGCTGGGAGCAGGAAGACCGCATGCCGCCCTCGCAGGGCAGCCTGCTCAAGCTGCGCCGGCCAGTGCATCGGACGTTCCACGTCGTCGCGTGGGAGGCTTGCTGCAAAATATCGACGGCGCCGAGTGGGCAGCCGGCGGTCGTGCCGGAGAAGATCGCCGCGGCCGGGTTCGTGGTGCGCACCGGCAACGCCAACGCGCCGCAGGGATTCCAGATCGTGCAGGGCAAGCCGAGCGGTTGGAGCACGGTCGAACCCGAGGCCGATCCCGATGCCGCACGCCAGGTGAAGGCGCTCGGACTGGTGCCGCGACAGGCGACGCCCAATCCAGGATATACTGGCGAAGAAACGTTTCCGCTGCATCCGCTCGCGGTGCAGGACGGCGATACGCCGCACACATTGCTGTACGGGTATCTGCCGATCGGCGGCGGCGACTACGTGCCGCCGGCACCGGCGATGCCACCGGCGCCGGACCTCAGCGACACGGCAGCCGATGATCTGCTGTGGCCGTTCGGCCTTCACGACCGCAGCAGTGGACCAATCCCGGACTACAGCTTCGATCAGCAGATCGTGTCGGGGCAGATCAACAGCGGACTGGGTCCTGTGCTCGCCGTTGTGCTCGGACGCTATCAGCTGGTGGACCTGGCCGCGTGGAGTGACCCTATCAACGCGCCGATCGTGGCGGCACTCGACGCGCTCAACTTCTATGTTGGTCCAACGAACGCGCTCCCCGGTCAGCAGCTGCGTGACTGGGCGGAGGCGCACGCGGTGCCAGGCAGCACGCTCGGCGCCGTGCTGCGGGATTACGCCGCGCCCCAGGCCGATCCGGCCGCGCAGACCAATGCGCAGGTCCTGCTTGGCGCCGTGATGAATGCGGCGGCCAACGAGGTCGTGACACTTCCCCCCAGTGCGAAGCTGCAGGCGGGAGCGCAAAATCTGCTGGTGACCGACAGTGTCGCCACCCAGGTGCGTGCCGCCCTGCGGCTGCGGCTGGCACAGTCGGTTGCCACATCGTCGGTGGCGCTGCCCATACCCAAGCTGACCTCGGGACCCGCCGGGCGCTACTTTGTCGTGCCGTTTGTGCGCACCGTGAAGCCTGACGGGTGTGAGAAGATTTTTTGGGGAGCGCCAAGCGACCCGTTCGCCGTCGCCGCGGCGTTCGATCCCGATGCGGCACGTCCGTCGCTGATCGAGATGCCAAGCCTCGCGGACGCGAAAAAGGGTGCCGCGCGCGGCGCGACCTTCGACCTGCCGCCGGACCTCGCCGATCTGATGAACGGCCTGTCGAACAACCAGGCGACGCAGGACATGATGACCGGCATAGGCGGGCCATCCGGTGGCTTGGGCATCCGCTTCCTGTGTTCGTTCAGCCTGCCGGTGATCACGATCTGCGCCATGATCATGTTGTCGGTGATCATCGGCCTGCTGAACATCTTCATGGGGTGGATGGCCTGGGTGAAGATCTGCCTGCCCTGGCCAGCCAACAAGGCGCCAAATTGAGCGCGTCGCTGTTCGTCGGCTGGCCGCTCGAAGCGCCCGATAGCAGCGGGCGGTTCGGCTATGCGGCGGACTCGCAATGCCTGCGCGAGGCACTGTGGAACGTGCTGATGACCAGTCCCGGCGAGCGCCTCATGCGCCCGTCCTTCGGCGCCGGATTGAACAGATGGATCGGCCAGCCCAACACCGAAAGCACGCGGCAGCTCATCGCTTCATCGATCACCGCGGCGGTCGGCAAGTGGGAGCAGCGCGTTGCGCTCACCAGCGTCACCGTCGTGGCAGATGCGACTGATGCCGCCAGCGTCGTCATCACTCTCTCCTATACGGCGCGCGGGCAGCCGGGGGCGGCGCCCGCGCAGCTGTCGCTGACCCTGGCGCTTGGGGGAGGTGCGTGATGCCGCTGCCAATCCCCAATCTCGACGACAGGCGGTTCGACGATCTGGTGGCGGAGGCCATCACGCGCGTCGAGGCGCACACGCCGGAATGGAGCAACATCGCGCCGGGCGATCCAGGTTCGGCGCT
>DATMND010000087.1:0-7423 GCA_035569235.1 Acetobacteraceae bacterium | reverse complement strand
GCCGGCCAGGGCAGCCAAGCGCAGCAGGGTTCGTCTGGCCAATTCCGGATCGTGTGTCAGCCAGCGAGTTTCTGTCATTGTTTGTCTCCCCGTTTGTTATCCTGCGCGATTCCGTGGGCCTGCTTAGCCGTCATCGGTTCGCACCCGCGGGCTGCGACACGAAATGCGGCATCACCTCGGTGATGAACAGTTCGAGCGAGCGCAGGGCCATGACGTGCGGCAAGCCGAAAGACGCCCCATAGCAGAACTGATCCACACCAGCAGCTTGATACTCCCGCAGCCTTGCGACCACCTGCGCCGGTGTGCCGAACATCATGCTGTCCCGGATCGCTTCAGGTTTGTAGTCGTCGCGGTTCGCGAGTTGCTCCCACGCCGCGGGTTCGGGGAACCCCTCGTTCACTGTTCCGACGTTGCGGAACAGGTTCTCGAATTGCCGATTGTGCTCAACCGAGACCTGCACCGGAATAACCCAGTCGCCCTGGCGCGGATAGACGCATGTTCGCCGCAGCATCAGGAAGCGCGGCCGCCTAATGCCTGGGAATTTCGCCAGCGTGTCAGCGAATCGCCGGCCGAGTATGGCGACTTCCGCATGAGGGCGTGATAGCGGCGTTGCCATGATATTGGCACCCGCTGCTATGGCCCAGGCGAAGGTCTCCGGATCGCGCGCCGCCACCCAGATCGGCGGATGCGGCGCCTGCAACGGTTTGGGGACCGAGGTTGCGCGTGGAAATTGCCAGATGTCGCCATGATGTTCGATATCGCCCTGCCACAGTCCGTGCAGCACAGGCAGCATCTCGCGCAGATATCGACCGCCCTCGCGTTGGTCGATGCCGCCAGCCATCCGGTCGAATTCGTATTGGAATGCGCCACGGCCGAGGCCCAGTTCCAGCCGGCCATCGCTGTAGATGTCGAACAACGCCGCTTCGCCAGCTACCCGAATGGGATGCCAATAGGGTGCCACCACCACGGCTGTACCCAGACGGATCCGCGAGGTGTGCGCTGCCCAATGCATCAGGATGGTGAACGGGTTCGGCCCAGCCATCAGTTCGATCGTGTGATGTTCCGCTGCCCAGGCGATTTCGAAGCCGCCTGACTCGGCCAGTCGCACCAGCTCCAGCATCTGCCGCACGACTTGCCGTACATCCTGGCTGGGCGCCGTCCTCGCCATGTTGACGGAGATCGAGAATTGCACGCCGCGTGACTCCTCCGTGACTATTCCTGCAAGAAATCGCGCACCAGTCGGGTAACCAGTTCCGGCGCCTCGACCAGGATGCTGTGGCGCAAACCGGGCAGGATCTCGAGCCGGGATCCTGGTATCTGTGCGTGCATGAAGCGCGCCATACGCGTATTGGAACCGACATCATGCTCGCCGGTCGCGATCAGCGTGGGAACCCGGATTGCATGCAGCCTGTCGCCGAGATCGCTTGTCGAGAACACGGTGTATGCGGCGGCGTATGAAGGTGCGTGGTTCTCCCGCAATTGCAGCATCCGCCGCTGCACCAGATCTGGGTTGCGCGCGATAAACTCCGGCGTGAACCATCGATCCTGCGCAGCGCCGGTGATCGCCGCGATTCCCTGTTCCCTCAGGATGGCCAGCCGCGCCTGCACCCGCTCGCGCTCTTCCGCGGTGCGGCCTGCAACCGCGCTCAGCAACACCAGCCGCTGCACCCGATCCGCATGCTGCAGCGCGAGTGCCTGGGCGATCATGCCGCCCAGGGAAAACCCGACGATGTGCCCGGCCGGCACCGCGCAGGTATTCAGGGCGTCCACGACATCTCGAACCAAATCGTCGAGTGTCAACGCACCTTCGATGTGTCCGGACTGCCCATGCCCGCGCAGGTCGAGCCGCAGTACGCGAAACGCCGGAGCCAAAGCTGCGGCGATCTGATCCCAGCTTGTGCCATCCGCACCGACGCCGTGGATCAACATCACCGGCGGCTTCTCACCGCCGTCGTCCCAATACCGTAGCGCGGGCGCGTCCTGCCTCTGCAAGATCCGCACTGTCATGCGTCTCCTCCTCCATGTCGCACCGCGTGGGGAGCCGTCTCGTGTTTGCTGCGCCGCCAGCCTGCGCACGGTATAGAAGCATCATGAGCCCGAGACAGGACACCAGGGCCGCGCGCGGCGCACAGAGGTTGCGGGAAGCGGTCCTCACGCTGCGCCTGGCACCCGGAACGCGCCTGGTGGAACGCGAGATGGTGGAACGCCTCGGGGTCAGCCGTACGGGCGTTCGCGCGGCGCTGCAGTCGCTGGAAGCCGAAGGCCTGGTCGTTCGTGGCCGGCGCGGCGTCTTCGCAGTTGCCACTGTGTCGCGCGACGAGGCGCGGCAGATCTACGAGGTTCGTGCCGCGCTGGAACCGGCCATGGCGCGGCTGTTCACCGAGCGCGCGACGGATCAGCAGGTCGCGGCGTTGGGCGCGGCCGTCGCAGGCGCAGAACAAGCGGCGCACGCGTTGGACGCGCCTGCCTACGTCCAGGCGTACCGCGACTTCTACGCCGTGCTGCTCGCCGGCAGTGGCAACGAGATCGCGCGGCAGGTTCTCGACACTTTGGAAGCGCGGATCACCTATCTGCGGCACCTGACGACGCAGCTCGCGCCGCAGTCCCGGCAGTTGCGCACGGCGGCCTTGCTGCGCGGGATCTTCAACGCGGTGCTGAAGCGAGCGCCCGAACTGGCAGCCCGGCGTTGCGGCGAGTTCGTCGCCCGTTCGGCGCGGTTCGCGCTGGAAGTGCTGGCTGATTGCCCCTGAGCCGCGCGTCTTCACTCCGCGGCGACCGCCGTTTCCTGCGCGCGCAAGGCGGTGCGAACCGCGGGGATCACCTGGGTTCCCAACCGGCGCACGCTTTCCCGCGCGGCCGCATGTGGCAGTCCGGCCCATGAAGTCTTGAACACCACGCTGGAAATGCCGGTCTCGCGATGCAGCCGCAGGATCTGCTGCACGATGCGCTCCGGCGCCCCGAAGAACACGCTGCGGTCGCGCACGAACTCGTAGGTGAGGCGTTGCTTCAGACCCGCCTCCTGTTCGCCCGGCAGCGTCTCGCCGGGATTGAGGTAGACGCTGGGCCCGCGCCAGTTGGAGAAGTTGAGCGAGTCCATCATCGGCCCGCCGGCGACGCGGACCGCCTCCTCCTCGCTGTCCGCCACAAACGTATCGCGCATGATCGCGGTGCGCTCCGCCGGCGGCAGGTCCTCGCCGGTTGCCTCGCGCAACGTGTCCCGATAGACGCGCAGCCGCTCGCGCAACGCCGCCACGGGCGGACGCCACATGATGATCCCAAGGTCTTGCCGGGCCGCGTGCTGGATGGAGTCGAGCGAGTTCACCACCTCCCACATCGGCAGCGGCTTCTGCCGCGCGCGCGGGTAGATTGAGAGCTTGATCAAGTCGCCGGACTGCGGGTCGATATAGTCCGGGTCGGAGACGGTGTGTGCCCGGTCAGCACGGAACCCCGGGGCCGGGAACTGATAGACTTGGCCCTTGAAGGAGAACCGTTCCTGCGTCAGCGCCGCCTTGATCACCGAGACCGCCTCGTCGAACACCAGTTTGCTCTTCGCCTGGTCGTTCGGATTGGCCTCGGGATTGAGGTTGCTCGCCTCGAGCCCGTAATTGCCCCGCCCGAACCCGATCTCGACGCGCCCGCCGGTCAGCTGGTCGAGCAGCGCGATATCCTCGGCCGCGCGCAGCGGATGCCAGAAGGTGACGATTGCGGCAGCGAGGCCGATCCGGATGCGCTTCGTTCGGGCCGCGAGGTCCACCGCGGTCATCATCGGATTGGGCAGCAGCTCGCGCCCCCAGACGCTGAAATGGTGTTCCGGCATCCACAACACGTCGAAGTCCGTCTCATCGCAGATCGTTGCCAGCTCGCGCAGCTCGTCGAGCAGGTCACAGTAATCGCGCTGCTTGGTCAGGTCGTGCAGATTATGAAACAGGCCGAATTGCATACGGTGTCTCCGTTGTTACGGGCGAGGCGCGGAGGTGGACGCCAGGTTGTTTGGTATACCATACTGGCGAACGGGGAGACAGACCAGCCTCGGCCACCCGGCCAGGCTAGACGGCAGGAGAGGGATGGTTTGGGCCGATGCTCGGGCTGATCGTGCGTCGCGTGGTGCTGATGCTGCTCACGGCGATCGTCGTCTCCGCACTGCTGTTCTTCACTGTGACGCACCTGCTGGGCAGCCCGGCGGAGATGATGCTGGGCCAGGATGCCAGCCCACAGGCAGTCGCCGCCCTGAACGCGGCGTACGGTTTCGACCAACCGGCGCTCATGCAATATCTGCACTGGCTGGGCAGCGCGCTGACCGGCGATCTGGGGCGAAGCTACACCACGCAGCAGAGCGTCGCCGGTGCAATCGCGGCTCGCTTGCCGGTGACGCTGGAACTCACCCTCTGGTCGATCATGTTGGCAGTGACGGCGGCGGTCGTGAGCAATACCATCCCCGTGGGCGGCCAGCCGCTGCGAACCCTTGTCACCGCCGCGAAC
Organism: Acetobacteraceae bacterium; assembly: GCA_035569235.1. Lineage (GTDB taxonomy): Bacteria > Pseudomonadota > Alphaproteobacteria > Acetobacterales > Acetobacteraceae > JAMXLO01. The sequence goes on along the minus strand of DATMND010000087.1, from coordinate 2,944 downwards.
CTGATCGGCATCACCGTGCCTAACTTCATGCTCGGCGTGTCTCTGATCTTTGTACTGTCGGTGAAACTCAACCTGCTGCCTTCTACCGGCTGGGTACCGTGGTCCGACGGCCCCGGCGTCCACCTCCAGCATATGATCATGCCTGTGGTGACACTGTCGGCGTACTACTTCGGTGCGTTCAGCATCGTATACCGGGCGGAGTACCAGAACGTCATCCAGCGCCAGTTCATACGCGTGGCCCACGCCAAGGGACTCGGCGAGTGGCGCGTGGCATTCCGTCACGCGGCGCCAAACGCCATACTGCCGGTCATCACCTTCCTCGGCATCTCGATCGGCCAACTCACCGGCGGTGCCGTGGTAACCGAAACAATCTTCTCCATGCCTGGCACCGGCCGGCTGTTCGTCGCCTCGATCGAAGCGCGCGACTTTCCCGTGATGCTTGCCATCGGCATGCTGATCGTAGTTGGCGTGGTGATGATGAACCTGCTGGCCGACATCAGCTACCAGGTGGTCAATCCGCAAGTTCGGCACCGCTCGTGAACAGTTCTGGGCGTTGGTTCGGTTGCGGCCTGGTCGCCTGCATCGCCATGGTCGCGGTTGCGGCGCCGCGGCTGGCACCACAGGATCCCTACGCCTCGGGCATCGAAATGCTGGCCCTGCCGACTGCGACGCATTGGCTCGGTACCGACGATCTGGGCCGCGACGTGCTGAGCCGGGTGATCTATGGGGCACGCGCTTCATTGGCCATCGGCTTCGGGGCCGCGTCGGTTGCCATGACAATAGGTGTGCCGGTCGGGCTCGTGGCGGGCACGCTGCGAGGATCGATTGACGTTGCATTGGCCGCCCTCATCGATCTGTTCATAGCGCTGCCCGGCCTGGTGCTTGCACTGATCATCACGGTCATGGTCGGCGCCAATCTGCGTAACCTGATCCTCGTGCTCGGCTTCGTAATGTGGCCGCCAGTCGCAAGACTGGTGCGCGGCCAGGCATTTGCAATTCGCGAGACCTTGTTCGTTGAGGCCGCGCGCGCCACGGGCGGCACGCCGCTGTGGATCATGCGACGTCATGTCTGGCCCGGCGTGCTGCCGGTCGTGGCGGCACAATTCTCCACCAGTGTGTCGTTCGCGATCTTCACGTCAGCGAGCCTCAGTTTCCTCGGGCTGGGAATCCCGCCGCCCGCGGCGGACTGGGGTGGCATGGTGCGTGCGGGATACGACTACCTGGCGATCAATCCATGGATGAGTCTGGCGCCTGGCGCGGCAGTCAGCATGACCGTAATGGGGTTCTACGTGATTGGACGATCATTCAGATAAACGCCAGGGAGGCAACGATGCCAATGGGTCTCATCGGACGGCGCCAGGCGCTCGCGAGATTGGCCGGAGGAATGCTAGCGGGCAAGGCAGCACAGTCACAAACGCCATTACGCGGCGGGACGCTGACAGTCGGCCTGTCGAATGACGCCAAGACCTATGATCCGATTTCCTCGGTCCAGTACACGGAACGCTATGTCCTGTATCTGGCGTTCGACACCCTTGTGAAATACGGGCCCGACTTCTCCATCGAACCCGAGTTGGCGGAGAGCTGGGACACATCCGCAGACGGCAGGCGCATCGTCTTCACTCTGCGGCAGGGCGTGAAATTCCAGGACGGAACACCGTTCGACGCTGCTGCGGTGAAGTGGAACATCGATCAGCGTTTGGATGAGAAGGTCAATTCGCCGCAACGCCAGGTGCTGGCGCCTATCGTGGCCTCAGTGGATGTCGACGATCCACAGCACGTCGCGTTCAATCTGGTTGCGCCGTCACCGGTGCTGTTCAGCCTTCTGGGAGAAAGGCCAGGCTTTATGGTATCGCCGACCGCCTGGCAGCAGCGCGGGTCGGCTTTCGGCAGCCAGCCCGTCGGCACAGGCGCCTTCGTGCTGAAGGAATGGACGCGCGGCAGCAGAGTGGTGCTGGAGCGAAATCCGACCTATTGGCAGCCGGGATTGCCGTATCTCGACCGCATCGTGGTCCAGGATCTGGCAGGGTCGGTCATCGGCGTGCAGCGTCTGTTGACCGGCGAGATCGATTATGTCGACCAGCTCACGCCGGCTGACATTCTGCCGATCGAGAAGCGCGCCGGAATCGTATTGAAGCCGATCAAGGTGGGCCGCTGGTATTTCCTGCAATGGCACGTCAATGAGCCACCATTCGACAATCCAAAGCTGCGACAGGCCTTCGCACATGCGATCGACCGGAACCGGTTAAACGAGATCACCATGCGCGGTCAGGGCACCGTGTCCAATGGGCCGACGCCGGAAAGATTGTGGTGGTACGATCCGGACCTCAAATTCTATCCGCATGACCCGACGCGTGCGAAGGCGCTGCTGGCCGAAGCGGGGCATGCAAACGGCTTCGAGTACGTGCTGTCCACACCACAGGTGACGGTGTTCCAACAGATCAATCAGTTGCTGCAAGAGCAGCTTGGCGCCGTAGGGATTAGGCTCCAGTTACAACCGGTGGCCGCCAGTGAGTGGTATGCGCGCGTGGTTTCTGGAACCACAAATCTGACGCCAACGCGATGGACGCAGCGTGCTGATCCGGATGGGTTGCTGTACATTCTGTTCCACAGCAAGGGCTTTGCGAACACGATGAGGTACAGGAGCGAGCGGGTTGATGGGCTGCTCGACCGGGCTCGCACCACGTACGATGCGTCGACACGTAAGAAACTCTACGCAGAGGCGCAGCAGCAGATCGTTGATGACCTGCCAATGGTGCCGCTGATCTTTGGCGCGGAGTATGCCGCCCTTCGCGCCTCTCTGAACGGTTTCGAGTGGATCCCCGATGAGATACCGCGTTTCCGTGACATCTGGAAAGCGGTTAGCTGAACAGGAGGAAGCGGTGTGAACTGACCCGCACGCAATGCAGGCCGCTTTCGTGCAGCACAACGACTATCGCGCCGCACC
>DATMND010000086.1:0-2838 GCA_035569235.1 Acetobacteraceae bacterium | reverse complement strand
CATCCAGGGCGCGAGGGTGCTTGCCCACATCCACAACATCGGTGATGTCGTGAGGCCATTCGGAGATTGGGTCGGACGACATAATAGCAAGACGTGGATTGAAGGTTTTGCAATCACCCTGCCGGACGGAATGGCGCCGACGGACATCGGGTATCAGGCCGTCGTTGGACCTCAAGCATTCTCGCCCCTGGTTGCCGGTGGAACCTACAGCGGCACGCGCGGCCAGTCGCTGCCGATCCGCGGCTTGCGCGTCAGGCTCGCGGGCGCGCTCGCCGTGCGGTACGACTGCTTTTGCTCAGCGACCTTCGCGGACGGAACCGCGCGCGATCTGGCACCAGCGGAACAGGCCTGCACTGCACCGAGCCTGGCCCCGCTCGAAGCCTTCAGATTAACTCTTCGCTCGCGAGATGCGGGGCGGCCGCTTGCGGGCAACTGAGTAATGAGATTCGGCCTGTTGAGCCAGATCCAAGTACCGAAACCGTGGGGCGAAGACACCGAGCGCACGACCTACTGGCAGAACCTCGACCATGTTGTGGCGGCGGAGCATGCGGGCTTCAGCCACTTCTGGCTCACCGAGCAGCACTTCTTCGCCGAGATCGGCCATTCCGCCTGCCCGGAGATGTTCCTGGCCGCGCTGTCGCAGCGCACGACGACGATACGGCTCGGTTTCGCGGTGATCCTGATGCCGTGCCACAACCCTTTCATGATCGCCGAGCGCGTCGCCACATTGGATGTGCTGAGCAACGGCCGCTGCGAGTTCGGCGCCGGTCGCGGCACCGCTGCCTACGTGGTCGAAGGGCTCGGCTTCAACGCTGATGCGGAATACGGCCGCGAAGCCGGGCGTGAGGCGTTGGAGGCCGTGGTGCAGATGCTCGAGCGCGAGCATTTCCCAGGCTACAGGAGCAAGCACTTCGACCTGCCGGCACGCCAGGTGGTTCCCCGCCCGATCCAGCGCCCGCATCCGCCACTGTGGTTCGCCGCGTCCAACCTGGAGACATTCGAACGTGCCGGCGCGGCCGGGGTGGGCGTGCTGGGCGTGACCCGCTACACACATGCCGAGGTCAAGCCGCACGTGGCTGCATATCGCGCGGCGATCAGGAGTGCCACGCCGATCGGTCGCTTCGTCAACAACCACGCTGGTGTCTTCGCCATCGGCTGCGTGCACGACGACGACCGCATCGGGCGCGACGTTGGGTGTGCCGCGGCGCGCTTCTACTATGGCGACAACGACGCCGAGCTCAACCACGTGCGATTCGGCTCGTCGGAGGGTGTCGCGCGGATCAAGGCTCGCATGGCCGGCCATAGCGACGAGGACATGCTTGCGAGCGGCATGGCGATCGGCGGCAATGCCGACAGCGTATGCCGGCAGGTGGAGCGCTGGGCCGAGACGGGGATCGATCAGATGATCTTCATGTTCCAGATCGGCCGCACGACGCACGACCAGATCATTCGCTCAATCGAGATTGTCGGGGAAAAGGTGATCCCGCGATTTGCGGATTGAGGCCAACCGACCGAAACGATAACCCTCAGTCACCGCTCGTTCCTTCCGTCATGGCACGTCACTGCGTCATGACATCCGCATCGCGGTGATATCGACTTCCATCATCAGTTCCGGGCTGGCGAGACCTTTGACGATCAGCATGCTGACGCATGGTTGCACGCCATCCAATCGACGCAGCACGACATCCGTCACGCCCACCAGAAAGGCGCGGTCGGTGACATAAATGGTGGCCTTGGTGACATCGGCCAAGGCCACTTCGGCCTCGCCCAGGAGCACCGCCACATTCTCCATGGCCTGCTCGGCCTGCGCCACAGGATCGCCGGCGCCGTGCATCGCCTCGTTCAGATCGGTCCCGGTCTGGCCGCGCAGGATCACCTGCGGCCCGGCGCGGACGGCCATGCAGAAGTCGCAGTCGAGCGCCTGCTGGCCAAAGCCATAGCGCACCGCGTTCGAATGATAACGGCGGAAGCGCTGGTGCGGGCCGCCGTGTTTGCGGAGCACGTGCGCATCGATCTCGAACAGTATTTCCGGGCGCGCGAATCCCGGCACGATGATGCCGGTGGACACCGGATGGATGCCGCGAAAGTGCCGGCCGATCACCGGATAGACCGCGCCGCGATAGGCCCGATCGCTGATGTAAACAGTGATCTTGCAGACCTCGTCCATGCCGGAGCCGGCTTCGTTCAGCAGCGTGGCGAGATTTGACAGGGCAAGGTTGGCCTGCGCCGCGGCATCCTCGGGACGTCGGCCTGGCCCTGCCATGAAGCCGCCATCGAGCGCCGAACCGGTCTGGCCGCGGACGAACAACTCGATGTCGCCGGTGGCAACCATCGCGCCCTGCCAGGCGATGTCCTGGTCGAACCAGTGCTTCATCTCGAATGTCCGCAGACGCCGGACGGGTTCGTCGACGACCGCCTCCGCATCGATCTGCACCATCAGTTCCGGCAGCGGCAGCCCGGCAACGACCAGGCCGGTGCTGACCGGGAACACCTCCTTCAAACGGCGGCCGATCGCCTCATACACCGGCTTGCGGTGTGCTCGATCGACCAGCGATGTGGTGAGCTTTGTAATGTCGCGCAGCGATCCGCCGGCGGCATGCAGCGCGGCCTCAATGTTGTCGAGTGCGGCGTGCGCCTGTGCTGCCGGATCGCCAAGCCCGGCAACCGATCCGTCCGGCAGCAATGCGCTGCGGCCGCTCAGGAAGACGCGGCTGCCGCAGCGGACCGCGCCGACGGACGCCGTTCGCGTTTGGCTGTTCGTTATGAACGGCGCGGAATCAAATGGCAGCAGCCTCTCATGCGGCATGCCCGTGGTACTCCAGGAATGCCGCCATGGGA
>DATMND010000085.1:0-2763 GCA_035569235.1 Acetobacteraceae bacterium | reverse complement strand
TCCGCTCCGATGGTGAGCCATGCGTTCAGCTGGCTTACGCCTGCGCGCGCGCCTGGCCTTTGTCCGCTGCCGAAGCCTGGGAGCGTCAATGCCAGCAGCACGGTTCCGCCCGCCCCGGCGGCGGTTCCAAGGAATCGGCGGCGCGTCAGCCCGACGGGATGGCGGCTCATTTCGGCGCCCCCTCGCCGGTCGCGGCGCCCTGCAGTTCCGCGGCGCGGTGAATCGCCTTGCGGATCCGCGGATAGGTGCCGCAGCGACAGAGGTTTCCGGACATCGCTGCATCGATCGCGGCGTCGCTTGGATTCGGGTTGTGATGGAGCAGAGCCGCGGCGGACATGATTTGTCCCGACTGGCAGTAGCCACACTGCGGAACGTCGATTTCCAGCCATGCCTTCTGCACCGCGTGGCTGCGGTCCGCCGACAATCCTTCGATGGTCGTGATTGCCCTGCCTGAGACCGCGCTCAAGGGCAGCACGCAGGAGCGAACGGCCGCGCCGTCCAAGTGCACCGTGCAGGCGCCGCACAGCGCCATGCCGCAACCGAACTTCGTGCCCGTGAGGCCAAGGTGGTCGCGCAGCACCCACAACAAGGGAGTGTCCGCCGCCGCGTCCGTGTCCATGGTGCGATTATTGACCGTGAGCTTCGTCATGCGGCGATTCCGGTGGCGACCCGTACCGGCCGCAATGCTAGCATCGCGTAATGCCGGCGACCTCGACCTTTTATCCGCGCGTTTTTGCGCTCGTGGTGGCCGTCGCGCTCGGTTACGCGCTGCTGCTGATCTTCAGGCCGTTCCTCGGCTCGATGACCTGGGCCGCGTTCCTCGCGTTTCTGCTGTTCCCGTTGAATGTCCGCTGGCGCCGGCACCTGCGCGGCAAAGGGATGGCCGCGGGCGTCCTCACGTTCTTGGCGCCCATCACCATCCTGCTGCCGCTCTCCGCCCTGTCGGTCGTATTCGTGACTCAGATATCCGCGCTGCTGCAGGAGCTGGAGAAGGCGGCAAAGCAGTGGGACATCAAAACCTTCGCGGACCTGCGGCAGTTCCCGTGGATCGCACATGCCAACGACTGGCTGCAGGCGCACGCCGGAATTTCCGCCGCGCAAGTGCAGTCGTGGCTGGTTTCCGGCACTCAGCAAGTCCTGCAACGCGCCGCCGGCTTCAGCGGCTCGTTCTTCCTGGGGGCGCTCGATTCGCTGCTCGGCTTCGCGATCATGTTGTTTCTACTGTTCTTTTTCCTGCGCGACGGCGATGAGATGATGGTCCGCGCGCGTGCACTCATCCCCTTGGACGATGACCGCAAGGAACGGCTTTTCGATCAGCTCAGCAACGTCACCCGGGCGATCATGTTCGGCACCAGCGTGACTGCGCTGGCGCAGGGTTTTCTGGTCGGGGTGGGCTTTGCCATTGCCGGTCTGCCCTCGCCGGTGGTGTTCGGCGTGCTCGCGGCGCTGCTGTCGTTGCTTCCCATCGGCGGTGCGGCCTTCGTCTGGGCGCCGGCGGCCATCTGGCTGTTCATCGACAAGCACTGGGGGTTCGGCATATTCATGCTGGTCTGGGGACTCATTCTCGGAGGGCTCGACAACGTGCTGCGGCCGCTGCTGATTTCGGGCCGCGCGCGGATTTCGGCGCTGGCGGTGTTCGTCGGAGTGTTGGGCGGCATTCCCGCGTTCGGCGCCATCGGCGTCATCGCGGGTCCGGTGGTGCTCTCACTGGCCCTCGCGTTGGTGGAGTTCGCCGAGGAAACCCGCAGGGGACGGGCGTAACCGACACGCCACGTCCCGGGGTCCAGGAGCCTGCAGTACAATCCGCGGCCTTATGGACGTATCGCATCTTCTCGACGGACTCAACGACGCCCAGCGGCAGGCCGTCGGATCGCCGCTCGGCGCAGCGCTGGTGCTTGCCGGCGCCGGCAGCGGCAAGACCCGTGTGCTGGTTCACCGGGTTGCCTGGCTGATCCAGGTCGAGGGTGCGTCTCCGAACAGCATCCTGGCGGTCACCTTCACCAACAAGGCCGCGGCGGAAATGCGCGGACGCATCGAGACCTTGCTGGGGATTCCCGGCGCGGCCCTGTGGATCGGAACATTTCACGGCCTCGCGCACCGCCTGCTGCGCCGTCACTGGCGCGAGGCCGGGCTGCCTCAGGCGTTCCAGATACTGGATTCCGAAGATCAGTCGAGAATGTTGCGCAAGGTGCTCAAAGCCCTGGATCTCGACGAGACCCGCTGGGTGCCGCGCGAAATCCTGTGGTTCATCAACGCGCAGAAGGATGAGGGGTTCCGCGCCAAGCACATCAAGGACAATGGCGATCCGACGCGCCGGCAATTGATCAGGATCTACCAGGCCTACGAAGAGGCCTGCCAGCGTGCGGGAGTGGTCGATTTCGCGGAGCTGCTGCTGCGCGCCTACGAGTTGTGGCGCGACAACCCTGCGCTTCTCGAGCATTACCGGACGCGCTTCCGTCACGTGCTGGCCGACGAATTTCAGGACACCAATGCCATTCAATACAAGTGGTTGATGCTGCTGGCGGGACCCGACGGCCTGCCGTTCGCCGTGGGCGACGACGACCAATCGATCTATCGCTGGCGGGGCGCCCGCGTCGAGAACTTGAATCAATTCCGGCGCGACTATCCCCGGGCGACGCTCTACAAGCTGGAACAGAACTATCGGTCGACCGGGACCATTCTCAAGGCCGCCAACGCGCTCATCGCCAACAATGCCGGCCGCCTCGGCAAGAACCTGTGGACCAGCGGCGCGGACGGCGACCG
>DATMND010000084.1:0-13937 GCA_035569235.1 Acetobacteraceae bacterium | reverse complement strand
AAATCCAGATTGAAAGCGGGAAGATCATCGGCGCGCGGCAGGGCATAGTCCATGAACGAGCCGACCGGCTGACCCGATTGCGGATCGTAAACCGCATGCTCCAGCAGCGCCTGGCCGGCACCCTGAGCGATTGCCCCATGTGCCTGGCCCGCGGCGATCATCGGGTTCACCAGCACGCCGTAATCATCGACCGCGGTATGGCGGACCAGCGTCACAAGGCCAGTGTCGCGGTCGATTTCGACCTCGACCACATGCGTGCCATTGGGGAACGTCATCGCCTCGCGCGTCCACGCGTGGTACGTATCGAGCGGCGTGCCCTCGTCGCGCGCGCGGGCTGCCACGGCGAGCAGGGACATCGACATGTTGGTGCCCGCCACGACGAAGCGACCATCCTCGAACACCATGTCCGCTTCCGCCGCCTCCAGCGCATCGGCTGCGATGCGTCTGCCCTTGGCAATGATCTCGTCGGAGGCGCGCCAGATCGCCGTCCCGCCCATATAGGTTGCACGCGAGCTGCCGTGCCCGCCGCCCGTTGCAATCAGATCGGTGTCGCCCTGACACAGGTGGATGCAATCATTTGGCAGGCCCAGGCGATCGGCGAGGATCTGCGGAAACGTCGTCTCGTGCCCCTGCCCGATGGTCTGCGTGCCGGTGATCAGCGACACCGTTCCGCCGCTTTCGAAGCGGATATCGACGTTCTCGTGCGGCGAGCCGCCGGTTCCCTTGATGTGATACGCAAATCCGAGACCACGCAGACATCCGCGACTCTCGCTGTCCGCGCGTCGTGTTGCGAAACCGGGAAGGTCAGCCTGTAGAAGTGCACGATCGAATGTCTCGGCGAAATGCCCGCTGTCCACCACGAAGCCCAGAGCGTTGGTCATCGGCATCGCATCGGCTGGGATCATGTTGCGACGCCGCAGATCGGCCCGGTCGAAGCTGCATTGCCTGGCGGCGTGGTCGATCAGCTTCTCCATGATGTTGACCGACTCGGCGAAGCCGGGCGCGCGTGTGACGCCGATCGGCGTGGTGTTGGTGAGCACCGCCCTGATGTGCAGCGCGATGGCGGCAATTCGGTAGATGGTGCCTTGCAGATGGATGTATTGGTTGGTCTGCACCGCGCCCGAGCCGCCGGCCATGTAGGCGCCGATGTTGGCGACGCTGGTGACGCGAAGTGCAAGAAATCTTCCCCCCGCGTCGAGTGCAAGCGCGGCATCGGCCTGGTGGTCCCTGGCCTGATGGTCGGAAACAAAACCTTCACTGCGTGTGGCGATCCACTTCACCGGGCGACCGACACGTTTCGCCGCCCACAGGACCAGTGCATGTTCCGCATAGGTGAAGTTCTTCGCGCCGAAGCCGCCGCCGACGTCCGGGGCCACGAACCGCACTGCAGCCGGCGGCACGCCGAGGGCGCGTGCGGTGGCGTCACGATTGCCGTGGATGTTCTGGCTGGAGACATGCAGGGTATAGCGCTCCAGCGCCGCGTCGTAGTGCCCGACTGCGCCGCGCGGTTCCATCGGGTTGGTGACGATGCGATGATTGTTGAGGCGGAGCGATACGACATGCGCGGCGACAGCGAATGCCGCGTCAACCGCCTTCGCATCGCCGGTGTGCCAGTCGAGGCATATATTGCCGGGCACTTCCGCGGCAATCTCCGTCGCCCCGGCAGCAGAGGCAGCAGTCGCAGTGGTCACCGCAGGCAACGGCACGTAGTCCAACATCATAAGCTCGGCAGCATCGAGCGCCTGAACACGCGTCTCCGCAACGATCAGTGCGACCGGTTCGCCAGCGTGACGGACCTTATCCCCCGCCAGCAACGGCTGCGGCATGAACGCAAAGGGTTCGCCGGTCTGCACGTTTGCCTCCACCGTCGGCCGCATCGGCTGCAGCCCGTCGGTGTCGGCATCTGCGCCGGTGAGCACGGCGAGCACGCCAGGCGCAGCACGCGCGTCAGCGACATCGATGCCCGCGATCCGCGCATGGGCATGGGGCGAGCGCAGCACAACGGCATGCACAAGGCCGTCGAAGCGCAGATCGTCGAGATAGGCGCCGCCGCCCGTGACGAAACGGGCGTCCTCCCGCCGCCTGGGTGTATCGCCGATCACCGAACGCGTTCCTGTATCCAAATTCTCCTCCCGTAATAGCTGGGCTTTCACTCCTGTTATGGCCGGGCTTGACCCGGCCATCTATTCCAGCACCGTGGCGCGAGGGATGCCCGGGTCAAGGGCCCGCGCATGACGAGGAGAGGACCACATGACCACGCGACGCCAGCTCCGCCTCGGCGCTTTCATGCGCCCGACAACCATCCACACCGCGGCTTGGCGCTACCCAGGCGGCTATCCCGACGCGAACTTCAATCTCGCGCACATCAAGCGCTTCATCCAGACGTTGGAGCGCGGCCGGTTCGATGCCTTTTTCATGGCGGACCATCTGGCCGTGCTCAACATGCCGATGAACGCGTTGAAGCGCAGCCACACGGTCACGTCGTTCGAACCGTTCACCCTGCTATCGGCACTCGCCATGGTCACCGACCACATCGGCCTGATCGCCACTGGTTCCACAACCTTCGAAGCGCCGTTCCACGTCGCGCGGCGGTTCGCGTCGCTCGACCACATCAGCGGCGGGCGCGCGGCGTGGAACATCGTCACCACCTCCAATCCCGACGCGGCGCTGAACTTCGGATTGGACGATGCGATGGAGCACGACGAACGCTACCAGCGCGCCCGCGAGTTCTACGATGTCGTGACCGGCCTGTGGGACAGCTGGGCGGAGGACGCGTTCATCCGCAACGTGGAGACCGGCGAGTTCTTCGACCCGTCGCGCATGCACGTACTCGATCACAAGGGCAAATACTATTCGGTGCGCGGGCCGCTGCATATCGCGCGTCCGGTCCAGGGCTGGCCGGTGATCGTGCAGGCGGGCTCGTCGGATGCGGGCCGCCAGCTTGCCGCGGAAACCGCCGAGGCGGTGTTCGCCGGCGCCGGCGATATCAACGGCGGGCGTGCGCTGTACTCGGACATCAAAGGTCGCATGGCGAAGCTGGGGCGTGATCCGGATCATCTGAAGATCCTGCCCGGCGCGTTCGTCGTGATCGGCGACTCGCTCGACGAAGCGCGCGAGAAGCGCGCGAAGCTCGACAGCCTTGTGCACTACGACAGCGCCATCGCCTCGTTGTCGATCGCGCTGGGAACCGATGCGTCGCGCTTCGATCCCGATGCGCCGCTGCCGGATGTTCCTGAAACGAACGCCAGCAAGAGCGGGCGCGAACGCGCGATCAATCTGGCGCGGCGGGAGAACCTGACGGTGCGCCAGCTTGCGCAGCGCCTGGGCGGCTACAGTGGTCCGGCGCTGCTGGGCACGCCCGCGATGATCGCCGACCAGATGGAGGAATGGCTGACGACAGAAGCCTGCGACGGCTTCAACATCATGTTTCCCTATGTGCCCGGCGGGATCGACGATTTCGTCGATCGCGTGGTGCCGGAACTGCAGCGGCGTGAATTGTTCAGGCGCGAATATGAGGGCAAGACGCTGCGAGAGAACCTGGGCCTACCGCGGCCGGAGAACCGGTTCTTCGCGTCGTAAACGCCGGGAGGCCGGGACGAGGGTCCCGACAACCCAGCGGTCCTAAGTAAGCTACAGCGAACCCATGTAGTCCCGCTTGCCGAGCTCCACGCCGTTGTGGCGCAGGATGTTGTAAGCGGTGGTGCAGTGGAAGAAGAAGTGCGGCAGGCAGAAATGCAGCAGATAGGCCTGCCCCTTGAACGACATCGTCCGTTCGCCGGCCTTCCAGCTGATGTCCTTTTCTTCCGTCCCGTCGATCTGCGCCGGCGTGAATCCCTTGACGAAATCGAGCGACTTCGCGATCCGTACCTTCGCTTCGGCGAAAGACGCGTCGGCGTCGGGGAATGCGGGCAGGTCCACGCCGGCCAGACGCCCAGGCGCGTTGCGGCCGAAATCGGTGGCCTGACGGATTTGACGACCAAGCGTGAACATATCGGGGAACAGCCGAGCCTGCAGGAACGCCGACTCCTCGAGCTTCTTCTCCGCGATATGCGCGGCGGCCTTGTCGACCACACCCGACAATCCGTTCAGCAACTGTGTGATGACCGGTACGCTGGCCTGGAACATTGAAAGCGCCATGAAGCGATCCTCCTTGCTTGGTGCAACGTCAGTGTCGGGCGAGCAACGGTCCCAGCACGTCCTGTACCCCGGTGATCAGGATCTGCACGCCGATGCAGAGCAGCAGGAAGGCTGACAGTCGTGTAACGGTGCGGCTTCCCGCCGGACCCATCAGGCGCGCGATGCGATCGGTGCAACGGTAGGCGATCCAGATCACCAGCGCCAGTACAACGGCGGCGGCACTCATTCCTACGACGAACCATGCGAATACTTCGGGTGTGCCCGGGCGGCTGGCACTCAGCGCCACCGCGACCGCCATGGTGCCGGGGCCGGTGGTGATGGGAATGGTCATCGGGAACAGTGCGATGTCATCCGCGCCGGCGGCCGGTGCCGCCTGCTCCTGCTTGCGTTCCTCCCGATGCTCCGGCCGGTTCAACAGTTCCCAGGCGGTCAGTGCGACCACCACGCCGCCGGCGACGCGGAGTGCCGCCAGCGTGATGCCGAAGATAGCGAGAACGAACGAGCCCGCCCACAGCGCCACCAACATCACCAGCAGCGAGTAGATCGCCACCTGCCGCGCCAGCAGGCTTCGCTCGTCGATCGGTCTGCCTTCGGTGACGCCACCAAAGATGAATGCGCCGCTGACCGGATTGACGATCGAGAACAGGGCCGGAAAGCCCAGCAAGAAGGCATTGATCGCTTCCTGCATCTCTGCGCGATTCAATCAGCCGATGTCGGGTCGCCTGTGCGCCCAGGGCGCGATCTGCTCGTACGCCGCCGACGCCTGAAGCACGCCGAGATCATCGAATCGTCGTCCGACGATTTGCAGTCCGACAGGCAGGCCGTCCGCCGTGAAGCCGCATGGCACGCTGGCCGCGGGGTTCCAGGACATGTTGAACGGATACGAGAACTCGGCCCAGGACAGCCAGTCCCAATCGTGCTGCGGCCAATGCTTCGGCATCAGCAGGTCGGCCGGGAAAGCGGCAACCGAAACCGCGGGGGTGAGCAGAAAGTCCCAGTCCTCGAACCAGCGATGGATTGCCGCGATGTACGCCATCTTGCGATCGCGCATGACCTGATATTCCGAAACCGAGTACTCACGCCCCGCCTTGATGCATGCGACGAGGCCGGGGTCCATCTTCGCTTCCCACTTCGCCAGATGGGGCTGCAGCCGCGTCATGTGCGCGGCCCAGAAGAAGCGGATCATCTCGGGACCCGGCGCGGCCCACGGCGCTTCCACTTCCTCGACCGTCGCGCCAAGCTCGCCGAAGCGGGCGACGGCGGTCTTCACCAGCGTCGCCACGTCCGGATCGACGCGCGCGACACCGAGGTCCGGGCTGTAGGCGATCCGCCTGCCGCGAATGCCTTCGTGCAGCCGGCCAAGATAATCCGCAGGTCCCGCCTCGCAGGTCGTGTGATCGAGCGGGTGTGGGCCGGCCATCACCTGAAGCATCAGCGCGCTGTCCGCCACCGTGCGGGTCATCGGGCCAATGTGCGAGGTGTAGTCGCCGCTGCCGACCGGATAATAGGGCACGCGGCCGAAGGTCGGCTTCAGCCCGAACACGCCGCAGAAATGCGACGGCATACGGATGGAGCCCGCGCCGTCGCTGCCCTGATGCAGGGGACCGAAGCCGGCCGCTGCCGCCGCACCAGCGCCAGCCGATGAGGCGCCGGCGTTGTAGCCCTGCTTCCACGGGTTGTGTGTGATGCCGGTCAGCGGGCTGTGGCTGACGCCGGTCCAGCCGAACTCCGATGTCGTGGTCTTGCCGAGGATGATCCCGCCTTCCGCCTTCAGCCGCGGCACGATCGGCGTGTCCTCGGTCGGCTGATTGCCGGCGAAGATGTGGCTGCCCATCTGCGTCGGCATGTCCTTGGTGATCGCAAGGTCCTTGATTGTGGCTGGAATTCCGTGCAACCGACCGATCCGCTCGTCGCGCATCAGCGCCGCTTCCGCGCGCCTGGCGGCCTCCATCGCGGCGTCGGCGGCCAGATAGGCGAACGCGTTGACCCGTGGGTTCAGCGTTTCGATCCGCTGCAGCAGCGCGCTCATCAACTCGACCGGCGACAGCTTCTTCTGCCGGATCAGAGCCGCAAGTTCGACGGCCGGCGTGAAGGCGAGCGTCTCGCTGTCCATTGGGGTTTCCCTGCTCAGTAGGTCGCGCGGCCGCCGGAGATGTCGAACACCGCTCCGGTGGAGAAGCTGCATTCCTCGCTCGCCAGCCAGCAGACCAGCGACGTGATCTCGTCAATGCCGCCGAACCGGCCGATCGGGATCTTCGACAGCATCCAGTCAACCTGATCCTGCGTCATCTGCTCGAAGATCGGCGTCCGGACCGCGGCGGGCGTCACGCAATTCACGCGGATTTCGGTCCGCGCCAGTTCCTTGCCGAGCGATTTGGTAAGCCCGATCACGCCGGCCTTCGAGGCGGAATAGGCGGCGGCGTTGGGATTGCCTTCCTTGCCGGCGATCGAGGCGATGTTGACGATCCGGCCGTAGTCGTTGCGCAGCATGTGCGGCACGATGGCGCGATTGCAGTAGAATACGCCGTTCAGGTTGGCGTCGATCACGCGGTCCCATTCCGCCACCGGATAGTCCCACACCGCCGCATTCGGTCCGGTGATGCCGGCGCAGGCGATCAGGATGTCGATCTTGCCGAGCGTGGCGGCGGTTTCGTCAGAGGCGCGCTGCACGGCCGAGGCGTCGGTGACGTCGACTGTAATGCTGTGCGGCGCCTCTGCCTCGGCGAGCGCGGCTGCGTCGTGGTCCCACAGGCTGACACGGGCGCCCTCGGCGTGCAGCCGTGCGGCGATGCCGGCACCGATGCCCGACACTCCGCCTGTGACGATCGCGCTGCGACCGGAGAAACGTAGAGCCATACGAGCACCCTCCCAACCGTAACCGGCCTATCGTCATAAAAACTGTCATTCCTGCGCAAGCGGGAACCCAGGACCGCAATTACGGCGTTGCTCGCCCTGGGTGCCAGCTTTCGAGGGAATAACGACGTTGCTGTGAAAGCTCGCGGTGATCGACGTTATTGCAGCGCGGTGATTTGGCTCGCGGACAGCGATTGGATTGCGGACAGGCGTTTGAACAGCACGTCGGCCGGGATGTCGGAGGCGCCGGCATCGAGGCAATCGGCGAATTTTTCGTAGATCTGCGCCTCGGTCAGCGGCCGTGATGCGTGGCCCGTGGCGCGCTTCACCGGTTCGCCGGCGATGGTGCTGCCGTTGGTAAGCTCCACCCTTACCGAATCCTCCGGTGCCGCACCGGGCGACTCGGGATCGTATTCGGTGGTCGTGACGATTTCGACCTTGTGCATCAACGCCTGTATGTCGGGCCGCTGCACGAACTCGTCGGTCAGTTCACGCAGGCCGACACGCTTCGCGACGATGCCGCTCGCCATGACGAATTCCATGCTGAACTTGGCGGCGAGGCCGGTGTCAGGGCGGTGATTGCGCAGGATGGTGGCGAAGTTGTCGCTGATATTGACGGTGATCTTTTTCACATCGTCTGCCTTGATCGGCGTGTCGTTCACCAAATCCAGCATGCAGTCGATCGCGCGATGGGTGCAGTAGCAGGTGGGGTATTTCTTGATACCCAGCCCCTGGGTCAGGATCGCCCAGGTCTCACCAGGTTTGGCTTCACTGGTCCGGTCCTCGGTGCCCGTGGGCGAGATCGCGTGCAAAAAGCCCTGCGGATGCTCCAGCGCGTCGGTGCTGGCGGTGAAACCGGCTTCGGCGAGACGGGCCGCCATGATGCCGGCATGCGCTGCCTTGCCGGCGTGGAATGGCTTGGTCATCGTCCCGAAATTCGCCATCAGTCCGGAGCTTTGCGAGGCGCCGAGGGCGATTGCTTGTGCTGCCTTGTCGGCGTCCAGACGGCGCAGGCTGGCACAGGCAGCGGCCGCGCCGACTGCGCCATAGAGGCCGGTAGGATGCCAGCCCTTCTCGTGCAGCAGGCCGGTGTCGCGGCGGCACAGTTCGGCCCAGGTTTCGTAGCCGGCGATATAGGCGACAATCATTTCCGCGCCGGTGGAACCGAGCGCCTCACCCTCGGCGAGAATCGCCGGCACCAGTACCGTGCTGGGATGGCCGCGCAGTCCAACGTCGTCGTAGTCGAGTGCATGCGCCGCGGTGCCGTTGATCCAGGCGGCTTCGGGCGCCGTGCTCTTTTCCGTGCCGAAGGTGAGAGTGGCCGGGCCGTCGACTGGCGCCAGCACCTGCTTCATGATGCGCACGCAATCCTCGCGGCGGCCGGCGATCATCGTGCCGATGCAGTCGATGAAGCCGAGGCGCGCGATACGCACCGCTTCGTCGGGCAGCCGGTTCGGCGACAGATCGGCGACGAACTGGCCGAGCGTTTTTGTCAGTGACATGGGAGTTCCCTCCGTTTGGTTTGCGCAATCCTCTTGGTTTCCGTCATCCCCGCGATTTCCGTCATCCCCGCGAAAGCGGGGATCCAGTGCCGCGGTCGCATCGTCAGTATGCATGGGTCCCCGCTTTCGCGGGGATGACGATTCAAAAGGGCGTCAGTGCATCTTTTCCCGCAGTGCCTTCAGGCTGCCGCCCATCTTCACCGAGCCGGGCAGCGGATGGCCGACGATGTCCTCGGCGAGCTGTGCGACCTCGATCAGCTTGTCGAGATCGATACCCGTGTCGATGCCCATTTCGTCCAGCATGAAAACGAGATCTTCGGTGCAGACATTCCCCGCGGCGCCTTTGTGCGCGGCAAACGGACAACCGCCCAGCCCGGCGACGGTCGTGTCGAAGATCGAGATGCCCATTTCCAACCCGGCATAAGCGTTGGCGATTCCCATCCCGCGGGTGTCGTGCAGATGCAGCGCCAGCGTCAGATCGGGGAAGCGCTTGCGCGCCTTGCCAACCAGCTCGCGGATCGATTTTGGCGTCGCCCACGCCATCGTGTCGGCGAGCGAGAACACCTCCGGCCTCATTTCGTATTCTGCCGCGATGTCGAGCAACTGCTGCATTATGTCGAGCACACGTTGGTGCGGGATCTCGCCTTCGAAGTTGCAGCCGAACGCCGCCATGATGCCGGCGCGCTTCAGCTCGACGCCGTGCTGCCGGTAAAGGCGCATGGTATCGTGCGCCTGCTGAATGTTGTCCTCCATCGAGCGCTGCTGGTTGCGCGCGAGGAACTTCTCCGAGGCGGTCAGCGAGAACGAGCCTTCGATGTCCAACCGATTGGTGGCCAGCGCGCGCTGCAGACCCTTCGGGTTCAGCCACAGCGCGGTATAGTGAATGTCAGGCCGGCGATCGTAACGCCGCACCACCTCGTCGGCATCCGCCCATCCCGGCACGCGGTTCGGATTGACGAACGAAGCCACCTGTATGTGCTTCAGCCCGGTCTCCGACAGGGCGTCGATCAGCTCGATCTTACGGTCCGTGGAGATCGGGCCCCTCTCGAACTGGAAGCCTTCGCGCGGGCCTTCCTCGTTGATCTGCACAAATTTCGGAAAGTCGGACATCGTGGCGCTCCTGTGCCGTTGCCGCAATACAATACCCGCGCGGCGCCAATGCCAAGGGGCGATGCAGCGCGGCAGTTTCCGTGACCGCGTGTATCGCCTAGCATTGTGTCATGCGACGGATGGGAGAATCGCCATGACCGGTGCCACAGGATTGCGTGCGTTGCTGCGGGGTGATGCGATGGTGGTCGCACCCGGTGCCTACGACGGCCTGACCGCGAAGCTCGTGGCGCAGGCGGGATTTCCCGCGGTGTACATGACAGGCGCGGGCACCTCGGTTTCGCACGGCTATCCGGATTTCGGCCTGCTGACGATGAGCGAGATGGTGGAGAACGCCGCCCGCATCGTGCGCTCGGTGGACGTGCCGGTGATCGCCGATGCCGACACCGGCTACGGCAACGAGCTGAATGTGTTCCGCACCGTGCAGGAATACGAGCGGCGCGGCGTGGCCGGTATACACATCGAGGATCAGGTGTCGCCGAAGAAATGCGGCCATCTCGACGACAAGGAGATCGTGTCCCGGGAAGACTACATCGCCAAGATCCGCGCCGCCGTGGCAGCGAAGCGCGACCGTGACTTCCTGATCATCGCGCGAACCGATGCGCGCGCGGTGGCGGGACTGGACGAGGCGGTGACGCGCGCCAACGCGGCGCTGGCAGCCGGCGCCGACATGGCGTTCGTCGAGGCGCCGCAGACGATGGATGAGCTTGCCGCAGTGCCGAAGCGGGTTGCGGGACCCTGCCTGCTGAACGTGGTGCGCGGCGGCAAGACGCCGGAGATCGACCTGCCGCGTGCACAGGAAATGGGATACCGCCTGGCGATCGTTCCGGGGCTGCTGCTGAAGGCGGTGATCGGAGCATGCGACGAGGTGCTGGCCGAATTGAAGGCGCACCACATCCATCCGGTGCCGCGTAGCGACATGACCGTTCGCGAGGCCTTCAACCGTGTCGGTGCAATGGAATGGGATGCGCTGCGCACGCGTTTTCGGGACGCGGAGGAGCGGCGCGCGGCGGAGTAAACGGCGCTGTGACTGGCACGCGGTTGGGCTTCGTGACAAGCTGCCCAGGGTGACCGAAGCAAAAGGGGGGACGGCAAATGGTGACCGTCGGCAGCGGCGAATTTACGTATGAGCCGGTCGAGAATTGGGCGAAGCTGCCGCCAGGCTGGTCGTTCAAGGAGATCGGCTCGGTCGGCGTCGACAAACACGACAACGTTTACGTATTCAATCGCGGCGAGCACCCGATGATCGTGTTCGATCGCGCCGGCAATTTCCTGCGCTCCTGGGGCGACGGCGTTTTTCCGCGTGCGCACGGCGTGTTCATGGCGCCGGATGACACCATTTGGCTGACCGACGACGGCGATCACACGGTCCGCCAATGCACGCTTGAAGGGAAGGTGCTGCTGACGCTCGGCATTCCCGGCAAGCCCGCGCCCTACATGAGCGGTGAGCCGTTCCATCGCTGCACTCATACCGCGATGTCGCCCCACGGCGACATTTATGTCTCCGACGGCTACGGCAATTCGCGCGTGCACAAGTTCTCGCCTGACGGCAGGCTGCTGATGTCGTGGGGCGCGCCGGGCACTGATCCGGGTGAGTTCAACATCGCGCACAACATCACCTGCGACGCGGATGGCTGGGTCTATGTCGCGGACCGCGAGAACCACCGCGTGCAGGTGTTCGACGGCGACGGGCGTTACGAGACGCAGTGGAACAATCTGCACCGGCCGTGCGGGCTGTTCATGCCGGGGGGAAAATGTCCGATCTGCTACATCGGGGAGTTGGGCGCGGTGCAGCCGGTGAGCCGCAACGTGCCGAACCTTGGGCCGCGGGTGACGATCGTGGACAATACCGGCAAGCGGATCGCGCGGCTGGGCGGCCTGGGGCCGGGTCTCGGCCCGACCGAATTCATGGCGCCGCACGGTCTGTGTGTGGACTCGCACGGCGATCTTTATGTTGGCGAGGTGTCGTGGACGAACTGGCCGCAGACTTTCAAGGACCAGCCGCGGCCGGAGAACCTGCGGTCGCTGCAGAAGTTCCGGAAGGTTTAGCGCCGAGCGCCAGTACGGCCGACCTGCGGCAGTCGCCTTCCCCGTCATGCCGACCTGCGTCGGCATGACGGCGCTAATGAGTGGCCAGTGGCCTGGAACGGTCGTAGAAGAGGTCCAATCTGAACCACTGGTAACCATTTCACCATGGACGAGGTCGGCCGCTTTGCCGCGATGATGCAGCGCTCTGCCGAACTGAAACGCCGGATCGCGGTCGAGCTGGCCGGTTCCGTTGTCGCGGTGGTGGACGCCTGCGAGGCCAGCCTGCGGGGCGGAGGCAAGCTGATGTTCTGCGGTAACGGCGGTTCGGCGGCCGATAGTCAGCACCTTGCAACCGAGATGCTGATCCGCCTCCGCGGTTCGGTCGAGCGGCCGTCCTGGCCGGCGCTGGCGCTGACGTTCGATCCGGCGGCGCTGACGGCCGGCGGCAACGACTACGGCTACGATCACGTCTTCGAACGGCCACTGCGTGGGCTGGGTCGCGCCGGCGACGTGCTGTTCGGCATCACCACGTCCGGCCGCTCGGCCAATGTGGTGCGGGCGCTGCGGGCGGCGCGCGAGATGGGCATCGTGACCGTGGGCCTGCTCGGCGGGCAGGGCGAGCCGGCGATCACCCTGTGCGATTACGCATTGCTGGTGCCCGATAATGAGACGGCACGCATTCAGGAATGCCATATTGCTCTCGGCCACGGGATCCTCGAACTGCTGGAGGATCGTCTGGTGGCGCGGCCGCTGTGACGACCCTGCTGACCGGCGTGGCCGGGTTCATCGGCTATCACGTCGCGGAGGCACTGCTCGAGTGCGGCGAGCGCGTGATCGGCGTGGACAATCTCAACCCCTACTACGATGTGCGGCTCAAGCAGGCCCGTCTCGGACGGCTGGAGGGCAGGAGGGGATTCACGTTCTGCCGCGCGGACGTGGCGGATCGGGAAGCCATCCACGATCTTGTGAGCTGCTACAAGGACATAGGCGTCGTTGTTCACCTTGCCGCGCAAGCCGGTGTGCGGCACTCGCTGGTCGATCCCTATGCCTATGTGCAGACGAACGTGATGGGCCACCTGGTCATGCTGGAGGCCGCGCGACTGCTGCCGGGGCTGCGGCATCTGGTCTATGCCAGCTCCTCGTCGGTCTACGGCGCCAATAGTGCCTTGCCGTTCCGCGAGACCGACCGGGTTGATACGCCCCTTTCAGTCTACGCGGTGACCAAGCGTGCCGATGAGTTGATGAGTCATGCGTATGCCCATCTGTATGGCTTGCCGCAGACTGGCTTGCGGTTCTTCACCGTGTATGGGCCCTGGGGGCGGCCGGACATGGCCTATTACGGCTTCGCCAAGGCCATCGCCGTGGGTGAGCCGATCACCGTCTATGAGGGCGGCAGGCTCCGACGGGATTTCACCTACATCGATGACATCGTGGCAGGGGTGGTCGGGTGCCTGGACCATCCCCCGGTGGGGCCGTTACCGGCCCGTGTGCTGAACATCGGCAACCATCGCAGCGAGGCGGTAAGCACGCTGGTGGCCCTGCTGGAGCAGTCGCTGGGGCGGCGGGCGATCCTGCGCGATGCCCCCCGGCCGGCGGCCGATGTGCAGGAGACTTTCGCCTCGGTGGACGCCATCGCCGCGCTGGCCGGCTTTGCGCCGGCGACCACCCTGGCCGACGGGATTCCGCGGTTCGTGGCCTGGTTCAAGGCTTGGCACGGGTTGGGGGGTCCGGAGGCGGAAATAGTGGCTTGACCGGCAGGGTCAGGTCGCCTACATGCCGTCCCCGCCGCGCCGGACGGGTGGATTTGCCTATTGCCTTGCTGGTGCGGCTACGCTAGGTTTCTCGTTCTGCGCCCCGCTTGGCGCACATCAGAGCAAGTCAACCGGTAGGCCCGTATGGTGCGGGGCTGCAGGCAATTTGCTTCGGTCTTTGACAGTTGCATAGGCTAGGAAGGGATACGTTGGCGGCGCCCTCGGGTTTCGTGCGCGAGCACGATGCTGATCGAGTGGCCGGACCGGCGGTCTGGGTTTGAGTAGAACCCGGATTTCGTTGGTTGGGCTTTGGGGCGTCCGGACGCGTATCTTTTTATGCGTTACAGAACGCTTTGAAGCTGTTCCGGCGCATGAAGGCCAAAGCCGAAAGGTGAAAGCCGTCATGGATCGGGACAAACCATGAGTTCGGGTCTGTTCGTTGATGTCCTGGTTGCGTTGCCTTCGGGCGGCAATGCCGGGACTGAGATGAACCTGAGAGTTTGATCCTGGCTCAGAGCGAACGCTGGCGGCATGCTTAACACATGCAAGTCGCACGGGC
>DATMND010000083.1:0-33090 GCA_035569235.1 Acetobacteraceae bacterium | reverse complement strand
CTGCTGCACCGGCGCGAACTGGCTCTTCGCCAGCTGCTGAAACCGCTGCAGATCGAGTTGCGCGCTCTGAAGCTGCGCGGCGTCCTCGGCACGCTGCGCGGTCGCCTGATCGAGCGCGGCCTGGAAGGGGCGGGGATCGATAGACGCGACGACGTCGCCCTTATGCACCTCCTGGCCTTCCTGCACCGGAATGTCGGTGAGCATGCCGCTGACCTGCGCCTTGATCTCCACTGTATTGAATGCCTGCACCGTGCCCAGGCCGCGCAGATCCACCGGAACGTCCTGCACCTTGGCAGGCGCGGCAGTGATTGGAACCGCCGGAGCGGACGCCTCGGTCTGCGCATGAACCACGATATGGCTGTGCGCGAACCAAACGAAGGGAACCATCGCAACGATTGCGGAGAAGATTAACAATTGGGATTTTTTCATCGTGGTGATGCCGAATCCGCGGTAAGCGGTGCCGATGCGCCGCAATCGGCTATGTGGCGCAAAGCGTGTAACTGGCAATGTACACAACGTTACATCGCCAGTTTGTGAGTGCGTCACTTCATGACGGCGAATTCGTAGTTACGACACATTTTCCAGTCGTACCCCTGGATGGAAATGCGCATAGACGCGCCGCGCGATCTCGTGACTGATGCCGGGGGCGGCCTCCAGGTCCCCAAGTCCTGCCATCTTGACGCCGCGCGCCGAACCGAAATGGTTCAACAGCGCGCGTTTGCGGGCCGCGCCGATGCCGGCGATTTCGTCCAGCTCGCTCTGTCGGATGTTCTTCGAACGACCCGCGCGGTGGGTCGTGATCGCGAAACGGTGCGCCTCGTCGCGCAGGCGTTGCAAGAAATACAGCACGGGGTCGCGCGGCGGGAGCTGGAACGCTTCGGCGCCGTCGGTGTGGAACCACTCGCGGCCCGCATCGCGATCCGGACCCTTGGCGATGGCGACCAGCTTCACGTCGTTCACGCCAAGGTCCTGCATCGTCTGCCGAGCAGCGGAGAGCTGACCGCCGCCGCCGTCGATCAGCACGAGGTCGGGCCAGTCGGTCGGCGGCGCGCCTTCCGCCTGTTCCTTCAGCGCCCGGGTGAAACGGCGCTGCAGCACCTCGCGCATCATCGCAAAGTCATCGCCCGGTGTGATCGGGCCGCGGATGGCGAATTTCCGATACGCGGCCTTGGTGAAGCCGCCCGGCCCGGCGACGATCATCACGCCGTACGGGTTGGTGCCCATGATGTGGCTGTTGTCGTACACCTCGATCCGTTCGGGCGGCGCGGGAAGGTTGAATACCTGGGCGACGCCCTCCAGCAGCTTCGCCTGGCCGGCGCTCTCCGCGAGCCTGCGTTCCAGCGCCTCGCGGGCGTTGATCTCCGCGTGCTGCACCACGGCGCGCTTTTCGCCACGCTGCGGCGTCAGGATTTCCACCTTGCGGTTGGCCTTGAGGCTGAGCGCCTCGGCGACCAACGACTGCTCCGGCAACGGGTGGTTGACCAGCACGCACGGCGGGGGCGGCTTGTCGTCGTAGAACTGGGCGATGAAGGCTGCCAGCACGGCGGGCGGCTCCTCAACCTTCGCGTGCGAGGGGAAGAAGGCCCGGTTGCCGTTGTTCCGCCCGCCGCGGAAGAAGAACACCTGCACGCAGGTCTGGCCGGCGATCTGCCAGGCGGCGATCACATCGGCGTCGGTCAGGCTGGCCGGGTTCACCAGGTCGTTGCCCTGCACGAAGGTCAGCGCGCGGATGCGGTCGCGCGCCGCGGCCGCGTGCTCGAACTCGAGCGCGGCGGCGGCCTGTTCCATCTCGGCCGCAAGCTCCTGCTGCACCGAGGCCGACTTGCCGGCGAGGAACGCCTTCGCCTGGCCGACCAGGCGGCCATAGTCCGCATCACTGATACGGCCGACGCAGGGCGCCGAGCAGCGGCGGATCTGGTAGAGCAGGCAAGGCCGCGTCCGGTTGGCGAACACCGTGTCGGCGCAGGAGCGGAGAAGAAAAACGCGCTGCATGGCGGTTACGGTCTGGTTCACAGCCCAGGCGGAGGCGAATGGCCCCCAGTAGCTGCCCTTGCGCACATGCGCGCCGCGATGTTTGGCAATCTGCGGGAACGGATGATCCTCGGTCAGCATCAGCCAGGGGTAGGACTTGTCGTCCCGCAACACGATGTTGAAGCGCGGCTTGAGGCGCTTGATCAGGTTTGCTTCCAGCAGCAGCGCCTCGGCCTCGGTGTGGGTGGTGATCACCTCCATCGCGACGGTCTCGTTGACCATGCGGCGGAGGCGTTCATCGAGGCGGCCCAACTGGGTGTAGGCGGTGACCCGCTTTTTCAGGTTGCGCGCCTTGCCGACATAAAGCGCGTCACCCTTGGAATCGAGCATCCGATAGACGCCAGGGTTGAATGGCATGGTGTCGAGCGCCTGCTCGATTGCGGCAGCGCCCTTGATGCCAGCGGACGGATTGGTATCGCTCATGTCAGACAATCCATGCCAGACAATCTATGCGGTTGACGATGATCCACCGAACCTGTGGACAAGTCTGTGGGCGGAACTGCTCGCTGTCGCGTGAAAGCCGCGGATTCCGTGGCTTTCAACCACCTTGCTCAATTTCCGGGCAACCGTTACTTCGTTGATTTACCAGCATTTTTTCTGTTGATCGCATTACAAGACCGACACATTCCGCCATCCTGCTGTAATGTTGGCCCATGCCCTAGCGCGTGGACAAGTTGCTCTGGCGGCGCTCGATTTCGACCCCGGCCGATGTCGCGTCAGCAAATATATCAAGCTTCTCCACGCGGATCCGGGCCAGGTGGACGCGCCGGTCGGCAAGGCATGCCTCTGCTATGCGCTCGGCCAGCGTCTCCACCAGCCTGACATGGCCCGTGGCGACGATCGCGCGCACTGTTGCGGCCACTTTTTCGTAGTCCACCACACGGGAGAGTTCGTCCCGCCCGACCGCCTTGCGGGACAGCAACCGTGCGCCATCGTCCTCCACCCCGAGATCGACGTTGATCCTTACTCGCTGTGGCGCGGCGTGCTCATGCGGATGGACGCCGATACTGGCAGCGAGCACGAGGTCGCGCAGAAACACATGGCGGAGTGCCCTGGCGCTGCTGGCAATCGGAGGCGCGTCCATGGGGGTCACTCCTCGGGCGGCGGGGTGTGGCGGCCGGGCTGCCATTGCAGGTGCTGGCCGCCGTCGAGTGCCAGCATCTGGCCCGTCATCGCCGGCAGGGCAAGGATGGCAAGCACGGCACGGGCGATCTCGTCGGGGCTGGTGCCGCGGCCGAGTGGGACCGAGGCGGATTGGCGCGCGAACTGCTGCTCGGTCTGGCGCGTGTTCGCGAGCGCCGGGCCGGGGCCGATGCCATTGACCCGAATGCGCGGCGCGAGGGCAAGCGCCATCGACTGCGTCAGCGCCCACAGTCCAGCCTTGGCGACGGTGTAGGAGACGAAATGCGGCGTGATAGACCAGACCCGCTGGTCCAGCATGTTGATCACGGCGCCCTCGGCGTCGGGGGGCAGCGCGCGGGCGAAGTGCTGCATCAGCACGAAGGGCGCCCGCAGGCCGGGTTCGATGTGGGCGTCCCAGGAGGCACGGGTCGTGTCGTGCCATTCGTCGCGCTCGAACGGGCTCGCGTTGTTCACCAGCACGCCGATTGGCCCAAGCCCTTCGGTGGCCTGCGGCAGGAGGCGGACGACTTCGGCTTCGCTGGCGAGGTCGGCGCGCAGCGTTACGCAACGCCGGCCGGCGTCGCGTACGTCTGTGCAGGTAACTTCGGCTGCGGCAACGCTGGAGTGGCAGTGCAGGGCGATGTCGAAGCCGGCGTCGGCGAGTGCCAGCGTGATCGCGCGGCCAATCCGCTGCGCGCCGCCGGTGATCAGGGCGGCGCGGGGGATGGCGGGGGAGATGCTGGCGGCGAACGACATGGCGTCGGCCAACTCTGGCCTTCGCGGCGACCGCGATCAAGCGACACCGAAGAGTTTGCCGTCGGACCTCCAGCACCCGGCAGACTAAGGGTCTGCCGAGAAACAACCGAATCATTTACTGGACGCAGCTCATGCTTCATCGTCATGGCCGGCGCAGGCCGGCCATCCACGTCTGTGTGCCAGCACAACGAGAAGACGTGGATGGCCGGCCTGCGCCGGCCATGACGGGAAGGTGCGACCGTTGCGGCACTTGGAGCACTTATTCCGCGGCGGATCCTAACATCACGCCTTCACGATGGCTCCGTACGACGTGTAGTCCGGGATCACGCCAATGCGCAGGCCGGAGACCCCTTTGCGCAATCCCGCCACCTCGGTCTGCTGCAGCAGCATCGCGCAAGGCGAGCGTTCCATGAACTGCGCCTGCATCGTCTCGTAGAGGCGCATGCGGGCCGCCGGATCCAGCTCCTTGGCCGCCGCGGTGACCGCATCGGTCAGCTCCGGATCGACGAAGTGGTTGCGCCACGCATGCATGCGGATGGAACTGTTGTCCGAGTCGTCGGCATTGAAACAGAACGCCTGCGCATTCGTGTGCGGATCGACGTAGTCCGGCACCCGGGTGACCAGCGCCATCTCGTGATGCCGCGTGCGCGTCTTGGTCGTCAGTTGCTGCACCGCGGCGCCAAGCGGCTGCGCCTTGATGCCGATCGCTGCCAGGTTCGCCTGGATCGCCTGAGCGATGCTGCGGAACGGCTCCGCGGCGACGTGATCAAGAGTGACGGAAAAGCCCTCGCCGAATCCCGCCTGCATCATGAGTTGCTTCGCCCGCGCAACATCCTGCTTAAACGGGTTCGCCGCGATCGCCCCCGGCATGCCCAGGGGGAGGAAACTCTGGCATACGCTCCAGAGACCGGGCGTCAGGTGCTTCGCGATGGCGTCGTAGTCGATCGCCAACTTGACGGCCTGACGAACCTCCGGATGAGTGAATGGCGGCAGCGCCTCGTTCATCCCGAGATACATCGACAAGATCTGCTTTGCCGAGGCAATGCCGTAATCAGGATTGTCGCCGATCAGCCGCAGCTCGTCGGCGCCCAGGATGCGGGCGATGTCAACGTCACCCGCCATCAGCGACAATAGTCGCGCCGAGGGCTCGTCCATGTGGCGAATGACGACGCGCGGCAGAGCAGGCCGCGGCGCCGCGTACGGATTTGCCTCCAGAACGATGTGATCGCTGGCCTGCCAACTTTTCAGGCGATAGCGGCCGGCACCGGCCGTGTGGGTCCGCAGCCAGCCATTGCCCAGATCATCGCCGGCCTGGTTGGCAAGCGCCACCCGCTTCTCCACGATGCAGCCGATCGTGTGTGCGAGGCAGCGCAGCACGAGGTCGGTCGACCACACCTCGGGCAGGCTCAGGACCACCGTATCGTCGCCTTCCGCACGAATGCATTGCTCCATGTTGTCGCGCGTGAGGCCGAACTGCGTAAGGAGGAATGCAGAGAACTTCCTGAGTTGGACAATGCGTCGCAGGCTGAACACCACATCATCCGCCGTCAGCCGATTGCCGGAGTCGAACAACACGCCGGAGCGGACATGGAACGTGAGCGTCCTTCCGTCCGGACTGACATCCCATCGCTCGGCCATGTCGCCGACGATCCGGCGCGGCTGGTCCGGGTCGGGCGCGACCAGCTTGCGATAGCAGTTGCCGCAGACCTCGTTGTTCGATGCCTCGTAGGACTCGGCAGGGTCGAAACCGTTGACGATGTCTTTGATGGTCTTCGCCATCACCACCATGTTGGCCGGGGTCGCGGCGCGCGCCGAGCGCAGGATCGCGGGCAGCGCGAGACTGGTGCCGGAGCTTGTCAGCAGCGTGCGTCGGGTTAAGGTGACACTGCGCATTGTGACCTCCCCTAGAACCGTACCGGCATCGCCACGCCGAACAGGAAATCCGGCGTCGCCTGCCTGAACCCGGCGCCCGCCGTCGCGACCAGCCGAGCGGCGGGTCGTGCCGCGCTCAAGGGCAACGCCTTTGCAGCGTCCCTGCCGCCCACGTTCGGGGGGCAGGGGCTGTCCTTGGGATTCGAATGTTCATTCGTCGGCCCCGTATGGATTGCGATCGACGCCAGCATGCTTGAAGTGCCAGCCATCGAGAGGTGATTCGCACGGTCTCAGACCACTTTGATGATGCCGGTGTGTGTAGCGGTTGCGCTTTGACCACTGAATGTGGTGGTTGATGTGGAGATGATCTTGTGTGTGCTTTCGCCGAGGTCATTGTACACGGCGAACGCAATGCGTGGCGCCTTGCAACGGCAGCATCCCGATTGCGCTGCTCGGCCTGCCGATGGCCGGTGTTTTCCGGTGATTGCAGCACCTGCCGCAAAACGTCCGGAAGCCGCAGGATATAGTCACGCACAAGCTGCTCGAACGGGATTCTTTGTTCCAGTGTCATCCTCTCCCTGGCTTGTGCGGGAAAGCCCCTGCATAGGCGGCCACTGACAGAAGGCATGACATCAACTGCCCTCATCTCATAGCGCTTCTTCCGATCAGACGTTGTCCCGCCCGGCACAGGGCCGGACAGGACGGACAGCCTTAAGCCAAGTTGCAACAGCGATGCCTTACTGCGGACAGCCTGGGTCGCCGCTGAGGCAACCCGCGCCGGGATACGCGAGCGTTGCCGGGTCTGTCTTCCCGAACGTGAGGTATTGCGGGCTAACCAGCACACCCTGCGGCACGAATGGGACGAACGGATTTGGCGGCGGAAGGCCGGCGCTCACGTCGTATTTCCGAACCGTCCCGGCGAAGGACGGTGCCCCCCCGGAGATTGGGACGAACAGCGCTCCATCCGGGCCAAACAGCAGCGCCTGCGCGAACGCGCGCGTCGTGGGCGTGCCCTGGCCGAGGTCAATCCGACCGATATAGGCGCCAGGACTGAAGCTCTGTGGTCCTTGGAAGGCGATGATCTTGTCGCTGTCCGAGTCACTAGCTTCGGCGATGAAGCTGGTGATATAAATGCTGAAGTCCGGTCCGGGGCTGAACACGAGACCTTCCGGCCGGTTCAACTGATTTGTCGGATTGCATGGGGGAGATGTGTCTGGGTCGCACGAGGGACCTCCGACGCTGCTGATAAATGGCTTGGGGTCGAACTTGCCGGTGCCAGGGTCGAACCTGAGGACCTGTCCGCCCAGGCCGGGAACACCCGGTTCAGGGTTTGGGAAATTTGAAATGTAGAGCATTCCATCCGGCCCGGTGACGACGCTGCGCGGATGAAACTGAGCGCCCTGGGGCAGTACGCCGGCCGGTGGGACAAAGGTCCCCACCAACGTGCCCGTGGTCGTGTATTTGAGCAGGCGGCCAGGCGCGGGGATCTTGTGCGCCGGAGACTGTGTCTCCGAGCTGAAATCGGCCACGTAAATGAAGCCGTTCAGCAGGATCATGCCGCGTGGGGCCGCCGGTGCGGCCTTGTCGTTGGCCAGGACCACTGCGTCCAGGCGGTCGCCTGCTGGGCTGTACCGAAGGATAGTGCCGTTCTTGGCGGTGTTGGCGTTCTGGTTCGACACCAGCACGTCTCCCGCGGGATCGATCACTATGCCCGCGGGCGCTTTCAGGCCATTGGCCGCCATGCTGCCGAAGGTGGAGACTTGGCCTGTGTCGAAGTCGATGTGCTTGATGGTGTTGTCGCCGGCATCGTCGATATCGAGGAAATCCGCGGCGGCGCGGTGACCGCTGCCGACACTGATCAGCAGCGACAACGCGGCGGCAATTGCCGGGGTCGTCACGCTGCGGGTCCTCGCCGGGGCGTTCTCTCCTATCGTTGGCAGGTTGTCGTCCGAGGCCGAATGACCCGGCAATTTTAACGTCGTTGCATGACTTGCCATTTATCGATCCCTTTTGTCGTTGGTTTGCGAGACCCAGCCCTTCCCGTCGGTGTGCGGTTGTGCGGCACGTTTTCGGGCCGGAGTTGTCGACTTCGGTTCAACCCGTTCATCCGATCGCAGTTAGAATCCGATGACCCGGCCGGGCCTCGGGGCCGGTAGCGGACGTTGGCCGGCCATGACACGATGCTGTCCGTTCGCCGCTCCTGACATCAGCCGTTCGGCTGATATCGCGCGTCACTCGCGAAAGTGTGACTAACGGTGCAGTGGCAGCCTGCGGCGAGTGCGGATCCTGAGGTCCGCCGCCGCCTCACCTATCCAGCCAGATCGTCGCCAGATCCTGGTTCACGTAGTGGCTCGGGCCGATCTTCCAGCCGTGTACATACGACCGAGCGGGCAAGATCCGATTCCACCACAGCATCGGCCACTCGTAGGCCATGGTATCGACAACGCGTGTCTCATAGGCACGCATCAGCGCACGCTGGCCGGCCGGATCGGATTCGCGCAGCAGCTTCTCGTAGGTGTCGTTCAGCACCTGGTCGTCGTAGCCGCCGTAGTTCAGCGCATATGCCGTGTGGGGCAGGTATTTCTGCGTGTCCATCACCGGATTGACCACGCCGTTACAGTTGGCCTCCACCACGACCTCGAAATTGCCGGTGCGCATCGCGTCGAGCCATGGACCGGTGGGCGCCATCTTCTGCGTCGCCTTGACGCCGATCTTGCTCCACTCATCGACCAGCCACGTACCGACATACTTGTACGGCTGATCGATATTGCGGTTCAGCAGCTCGAAGCTCAGGTTTTCATGCCCCGACTCCCTGAGCAGCCGCTTCGCCTCGGCGCGTGACTTCTCGATGTCGGGCCAGAAGCCGGCCATCTGCTGCAGCTCCTGCTTGGTCGCCGCCATCGGCGAGCCGGGAAACACGATGCCGCCGACGGTGCGCACGTTGGCGATCCTCGACAGCGCCGGCGCGCCGTGCCACTGGTCGATCGCCAGCAGCAGAGCCTTGCGCACGCGCACATCGTCGAACGGCGCGCGCCGCGTATTTGGCGTGACCAGGTTGCTGCAGTTCCAGTCGCTCTCCTGCACGGTGATCTTGTCGCTCAGTTCCTTCCTGAGCTGCTCGATCGTCGACGGCGGCAGGCCGCGGAATTCCGTCGCCGCACGGTCGGCGCGGATCGCCTCGACGCGAACCGCCTGCTTGTCGGCGAAGATCGCGACGAATCCATCCAGATAGGGCAGCCCTTCGCGGTAGTAGTCGGGATTGCGATCGCCCTTGATCGACTGGCCGACATCGTAGGCAGCAAATTTGAATGGCCCGCTGCCCATGACGTTCTTTTCATACCAGTGCGGGTCCTTGGCCAGAATGTCCTTCTTGTAGATGTAGGCGTGCGGGCTCGCGAGCGCCGGCAGGAAGGTCGGCGTGGCGAACTTCAGGTGGAACACCACCGTGTCCGGATCGGGCACCGCGATGCTGTCCACCATCTCGTACCAGTTGGCGCGTGCACTGATGTAGCCGGGGGGCGGATGGATGATGTGTTCCCAGCTCACGGCAACATCCTCGGCAGTGAGCGGAGAGCCGTCGTGCCATTTCACGCCGCGACGGATCTTGAACGTATAGGTCGTGCCGTCGCCTGCCGACATCTCGGCGCAGATGTCGCAGACGAATCTGGTCGTGTCCTCCGGATGTTCGGGATCGAGCCGGATCAGCACGCTGTAGAAGGGCGCCGTCGCGTGGACCGTGGCGAACGTGTTCTCCCGGTGCCCGTCGAGGCTGGGCGGCGCGTCGGCCGGGATCATGTAGGTGAGGACGCCGCCGTGCTTCGGCGTCGCCCCCGCCGATGCAGTCCCGGTGAGCACGATCGTGGCGAGGAAGGTGCCGAGCAGCGTCCTGTGCATCTTACACCTCAGCGCTTGGTTAGATCACTGTACGTAGTCCGCATTCAGGCCGACCCGCAGGCCGGCCACGCCCTTGCGCAGGCCCGACACCTCGGTCTGCTTCAGAACCATCGCACAGGGCGCACGCTTTATGAACCGCAGCAGCATCGTCTCGTAACGCCGCCGATGTCTTTGATGGACTTCGCCATCACGACCATGTTGGTGGGGGTTGCGGCCCGTGCCGAGCACAGGAGCGCGGGCGGCGCAAGTCCGGCGCCGGCGCTCCCCAGCAACATTCGTCGGGTCAACTTGTCACTGTGCATTCTGGCCTCCCCTAGATTCTACCCGGGTGAATCGCAAACTAGCTGAGTCCGACAATTGCAATTGCGATGCGGACGTCACGCGGCAACGCAGATCGACGACATTTTTTATGGCTTTGTTGGTGCGGTGGTAGGTGGTTTCCAGCTTGCTGCGCGGTTGGTCACTGACGGCAGGCCGGCGATGACCCAAGTAGGCGCTCAGCCAGCTGCACGGGACACGCGTAAAGGTTGCAGATGTGCGGTTACACAATCATAACCAATTCGGCTGTTGCGACATTTTTCCTTTAATATCGGTTTGTGTTCGTGTCGGCCCCGGCTTGTCCTGGGGACGCCGGATACCGCCATCTTATAAGAATGGCGTCGAGCGGGCATCAAGATAGCCGTATCCGTGTCCAGTAGCTCCAATTTGTGCTACGAGAACGACATCAAGGCGATATCATGCCTGCCGCTGATTCTATCCCGCACAAGGTCGTCCTCGTTTATGCGCCGAGCCAGCCGAGAGCATCCCGATGAAGCGGAAATCACCAGCGAGAGGGTGAAGGCTGCATTTGAACAGATACCAGTCGCTGCGCTCGTTACGTTGGCGAACGCAACGCTGATGGCGGCCGTGCTCACGGCTACAGAGCCAGTTAGGGGGGTTTATGCGTGGTTGGCGGTGGCTGTCCTCGTTACGGCGGGTCGATTGGCCCTGTGGCGGGCGCACCGACATGCTGGACCCACGCCCGGACAATATCGCCGCTGGGCCTTGGCCAGCACGTGTGGCGCTCTTGCCTCAGGTTTACTGTGGGGCGGTGGTTCGGTCCTGCTCCTGCCTAATTCGGAGATCGACCAGCTATTCTGGGTTTTCCTGATCGGTGGCATGTGCGCCGGTGCCGCATCGCTGCACTATCCGCACCTGCCGACAGCCCTCGCCTTCATCGTGCCCGCCGGGCTTCCCCTTGCGATCCGATTTGCGCTAGACGGATCGGCGCATCTTGCGGCGGCCGCCGCGATGATTGTCGTGTTTCTCGCGGCACTCGTGGTGACCAGTCGGCACTCAAGCAAGTACTTCGGCGAGACGCTACAGCTGCGCGTCGACGTGGCGGAGCGAACACGCGACCTGATTGCGGCCAAGGAAAACCTGCAGGCTGAAGTAACAGAGCGTCTTGCCACCGAGGCCAGCTTGCGTCATGCCCAGAAGATGGAGGCAGTTGGCCATCTGACCGGCGCGATCGCGCACGATTTCAACAACCTGCTTACCGCCATTCTGGGTAGCCTGGCTCTGCTTCGAAAATCCATTCCGGCAGATGACCCGAGGGCCACACGATTGCTGGAAACCGCTACTCAGGGCGCGGAACGCGGTGCCGCCTTGACGCAACGTCTGCTCGCTTTCGGGCGCCGCCAGGCCCTCATGCCTGAGGTCCTCGACCTGCCGGGATTGATCAACGGGATGTCCGCGCTCCTGGGCAGCTCGCTCGGTCCGGGTGTAGGCATCGTCACGCGCTTTCCAAAGATCGTTGCCCCAATCGAGATCGACGCGAATCAATTGGAGCTGGCTGTGCTGAATCTAGCGGTGAACGCTCGGGACGCCATGCCGAAAGGCGGAAACATAACGATCGCTGCGCGGCAGGAGGAAGTGCACCGGCGAGCGGCAGACGGGTTGGCGCCCGGTAGTTACGTGGTGCTTAGTGTAATGGATACGGGCGAAGGCATGGACGAGGCGACTCTGGCCAGGGCAATGGAGCCGTTCTTCACGACCAAAGGCATTGGGAGGGGTACAGGGCTTGGTCTGTCCATGGTGCATAGCTTCGTTGCACAGTCGGGCGGGCGGTTCCTGCTGCATAGCGAGAAGGGTGTTGGCACTACTGCTGAGCTTTGGCTTCCGCGGGCGCAGACGATCACTGCCCCCGCGATTCCGGCGCGTGAGATTCAGCGGACGCAGGACCCACGTCATGGCACTGTGCTGGTGGTGGACGATGACCAACTCGTCTTGACAAGCACTGCTGCCATGCTGGAAGACCTCGGCTACACTGCGATGCAGGCTGATGCCGGCCAACAAGCGCTGGGACTACTCCGTGACGGCGTGCAGGTCGATCTTGTCATTACAGACTATGCCATGCCGGGGATGACTGGTGTTGAGCTGGCTGGAGAGCTGCATCGCACTCGGCCGCGACTACCGGTGTTGTTGATGACAGGTTATGCCGTGCTTCCCGGAACGGCTGCCGGAATCGAACGTCTGGCAAAGCCAATCAACCAAGATGCATTGGCAAAGGCCGTAGGGAACTGCATTGCCAGGGCTGTCTAGAACCGCACCGGCATCGCCACGCCGAACAGGAAGTCCGGTGTCGCCTGCGTCAGCCCGGCGCCCACCGTCGCGATCAGCAGCACGGCGTCCGACAGCGCGATCGATGCGCCGAACTGAAGAATGCCGACCGTCTGGCCCGACGCCTCGACCTTCCGCCCGTTCACCCGGCTGTCGCCGGCGAAGCTCACCACGAACGCGGTGCTCAGCGACACGTCGGGGCTGACTGCCAGCAGCGTCTGCAAGCTGAACCCGTTGGCATCGCCCGGTGCGATCGCGAAGCCGCCGCGCTGCGTCGCCAGGTTGAAGCTGTGGGTGTAGCTGCCGAGGAACACCAGCGGGTCCTTGCGCTTCACCGCGGTCAGCGTGGTCTGCGCCGCATCGAAACCGGCGCCCGGCAGCACCGACCGCGTCGCGCTGGCCGCGGCCGGCGCGATCAGCACGGCGCGCCGGAAAAATTCTGATCAAATCAATGAACCTGCACGCCAAGCGAAGACAGACCTTCCTTAAATGACTAGAGCCGCAGGGAGTTCGGCCGGCAGAACGATGACCCGGGTGCGTCGTCGTCGCCGTGAGCGCCGGACACTGCATCGAGCGCCGCGATATCGAACAGGGTCACGGAACCTCCGGATTGTGAAATCAAACCGGCGTCGCGCAGCGCCGCGAGCTGTTTGTTGACGCTTTCCCGCGTCAAGTCCGTCATGCCGCCGAGCTCGGCCTGCGATATCCGCAACGCGATGCGGGCGCCATTTCGCGCTGTCTCACAGTGCAGTTCGGCCAGTTCCAGCAGGGCTTTCGCCACGCGCGCCGTCGCCGGCAATGCGACAATGTCCATGATGCGCTGCGTTGCAGCCCGCAAGCGCCGGCTGATCAGCGTCATGACCGCCCGCATCCCTTCGAGGCTGCGCCCCATGACCTGTAGGAACTGCCGGCCATCGATCGCCAGCAAACGGCACCGCGAGATTGTGGTCGCGTCGGCGGCGCGCGGCGCGTTATTGAGAACAGCTAGTTCGCCGAAGCACCCGCCGGGACAAACGATCTCGAGAACGACGTCGCGCCCGTCAGCTGCCAGCGAGGACAGCTTCACGTAGCCGGCCAGTACCACGATCACGGTGTGCCCGGGATCGCCGCGCCTGAAGATGCACTTGCGTTCCCCAAGGGTGCGAATAGTGGACCACCGCAGCAGTTCTTGACGGTCGCCTTCGGGCAGGCAGCCGAGCATGCCATGTCTGGCGATCAACGCGGCGACGTCATCGACGAACGCCGGCGGCCGGACGGTTTGAAGATGAACCTGCCCGACCGTGTCGGCCGCCGCGACGGCAGGGAGCACCCCCCGGGCAGCCATGGCATCCGGGTAGCTTGCCTCCGCGCTGCCTCGCACTATTGCATGCTTGTTCAGGGCACTACCTCCCGTTCTGGGGACCTGTCCGGGTCGCACGTCGAACCTCAAGGCCAAGCTAAGCGCGTGGGATCGAACGGTGCCGCGGACGCTGGGTCGGACGGATGGGCGGGTGTGAGATGGTGGGCGACCCCGAAGCGGCAAGCGGCGGCGAAGTCAGGAGACACAGCGGCGTGGCGCTGGAGGCGCATTGGTGGCACCTCCGGTATGGCTGCGTTCGGGTTGCCACGCACGATCATGCCAACTCTGCTTCCGCCGGTTTTTCTCAGTTGCAGTCCAAGGCGCTTTTGGACGGCCGACCAATCCGGTATGGCTCCCGTGCGCATGTTGGGCCTCCTGCCACCGCAAGTCCTCCGGGGACCCTTGAGGTAACCTTGAGATTTCCTTGATTTTCGTTTGAGATCGGCACCAGGGCCGCCGAAACGGGGTAGGCAGGGTGCGATTCCGCTTCTCTGATTATGTGCTTGACGTCACGCGCCGCGAGTTTTGGCGGGGCGGCGAGCCGGCGGCGCTGGAACCGCAGGTGTTTGACCTGTTGGTGCACCTGATCTGCAACCGCGACCGGGTCGTGAGCAAGGACGAACTGCTGGAGTCAGTGTGGGCTGGCCGGATTGTCTCGGACTCCACGCTGACCAGCCGGATCAACGCCGCGCGCAAGGCAGTGGGCGACAGCGGCGAGGCCCAGCGCCTGATCCGCACCGTGCCGCGCAGGGGGTTCCGGTTTATCGGTGAGGTCGCCGAGGAAGATGCAGCGCACCGTGCAGCGGGCCACATCGATCGCAGCATCGCCGAGCAGGCGCGACGCGCGCGACCCGAGGCGCCCCGCCTTTCAATCGTGGTGCTGCCGTTTGACAATCTGAGCGGCGATCCGGAGCAGGAGTATTTTGCCGATGGTATCACCGAGAATCTGACAACGGATCTATCGCTGATTCCCCAGAGCTTCGTCATCGCGCGTGGCACTGCGTTCGCCTACAAGGGGAGGGCGGTCGACATCAGGCAGGTAGGGCGCGAACTGGGAGTTCGCTACGTGCTGGAGGGCAGCCTCCAGCGGTTCGGCACAGCGGTGCAAGTAAATGCTCAGATGATCGATGCGGAGAACGGCGCACATCTCTGGGCGGATCGGTTCGACGGCGAGCTTTCTAATATTGTGGGTCTCCGCGATGCAGTGGCGACCCATGTATGGAGGTCTGTCTATTCGGGGCTCCCAGTTTGGGAGAATAGGCGGACCCTGCGCGAACGGCCGGACAACCCCGAGGCCATTGACTACGTCCTGCGGGCGTTGGCCAGTTGGAACAGCCTGCCTGCCACGAGGGAGCGCTGCGACGACGTTCGAAGCCTGCTGGAGGCCGCGTTGCAGATTGATCCGGAAAATGTCACCGCACTGACTTGGCTGGCTCTCATAGATATAGCCGAGGCGGCTGATCTCCTAAGCGCTGATCGCGCCGAGCAACTTCGTCACGCCGAATTAATGATTGACCGCGTACTTGGTGTCGCGCCAGCGACCTATCTGGTGCACAGAGCAAGGGCTGACGTTCTCCGGTTGCGGAAGAAAAACAGGGAGGCGATTGTCGAATATGAGGCCGCACTTCGATTGAATCCGAACGATGTGGACTCATACGTAAGAATTGGCTTCTCGAAAGGGCTTATCGGTTACCACGAGGAAGGCCTCGCAAATATTCAGGAAGCGCTGCAGCGGAGCCCCAAGGACCGAGAAATCCCCAAGTGGAATGCCATTGCCGGCCATATTCGTATGTGGATGGGTGATTTTGAGGCGGGTACCGATTTGTATCGAAGAGCCACTCTGGGTCTTCCAGGTTGGGGTATTTGCTTGCTCTATCTTGCTTGCGCTTCCCGCCTCATAGACCGAGTTGCGGAGGCTCATGCCGCTTTCGCCGAAATGAAGCGTGCACTTCCGAATCTCACGATCACCAAATGGAGGGAGAACGTGCTTTCAGACGAGCCGCGCTATCTTGCCTGGCGTGAGCGCTGCTACGACGCCGCTCGTGAAATGGGCCTCCCAGAAGAATGAGCGACTAGACCTATCTCACGCGTCGCGATACCAGTCGTGCAGCGCGTACATGTTGGTATCCCAGCCGCTCAGCGGCGCATGGAGATTGTTCGCGAGCGCCGTTACGTCGCGTCGTGCCACCACCGGGATGACCACGACGTTCCTGATCAACAGATCATTCATGGCAATGAACAGCGCGCCCCGCTTGACTGGGTCGAGTTCGCTGTCACTCGCTTCATAGAGCCGGTCGAACTCGGCGTTCTGCCAACGGGTAAAATTGCGACCCTGGAACTTGTTCGCCTTGCTCGTCACCTCGCTGGACAGGAACTGCCGCATGTAAACGCGTGGGTCTGCATACGTCATGACGATGCTGTACATCTCCAGATCGCTGGTGAAATGCGCCGAGGTATCCGGGTTCGCGACGTCGGAAGAAAAGAACGACGACGCGACAACGGACTTGATCTCGATGTCGATCCCGGCCTTCTGGCAGGCCTGCTTGACGATCGCCTGGTTCTTCTGCCGCAGCGCGTTGGTCGAGGTTTGATAGACCAGTTTCAGCTTCACTCCGTTCTTCTCCCGCACACCGTCGGCGCCCGGCCTCCATCCCGCCTCCTCTAGCAGCCGTTTCGCCTTGTCGATGCTGAACTCGTAGCGCGTGTTGGGCGAGACGAACTGCGCCGGTCCATTGATGACGTTGGCGGTGTCGACACCGGTGCGGCCGTAGATGTGCTGGTGCACCGCGGCACGATCCACGAGAAGGTTCAATGCATCGCGGACGGCGGGGTCGGTCAGGAACGGGTGTTTCGTCTTGATGCTCGAGCGCTCGCCATCAACCTCAGTCCACGGGTCGGTGTTGTTAAGCAGAATTACCTCGGTGAGGCCGGCAGGATTGATCGCGACGCGGCCTTTTCCGCTTGCCTCGAGACGCTTCAGGATCTCGTCCTCGACCTGCAGGTTCCAGGCGAAGTCGTACTCGCCGGTTTGCAGCACCGCGCGAGCCGCCGATACCGCGTCGCCGCCGCCCTTCAGTTCGATCGTGTCGAAGTGCGGCCGGTTGGGTATGTGGTAGGTCGGATTGAGCCTGCCCTTGATCAGATCGCCGGGCTTGAAGTCCACGAACACGTACGGACCTGTGCCGACAGGCGCGGTGTTCGCCGGCGCCTCGCGCGAGTTGGCACCCTTGTACGGCGCGAACGCGTGCCTGGGGATGATGCCGCGCAGTCCCACAAACGCCTCGGCCCAGAACGGCCTCGGCTTCGGAAACTCGACACGGATCGTGTAATCATCGAGCTTGACGACATTGATGTCCTGGTAGCTGCCGATCGAGATCGCCGCGGTCCCCGGATCAGTCACATACTCCCAGGTGAAGACACAGTCGTCGGCGGTGAAGGGTCTTCCGTCGTGCCACGTCACGCCCTGCTTCAGCCGCCAGGTAACCGACTTGCCATCTTCGCCCAGGCCGCCGTTGTCCACGTTGGGAATTTCGGCGGCGAGCACCGGGACCAGGCTGCCATCGGGGCCGTAAGTGGCTAGCGGTTCGTAAAAGATGCGCGAGCCGTCCACGTCCTTGAGGCCAACCGCGAAGTGCGGGTTGAGCAGCGTCGGGCCCTGCCACCACAGCACCCTCAGCGCCCCGCCGCCGCCACGCCGCGCCGGCCGGTAGAATGGCTGCTCGGCCGCCATCGCAACGCCGGACGACGCCAGCATCTGGACCGCCATTGGCGCCGTGAGGCCGACCGCGATCATGGCGCGGGTGAATGCGCGCCGGGACAGCTTACCGCGGCGCACGTCCTCGATCAGGCCACGCAGGTCTGCTTCGTTCATTGTGGTTTGCCTCCTCCCGAAGCCACCCTTCGGCGGGATGACCATACGCCTGTTTCCGCCACCCGGTGCCGACTGATGTCCTTCTTCCGCCATGGAGTCCCCCGGATGGGCTTGAGGGGGGCTTGAGATATGCTTGATTTTCGTTTCAGTTCGGCACCGGATGGTTCGTGGAACTCGTTCGCGAGTGCCGTCGATTCGCGCCGGACGACCACCGGCAATCTTACCAAACAGACTACGCGATAGGGCGGCGGACATTCCAGAATACCGGGAAGCCCGCAAGCACGCCGACCAGATCCTTGCGGTAGGCCGCGAACCTGTAATCCAGGCTGAGCGGGATGTAAGGCACATCCTGGAATGCCTGGAGTTGGATTTCGCTGGCGATCCGCTGCCGAGTGGCGAGATCTGGCGCGTCCAGCCACATATCTCTCAGCTCCTCCAGCCGGGTGCTGGTAGGCCAACCGGGGCGCGCATCGGTGCCATTCCCACGCAGATAGCTGTTCACGGCCGGGTCCATCATGTCCGTTGCCACCAAGCTCCAGGTGGCGCAGCTCCAGCCGCCCTGATCGACGGAATCCTTCTTGAATATGCGTTGCATCATCGTGCCCCAGTCGGATACCTGGAAATCGACCGCCAGCCCAACGTGCTTCATCAAGTCGGCCAGAACGGTTGACCTTCTCAAACCCTCAGGAGAATCCCCGGCGGCCAGCAGGACGACACGCTCGCCCGCGTAGCCGGCGGCTTCAATCTCCCGCCGTACGCGACCAAGGTCGCGCGGCCCGGTCAGTGCTTCCATCCCGGCCGTGCTCGCCATTGGGGAGACAGGAGGGAAGTATCCGATGCCCGTGCGCCAGAGCGATGGATCAGCACCGGCAACCGCGATTGCGGCATCCTCCTGGCTCACGGCGCCCAACAAGGCTCGCCGGATACGAGGGTTGTCGAATGGAGGGCGCAGGTGGTTCAGGCGCAGCAGGCTCACGTTGCCCGACTCCTGCAGAAGTGCGACATCGATGTCATGGCTGCGCCGCAGCAATGGCAGCAGGTCGGCAGGAGCAAAGTCCCACCAGTCCTGCTCGCCTTTCAGCAATGCGGCCGCAGCAGTGGAAGCATCGGGGGTCACGGTCCATTCCACGCGCGCAAAGTGGGCGATCTTGGGACCTGCCGTCCTCTCGGGCAGGCCATGTGCGCGCGGCTGGTAGTCCGCGAATTGTTCATAGACCGTGCGCGCGCCGGCCATGCGTTCATCGGCCTTGAAACGATATGGACCGCTGCCGACGGCTTCTTTGATCTGTGTGAAGGCGTCGGTTTTCGCCAGCCGCTCCGGCAGTATCGCCGGCATGGGTGTGGTCAATGTGCCGAGTGCATTCGGCAACAGCGGGAACGGCTTCTTCAGTCGAAACACGATGGTCCGGTCATCGGCGGCGGAAAGTTGGTCGGTTGCCGCCATGAGTGTCTGGCCGAACGAGTTGCGCCGACCCCAGCGGCCGATGCTGGCGACGCAGTCGCGTGCCAGAACCGGCTCACCATCGTGAAACTTCAATCCTTCCCGCAGCGTCAGCGGCCAGCGCTTCCCGTCTGGGTCGGTGACCGTGCCTTCCACCATCTGCGGCTGAGGCTGGAACGCGTTGTCCGTCCCGAACAGCGTGTCGAACACGAGGTAGCCATGGTCGCGGGTGACATAGGTGGGGGACCAGTGCGGATCGAGCACCGTCAAATCGAGGGTCGGGATGAACCGCAGCACGTGGTTCTCGCCCGCCAGGCCGATATTCGCGAGCGGCAGTGCCGCCGCCCCGGCGCCGAGCTTCAACACCGTGCGACGCGAAACGGGACGCGAACGTGTCATGATGATGTTCTCCCCTCTGCCCATACCGTGACGGTTTGCGTGGTGACGGAGAGTAAACACGCCCCTCCGGTTCTCGCCCGCGCCACGCCGTCGCTGTTACGTTCGGGGCGCCGTGATCAGGCATAGGATGCGAGGGCCGTCTGGCTCACCGTTAGTCCAATGATCGCGTTGGATGCAGGTGACATAGTCTCCCGTGGGATTGTCAGCCCTGTCCGACACTGCCTCGGTCGGCACGATCAGCCAGCGGTTGTCAAAGAACACCTGATAGTGAGTCCCGTCCGCACGCACCGGGTAATGGCGGCAGTCGGAGGCGTCACAGCATAGGTTTCGAGTGCCTGGCACGCGCAAACTGTGGAACCACGGTGCCAACGTCATGTCTGCACCTGGAGGGGGCGCGGCGACGGCCGACGCTGCAACAAGCAGGTAGCCGATGCCGATGATGAACAGGTTTCCGATTTTCATGGGCGGTGTTCCTGTCGGAGTTGACCAGTCGGCGGCTCGTTCATTTGACGCCCTGTCGAAGATGTTCGCGTTATGACATCGGGCGTCACATCAGGGCCGAGTCCACGGTGTCGCTGCCAGCCCTGCCTCAGACCGAGCCTGCTTTCCGCCAGCGTTCCTGTCGTCAGCCGTTCGGCTGATGCCGGAGGGGTGCTCGCGGTCATGTGACCTGTCCTGCACCCGAGGCGACGCCGCCCCCGGTCTTCCGCCGCTAGTAACACGACGTTACAAAACCGCGATCAGACACGGGGGCGTGGCCGTGAATGGACGGGGAAATGGCAAAAGCCGTGACGGCACAGTACGAAACCGGTGGGCTGCCGATGGCGCGCAACAGCTCCTGGAGCTGGCCGGACGGATCTTCGATGCAGCGGTCGATCCGACCGGCTGGCCCGACGTGCTCAACCAGATCGCCGACACCACCGGCGCGACGGTCGCCTCACTCGGCACGGCGAACTGCGTGACGGGCGAATTCGGCATCGTTGCGCCCCGGCATGATCCGGACTACCTGCGCCGCTATGTCGAGGAGGGCTGGGCGACCCGCAACCTGCACTGGCAGCGCAGCGGCCCCACCCCGGTCGGCGAGGTCTTCGCCGCGGAAACGTTCGTGCCACGCGATGAATTCGTCCGCACCGACTTCTATCACGAGTGGGCGGCACCGCAGGGCCTGGAGAATGCACTCGGCGTCAACGTGCTGGTCGAGGGCGCCTATTCGACCGTTCTGAGTACGTGCCGCTCGTTCAGCCACGGGTCGTTCGACGGGGAGGAGACGCGGCTGTTTGCGACGCTGGTGCCGCACATCCAGCGCTCGGTGCAGCTCCAGCTCCGCCTGTCCGCGCTCGAGATGCAGCGTGCGAGCTCGGCCGCGGTGTTCGACCGGCTGCGCGACGGTGTTGTCATTGTGGACCGGGGCTCCGGCATCATGTTCGCCAACCGCACT
The DNA here is from genome assembly GCA_035569235.1 of Acetobacteraceae bacterium. Classification (GTDB taxonomy): domain Bacteria; phylum Pseudomonadota; class Alphaproteobacteria; order Acetobacterales; family Acetobacteraceae; genus JAMXLO01. The sequence continues at coordinate 12,326 of DATMND010000083.1, read as the reverse complement.
GCCGAAGAGCTGCTGGCCAGCGGCGACGGGGTGGTGCGCGACCGCGACGGCCTTGCCGCCGCGACGCCGGGCGCCACCGCCACGTTACGCCGTCTGATCGCCGGTCGCGGCAACGGCGACGGACTGCCGGATGCAGGCGGGCGCTGCCTGCTGCCTCGCGGCAACGGCCGGGCGCCGCTGTCGGTGCTGGCTGTGCCGGTGCATGGCGAGGTCGCCTGGATCGTGCCACACCGCCCGGCGGCGGTGCTGTTCATCACCGACCCCGAGCGCGACAATCGCGCCTCCAGCGATGCGCAGCGCCGGCGCTTCAACCTCACGCGCGCCGAAGCGGCGTTCCTGGCCGAGATCGTCAAGGGCGACGGGCTTCAGGCCGCGGCCGGCCGCCTCGGCGTCTCGCTCGCCACTGCGCGCACGCATCTGCGCCACGTGTTCGAGAAGACCGGCACGCAGCGCCAGGCGGAACTGGTCGGCCTCGCCGCCCTCAGGCTGACGGCCCTGCGGGAGGATGTCTGACAACCGATGGCCGCGCTCGACCAGGGCGGAGCGAGCATTCGACCTTCGCATGCAGACCGGCATCGGGTGCTCCCGAACGTGCGCCCCCACGCTGGAACCAACGGTGTGCCACCGCGCTAAGGATTCGCTGGGAAATAAGTGCTCCACGTGGTGCAACGGTCGCTTCCAGATGTCATGCCGACGCAGGTCGGCATCCACGTCTTTCCTTTGTGTTGGCAGCGAAGACGTGGATGGCCGGCCTTCGCCGGCCATGACGAGGGAGCATGAGGCGCGTCCAGAAATGAATCGGTTTTTTCCCCTCGGGTCCTGAGGACGGCGGGGATGGCGCGCCCGGTGCGGACACCGAAAAGTCCCCGAGGTTGCTTCACGGATAGTTGAGACCTTGCTTGGCTCCCGGTTAAGTGAATGCCTGGGGCGGCAAACGCTAGAGTGCCTATGGCCCACATGCCCCAAACTGGATAGGCCATCGTTCATTCCGACGCATTCGCAAGGCAACGCGGGCGGCGGCATGACCAACCGGAACCGCGTGAGGCATGGCACCTAAGATCTACCACCTGCACCCGCTGGTCGCCGGGAAGCTTTCTGAGTGGTCTGACCATTTCGCACGCTCCGGCGCGATGGGGTTCGACACCGTGTGTGTCGCGCCGCCATTCGCCCCGGGCGCCAGCGGGGACATCTTCATCACCGCCGATCATGAGGCCCTGCACCCGGCCCTTGACTGGCAGGGCTCCGCCGATGAGGGCATCGCCTGGATGACGCGGGAAGCGGCCGAGCAGGGGTTGCGGATCTGGCTGGATCTCGCCATCGACCGGGTCGCGATCGATGCCGCCATCCGCCGGCGCAAGGAGCGATGGTTCTCCACGGGCGGCTGCGGTGCGCTGCCGAATCCGCGGCGAGCGCCGTACCGGCTGGATGTCGCCTATGCGAACCTGGAGCAGACCGAGACCGCCGAAGCGATGTCCGCATGGTGGCTGGACCGGCTTGAACGCCTGGTGCAGGCGGGCGTCGCCGGCTTCCGTTGCCTGGAGCCGGATCGTGTTCCGCCACCTGTCTGGCGGCAGATCATCGATGCCATCCGGACGCGGGCGCCGCAATGCCGTTTTCTCGCCTGGACGCCGGACGTGGAGCGCGTGGCCCTGCCCCGCCTGGAAGGCGTCGGATTCGATCACGTATGTTCCTCGCTCGCGTGGTGGGACGGACGCGCGAGCTGGCTGGTGGACGAGGCCGATGCGCTGCGCCGTATCGCACCGGCCGTCGCTTCACCGGAGCCGTCTTTCTTCGACCGGCGGGCGGCCCGGCTGGAACCTGGCAGCGACGTTGCCACGGCCTGTCGGCTGGCGCTGCGCCTTGCCGCGGCCTCGGCGAGCGGAATTTTTGTCCCGATGGGTTTCGAGTACGCCACGCGCCGCGGTTTCGATGCCGCACTCGCCGGGCCGCAAGATTTCGATCGCGCCCGCGACGAAGCGCCTGCCGATCTGAGCGACGATGTGAGGGCAGCCAATGCACTGGTGGACTGTGTGGCCGCGCGTCGCGTGGATGGCGAGTTGCGGGCGTTGACCAGCCCGCGGGATCCCGTGACGGCTTTGCTGCGCGTCGATGCGCCGGATGTCAGGGAGGCATCCCGCGCCGTGGTCCTGCTGGTCAATCCGGATATCGGCCGAAGCGCGCAGCTCGACCTGTCGCTGTCACCGCTGCCGCCGCAGGCGGGAGCCGCATTCGCAATGCCGGAGCCGCTCGACGCACCGGAGTTGCCGACACTGATGGCGCCCGGCGAGGTTCGTGTGCTCGCCTATGCGCCCAGCGCACCGGTAATCCAACCAGACTGCGCCGCCAGCGTCCCCGATCCGGTGGCGGCGGTCACCACGCGGATTGCCATCGAGGCGCTCGCACCTTCGGTGCCCTATGGCAATCTTGCGGTTAAGCGGCTTGTGGGCGAGCCGGTGATGGTCAGCGCCGACATCATTGCCGATGGGCACGAAGTGCTCGCGGCAGAACTTCTCTGGCACGCCGATGACGAAGCGGGATGGCACCGCGTCGCGATGCGCCTGATCGTGAACGATCGCTGGGAGGCGAGTTTCGTTCCCGACCGGATCGGCCGGCACTGCTTCACCGCCGAAGCCTGGTGGGATGTCTGGGGCACGTTCCGGCACGACATGGCTGCCAAGCATGAAGCTGGACAGGATGTCGCGCTGGAGGTCGAGGAAGGCCGGCACATGCTGCGGACGGCCGCGACCCGTTCGTCGGCCGAGGTCAGGGCCGACCTGCTGCGCATCGCCGATCGGTTGAAGTCGGCGTCGGCCCCGGAGCAGATCGCGATCCTGCTCTCGCCGGAGGCGGCGGATGCGATGCGTGCGGCCGATGAGCGGCCATTCGCCTGCCGTCACGCCCCGGAAATTCCGATCGATGTGGATCGCCCGCAGGCTGGCTTTGCAAGCTGGTACGAGATGTTTCCACGGTCGGCCACGAGCGATCCGGCGCGTCACGGCACATTCGCCGACGTGATCGGGCGCTTGTCCGCGATCCGCGCCATGGGTTTCGATGTGTTGTACTTCCCGCCGATCCATCCGATCGGCACGACCAATCGCAAGGGCCGCAACAATGCGCTGCGCGCGGAAGCGGACGACGTCGGCAGCCCTTATGCGATCGGCGGTCCTGACGGCGGGCACGACGCTATACACAAGGCGCTCGGCTCATTAGCCGACTTCCGCGCGCTGATCGCGGCGGCGAAGGACAACGGACTGGAGATCGCGCTCGATTTCGCCGTTCAGTGCTCGCCGGACCATCCGTGGCTGCGCGAACACCCGGACTGGTTCCGCTGGCGTCCCGACGGATCGCTGCGTTACGCGGAGAACCCGCCGAAGAAATACGAGGACATCGTCAATCCGGATTTCTACGCGGATGCGGCGATGCCGGGGCTTTGGATTGCGCTGCGCGATGTGGTGCAGTTCTGGACCGACCAGGGCGTGCGCATCTTCCGCGTCGACAATCCGCACACCAAGCCGCTGCCGTTCTGGCAATGGATGATCGGCGACATCCGCGGACGGCATCCCGATGTGATCTTCCTGGCCGAAGCGTTCACCCGGCCAAAGCTGATGTACCGGCTGGCAAAGATCGGCTTCACCCAGTCCTACACATACTTCACCTGGCGCAACACCAAACAGGAGATCACCGAGTATCTCACCGAGCTGAATGCGCCTCCGGTGCGCGAGTTCTTCCGGCCGAACTTTTTCGTCAACACGCCCGACATAAATCCGATCCCCTTGCAGACCTCGGGCCGGCCGGGGTTCCTGATCCGCGCGGCGCTGGCCTGCACTCTGTCCGGGCTGTGGGGTATGTATTCGGGGTTCGAACTCTGCGAGGCAGCGCCTCTGCCGGGCCGCGAGGAGTATCTCGACTCCGAGAAGTATCAGATCCGCGTGCGCGATTTCGCGGCGCCGGGCAACATCGTGAGCGAGATCACCGCACTCAACAGGATCCGAAGGGCGAATCCCGCATTGCAGAGCCATCTCGGCGTCACATTCTATCCAGCGTTCAACGACCAGATACTGCTCTACGGCAAGCGACGGCCCGCGGGACATGACATGGTCCTGATCGCGGTCAACCTCGATCCACACAACCCGCAGGAGGCGGCAATCGAAATTCCGCTCTGGGAATGGGGCCTGCCGGACCATGAGTCACTGGCGGCAACCGACCTGATGCGTGGCCAGCGCTTCGTCTGGACCGGCAAGAACCAACGCATCCGCCTCGATCCTGCCGATCTTCCATTCGCGATCTGGCAGATCGCACCCGCGGGAGCAGTGTGATGGATATGACCGTTGCCCGGCCGCGCCTGGTTCGGCCCACCCTGAACGAGGACAGGCAGTGGTACAAGGACGCAATCATCTATCAACTGCATCTCAAATCGTTTTTCGATTCCACCAATGACGGGGTCGGCGATTTTCCCGGTCTGATCGCCAAGCTCGACTACATTGCCGATCTCGGTGTCAACACGATCTGGCTGTTGCCGTTCTATCCGTCGCCGCGCCTCGACGATGGCTACGACATCAGCGACTATCGCGGCGTGCATCCGGACTACGGCACGCTTGCCGATGCCAGGCGTTTTATCGCGGCGGCGCATGCGCGCGGCATGCGGGTGATCACCGAACTGGTGGTCAACCACACTTCCGACCAGCATCCCTGGTTCCAGCGCGCGCGGCGCGCGAAGCCGGGTTCGGTGTATCGCGACTTCTACGTGTGGTCCCACGACGATCGCAAATACGCCGGCACGCGCGTCATCTTCGTCGATACGCTGCGCTCAAACTGGACATTCGACGAAGTGGCGGGCGCCTACTACTGGCACCGGTTCTATTCGCATCAGCCCGACCTCAATTTCGACAGCCCGCGCGTGATGAAGGAGGTGCTTGCGGTCCTGCGCTACTGGCTGGAACTTGGTGTTGACGGGTTGCGGTTGGATGCCGTGCCGTATCTCGTCGAGCGCGAGGGTACCAACAACGAGAACCTGCCCGAAACGCATGCCGCGCTGAAGCGGATTCGCGCCGAAATCGACCAGCATTATCCCGATCGCATGCTGTTGGCGGAGGCCAATCAGTGGCCCGAGGATGCCAAGGACTATTTCGGCGACGACGACGAATGCCACATGGCGTTCCACTTTCCATTGATGCCGCGCATGTACATGGCGATCGCACGCGAGGACCGCTTCCCGATCACCGACATTCTGCGCCAGACGCCGGATATTCCGCCCAACAGCCAGTGGGCGATCTTCCTGCGCAACCACGACGAGCTGACGCTTGAGATGGTGACATCGAGCGAGCGCGACTTCCTGTGGGAGACCTATGCGGCCGACCGCCGCGCGCGGCTCAACCTCGGCATCCGGCGCAGGCTGTCGCCGCTGCTCGAGCACGACCGAAGACGGGTTGAGCTGATGAACTACCTGCTGTTCTCCATGCCGGGCACGCCGGTGATCTATTACGGCGACGAGATCGGCATGGGCGACAACATCCATCTCGGCGACCGCGACGGCGTGCGCACGCCGATGCAGTGGTCGCCCGATCGCAACGGCGGGTTCTCACGCGCGGACCCCTCGCGTCTGGTGCTGCCGCCGATCATGGACCCGCTGTACGGCTACGAGTCGGTGAACGTCGAGGCGCAATCCAGCGACCAGCATTCGCTGCTGAACTGGACGCGCCGGGCGATTTCGGTGCGCCGCCAGTACCGTGCGTTCGGGCGCGGCAATTTCCGGCTGCTGTATCCGAAGAACCGGAAAGTCCTTGCGTATCTGCGCGAGTACGAAGACCGCTCGATCCTCTGCGTGGCCAACCTGGCGCGCACGCCGCAGGCGGTGGAACTCGAGCTTTCCGAGTTCGCCGGGCGGATGCCGATCGAGCTGGACGGCGGCTCGATCTTTCCACCGATCGGTCAGCTCAATTATCTGCTCACGCTGCCGCCCTACGGTTTCTATTGGTTTCTCTTAGCAGATGAGGAGGCGGGCTGGCCGTCGTTGCACACGCCCGCACCAGAACCCATGCCGGAATATCAAACCATCGTTATGCGCAATCGCCTTGGTGATGCGCTGCTGACTGGACGCGCAATTCTCGAGCGTGAGATCCTGCCGGCCTACCTCGCCAAGCGTCGCTGGTTCGCGATGAAGGATCAGGTGCTGCAGTCGGTGCGGCTTGCCTCGCTGATCGCGCTGCCGAATGCCGCGAACGAGTTGCTGCTGGCGGAGATCGAAACCGTCACGCAGGGCGCAACGGCACGCTGGCTGCTGCCGCTGGCGATCGTCTGGGAGGAGCGGCCGACCGGTCCGCTGCCGGCCCAGCTTGCGCTGGCGCGCGTGCGGCGCGGGGCGCATGTGGGACTGCTGACCGACGGGTTCTCGCTGCCCGAGGTCGCCAATGCGGCCATGGCCGGGCTTGCCCACGGCACTGCGATCACCACGCAGGCAGGCGAAATTCGCTTCGAACCGACCTCACGCATGGCCGACACGACGGTTCCGCCTGACGCCGAGATGAAGTGGCTGTCGGTGGAGCAGTCGAACTCCTCGATGATCATCGGCGACGTCGCGATGCTGAAGCTGTTCCGCCGCATCACGACAGGACCGCATCCCGAGGCGGAGATGGGTCGCTATCTGACCGAGCAGGGCTTTGCCAACATAGCGCCGCTGCTGGGCGAGATCGTTCGGGTCGATGCCGACGGCGACCGTCACGCTCTGGCCATCGCCCAAGGTTTCATCCGCAACCAGGGCGATGCGTGGACCTGGACATTGGATCTGCTGATGCGCGGCCTGTCGGATCTGACTGCCGGCACGGAGGAGGCGCAGGCGACATCGACCGAACAGCACGAGGACTACGACACGATCGCGACTCTGCTCGGGCGTCGTCTTGGGGAGATGCACGCGATACTTGCCCGCGACACCAACGATACGTCATTCACGCCAGAGGCGGCGCGCTTCGAGACCGCGGAGCAATGGGCAGCGCAGGCGGAGCAGCAGCTGGCTGCGGCATTCGCCGCGCTCGACGGTCAGAAGGAGTGGGACGAAGCGGCGGCGCAGGACCTTGCCACTGTGAATTCGGTGCGCGAGAGGCTTGTCGAGACAGTGCACGAGTTTGCGCGATCCGGTCCCGGCTCGACGCTCACGCGCATTCATGGCGACCTGCATCTCGGTCAGGTTCTGGTCGCCAATGGCGATGTCTACATCATCGACTTCGAGGGTGAGCCAGCGAAACCGATGGCGTTGCGGCGGGAAAAGAATCACCGGTTGCGCGATGTTGCCGGCATGATCCGCTCGTTCGACTACGCCGCCGCCGTGGTGAAAAGAAAGAGCCTCGCCAGCCATGCGCACGTTGCCGACCCAAGCCGCGACGCATTCCTGCGAAGCTTTGTCGAACGGGGAACCCAATGCTTCCTCAACGGTTACCTCGATGCCTTCCCGGCGGAGGACGTGACAACGGAGAAGAATCTGCTGCAGCTGTTCCTGCTCGAGAAGGCGGGCTACGAGATTGCCTATGAGGCGGCCAACCGCCCGACCTGGATCGACGTGCCGCTGCACGGGCTGGCGCAGCTGGCCACGCAATTGATCGGCGAGAAGGTGCCATCATGAACGATATGGTCGATCTGCCAGGCCTGCCGCGAGGCGTGGCCGAGGCACTTGCCGACGGAACGCTGCGCGATCCATTCGGGGTGTTGGGTCCGCACGACACTGCCATTGGGCGCGTCGTCCGCGCCTTCCTGCCCGGTGCGCTGGAGGTCGAGGTGCTGGGACGCACGGGCGGAACCTCGCTCGGTCGGTTGGCGCCGGTCGCGCCGCATGGGTTGTTCGTCGGTAGGGTGGACAGCGCCGAACCCTATCTGCTGCGCATCACCTGGCCGGGCGCCGTGCAGGAGATCGAGGACCCGTATTCCTTCGGCCCGTTGTTGGGCGAACTCGATCTGCATCTGTTCAATGAAGGGCGGCATTTCGAACTGGCATCGCATCTTGGCGCCGGCGTGGTAACGATCGACGGCGTGCGCGGCGTGCGCTTTGGCGTTTGGGCGCCGAATGCGCGCGCCGTGTCGGTGGTCGGCGACTTCAACGCGTGGGACTCGCGGCGCCTGCCGATGCGGCTCCGTTTTCCCGCTGGCGTTTGGGAGGTTTTTGTCCCTCGCCTCGCATCGGGCGCGCGTTACAAGTACGCGATCGTGGGGCCGGATGGCTCACGCCTGCCGTTGAAGGCCGATCCGTTGGCGCGTGCGACCGAGGCGCCGCCGGCCACCGCATCCGTCGTCGTCGATCCGACACCCTATGTCTGGCACGATGAAGCATGGATGCAGCAGCGCTGGCGCCGCCATCGTACCGATGCGCCGATCACGATCTATGAAATGCACGCCGCATCGTGGTTCCATCCCGACGGACGGATTCCAAACTGGGACGAACTGACCGAACGGCTCGTACCCTATCTCAGCGAGATGGGCTTCAGCCATGTCGAGCTGATGCCGGTGGCCGAGCATCCGTTTGGCGGCTCGTGGGGTTATCAGCCGCTCAGCCTTTATGCGCCAAGCGCCAGGTTCGGGCCACCCGAGGGTTTCGCCCGCTTCGTCGATTCATGCCACCGCGCCAATATCGGCGTCATCGTCGATTGGGTGCCTGCGCATTTTCCGACCGACGCGCACGGCATGGCGCGGTTCGACGGTACCGCGCTGTACGAGCATCAGGATCCGCGCGAGGGCTATCACCAGGACTGGAACACCTACATCTATAATATGGGCCGCCGCGAGGTGCAGGGGTTCCTGATCGCGTCAGGACTTTACTGGCTCGAACACTTCCACGTCGATGGCCTGCGTGTCGATGCGGTGGCGTCGATGCTGTATCGCGACTACTCGCGCCAAGAGGGGCAATGGATACCGAACGTCTACGGCGGGCGCGAGAACCTCGAGGCGATCGGCTTCCTGCGCCACTTCAACGCCGTCGTCGGCGAGCGCTGCGCGGGTGCGGTCACCATTGCCGAGGAGTCCACCGCCTGGCCAGGCGTGTCGCGGCCGATCAGCGAGGGTGGACTGGGTTTTGCCTACAAGTGGAACATGGGCTGGATGCACGACACGCTGCGCTACATGCAGGAAGATTCGGTCAACCGGTCGTGGCACCACAACGACATGACGTTCGGATTGCTCTACGCATTCGCCGAGAATTTCGTGCTGCCGCTGTCGCATGACGAAGTGGTCTATGGAAAGCGCTCGCTGATCGCCAAGATGCCGGGCGACAATTGGCAGCGCTTCGCCAATCTGCGGGCGTATTTCGGTTTCATGTGGGGGCATCCGGGCAAGAAGCTGCTGTTCATGGGCTGCGAGATCGCGCAGGAGTACGAATGGAGCCATGACGGCGAACTCGACTGGGGCGGTCTCGGCGATCCGCCCCGGCTCGGTGTGCAGCGGCTGGTGCGCGATCTCAACCGCATCTATGCGAGCGAGCCGGCGCTGCATCAGCGTGACAGCGTATCCACCGGTTTCCGCTGGGTGATCGGCGATGATCGGGCGAACTCGGTGTTCGCGTTCCTGCGCTACGGTGACGAAGCCGCTTCCCCCATTCTGGTCGTCTGCAACATGACGCCGGTGCCGCGGTCGGGCTATCGCATCGGCGTGCCGCGTCCTGGCCTTTGGCGTGAGCTGCTCAACACCGACTCTGCTTTTTATGGCGGCTCGAACATGGGCAATGGCGGCGAGATCCCGACCACCCCAGCGCAGCGCCACGGCGAAGCCCAATCGCTGGAACTGATGCTGCCGCCCCTTGCTGCTCTGTATCTTCGCTTTGCGGATTGAACGGATGCCGCTGCGGGTTCGTTGCTCGGAACGGAATGCGGACGATTTACACCCGGCGCCCGAAGGACCGAGCCACGATACCGATGCAGCAACTTCCTGATGCATTGCTGCCCGGCCAACCGTATCCCCTTGGCGCGACCTGGGATGGGCTGGGCATCAATTTTGCCGTGTTCTCCGCCAATGCCGAACGCATCGACCTGTGCCTGTTCGAACCGTTCGGGCGGCACGAGATCGCGCGCTACACATTGCCGGAGTACACTGACGAAATCTGGCACGGCTACCTGCCGGATGCGACGGCTGGCCTGCTGTATGGCTATCGCGCCCTCGGACCGTACGAACCGGAACGCGGTCACCGGTTCAACCACAACAAGCTGCTGCTCGACCCGTACGCCCGCGGACTGTCGGGCAGCGTGCACTGGACGGACGCGCTGCATGGCTTCCGGCTGAACTCGCCACGTGGCGATTTGTCATTCGACCGGCGTGACAGTGCGCCGGCGATGCCGAAAGGCGTCGTGACAGATGATTCCTTCAACTGGGGCGGCGATCGTCCGCCAGCCGTTCCATGGTCCGACACCGTGATCTACGAGGCGCATTTGCGCGGACTTACGATGCTGCGCGAGGACATCCGTTCGCCCGAGCGCGGCACGTTCGCGGCTTTGGCGCATCCCGCCGTGATCGAGCACCTGCGCCGGCTTGGCATCACCGCGATCGAACTGATGCCGGTGCACGCCTTCGTGCAGGACCGCGCGCTTCTGCTGCGAGGACTGCGCAACTACTGGGGTTACAATACGCTCGGCTTCTTCGCGCCAGAGCCAACCTATCTATCGGACGGCACTGCGAACGAGATGCGCGTTGCGGTGCGTCGCCTGCATGCCGCCGGCATCGAGGTGATTCTGGATGTGGTTTACAATCACACCGCCGAAAGCGACAAGGATGGACCCACGCTGTCCTTTCGAGGTCTCGACAATGCCAGCTACTACCGGCTGGAGGCATCCGATCCCCGTCGCCCCGTCAACGACACGGGTACCGGCAACACCCTGAATCTGTCGCATTCCCGTGTGCTGCAGATGGTGATGGATTCACTGCGCTACTGGGTGGACTCGTTCCATATCGACGGCTTCCGCTTCGACCTTTGCGCGACACTGGGGCGTGAGCCGGGCGGCTTCGATTCTGGCGCTGGCTTCTTTGATGCAGTTCGGCAGGATCCGGCGCTGGCGGGTGTGAAGCTGATCGCAGAGCCGTGGGATGTCGGGCCTGGCGGATACCAACTCGGGAACCATCCTCCGGGATTTGCCGAGTGGAACGATCGGTTCCGCGATGGCGTACGGCGCTTCTGGCGCGCCGATCCCGGACATCGTCCGGCGATAGCCGCAAGGCTCGCGGGTTCGGCCGACATATTCGCGCGACAAGGCCGGCGTCCATGGGCTTCCGTCAACTGCGTCGCCTCGCACGACGGATTCACGCTGCAGGACGCGGTGAGCTACGTCGAGAAGCACAACGAAGCGAACGGCGAAAACAACCATGACGGGCATCCCGCCAACTTCACAAGCAACTGGGGCGTGGAGGGTCCGACCGGCGATCCCGCGATCAATGCCGTGCGTGACCGTGTGCGGCGTGCCATGCTGGCCACCGTGTTCTTCGCCGCCGGTACGCCGATGCTGCTCGCCGGCGACGAATTCGGTCGCACCCAGCGCGGCAACAACAATGCGTATTGCCAGGACAATGAGATTTCCTGGCTTGACTGGCGCATGTTCACTGCGCCCGCCGGGGCCGCGCTGATTGCCTATGTGGCGCGGCTCGCTGCAATCAGGCGCGAGTATCCGGTGCTGCGCAGCCCGGTCTTCCTGCACGGCCGGGTGCACCCCGCGCCGGGAATCGCCGATATCGCCTGGTTCGATGAGAGGGGAGGAACAATTTCAGCCGAGGCATGGAACGATGTGGAGCAGCGCACGTTGGTGCTCCGCCGCGCCACGACTGTCGCCGAAGGAAAGGTCGCAATTCTCACTTTGTTGCTCAACCCGACCGATGAACACAGGCAATTCCGCCTGCCCGTGCCGCAGATGCCGGCACGTGTCCTGCTCGACAGTGCGGCGCTGGACGGCGAGGAGCGCGACGTCCAGGGGAGCGACGTGTCGGTTGCGGCGCATAGTGCGGTCCTGCTTCACGCCATTTGCGAACTGGATGCGGAATGAGCGATCGTTTTGCCCGCGATCCGCGGCATGGTGCGAAGCTGTTGGCAGACGGGAACGCGCGGTTCCATTTGTGGGCGCCGGCGCAGCAGACCGTGAGCGTGGCGCTGGAAGGTGGTCCGCTGCTGCCGATGGAGCGCTCGCCGGATGGCTGGTTTGCAGCGACCGCGCCCTGCGCCGCAGGCGCGCGCTATCGCTACCGCCTGGCGGACGGCACGCTGGTGCCCGACCCGGCGGCACGCGCGCAGGTTGATGACGTAATTGGCCCAAGCGTCGTGGTCGATCCGCGTGCCTACGCGTGGCGCAATCCGGACTGGCGCGGGCGGCCGTGGC
>DATMND010000082.1:0-19497 GCA_035569235.1 Acetobacteraceae bacterium | reverse complement strand
CGCATCGACCTGTCAGCCTTCACGCTGATCGGTGCCACCACGCGGGCCGGCCTGCTCGCCACCCCGTTGCGCGACCGCTTCGGCATCCCGTTGCGCCTGGTATTCTATACGCCGGCCGAACTGGAGCTCATCGTCGGCCGTGGCGCCGAGAAGCTCGGCGTGCCGTTGACCCGTGACGGCGCTGCCGAGATCGCGCGGCGTTCGCGCGGCACCCCGCGCATTGCCGGACGGCTGCTCCGCCGGGTGCGCGACTTTGCCGCAGTGGCCGGCACCGCCGAAGTGGACCGCAAGGCGGCGGATGCGGCGTTGAACCGGCTGGAGGTGGACCGGCTGGGCCTGGACGCGATGGACCGGCGCTACCTCCTCCGCATCGCCGAACACCACGCCGGCGGGCCGGTGGGCGTCGAGACGCTGGCCGCCGCGCTGGCCGAGGCGCGCGATACGCTGGAGGACGTGATCGAGCCGTTCCTGATCCAGGAAGGCCTCGTGCTGCGCACAAGCCGCGGCCGTATGCTGGGCGAGCCGGGCTGGCGTCACCTCGACATGCCGCCGCCTTCGCGCACGCCGGATCAGCTCGATCTGCTGCGTGACGCCGCGCCACCGGACCATGAATGAACGGCAATCCCGCCTCCATTACACAAGACGGCCGGCATTGCTATGCGGTGCGCGTCTATTACGAGGACACCGATGCCGGCGGAGTCGCCTATCATGCCGCCTACCTCCGCTTCGCCGAACGTGCCCGCACCGAGGCCCTGCGGGATCTCGGCGTCCCGCATGCCGAGCTGCTGGGGCAGTTCTCCTTGATGTTCATGGTGCGGCGCGTCGAAGTGGACTATCTGCGTCCTGCCCGTCTCGACGAATCGCTGACTGTGGTAACCGAACCGCTCGCGGTGGGGGGTGCGTCGGTCCTGCTGCGCCAGGACGTACGTGGGCCGCAAGGATCGTGTGCTCTGCTGACGGTGCGGCTTGCCTGCGTGAAGCCGGGAGAGGGCAGACCGGGACGCCTGCCGCGGCGCTGGCGGACGGTTCTGACGGAAATGTGCAACGCGGCGTGCGCTCCGGACCGCAGTCCGGGCTAGGCCGAACAGGATATGGAGTAGCAGGTGGATCGGGCAGTCGATGCAGCCAATCTTGCGACGCCGGGGGCGGATCTCTCGCTGTGGAGCCTCTTCATTGAGGCCGACCCCGTTGTCAAAATAGTCATGATCGGCCTGCTCGCGGCCAGCGTCTGGGTCTGGGCGGTGGTGTTCGAGAAATGGTCGAGCCTGCGCAAGGTGAACCGTGAGGCCGACGGGTTCGAGGACAGGTTCTGGTCGGGCGGCAGCCTGGATGAACTGTTCGACCAGCAGGCGAGCAACCCGACGCATCCGATGGCCGCTGTGTTCGGCTCCGCGATGGGCGAATGGCGCCGCTCGGTGCGCGTTGCCGGCGCCGACATCAGCCGCAGCTCGGTCCGCGAGCGCGTCGATCGGGCGATCACCGTGACTGTCCAGCGCGAGATGGACCGGCTGGAGCGCTGGATGATCTTTCTCGCCTCGGTTGGCGCCACGGCGCCGTTCATCGGGCTGTTCGGCACGGTGTGGGGCATCATGCACAGTTTTTCCGCGATTGCCGCTATGCATAACACCAACCTGGCCGTGGTGGCGCCCGGCATCGCCGAGGCGTTGTTCGCCACCGCGATCGGCTTGGTGGCGGCAATTCCCGCCGTGCTGGCCTACAACAAGATCAGCAACGATCTTGCCCGGTTTGCGTCGCGCCTCGAAGGATTCGGCTCCGAGTTCAGTGCCATCCTGTCGCGTCAGAGCGAGGAGCGGGTGTGATGAAGCAGGGGATGACGAGAGCCCGGATTGATGGCTCCCCCTCCCCTTGCGGGAGGGGGTTGGGGGGAGGGGGCCTTGCGGTCCGAGCCCCCTCCCCCCAACCCCCTCCCGCAAGGGGAGGGGGAGAACAATAGCCATGGCGCTGTCACTCAACGGCAAACCACGGCTGCGCGGACGGTATCGGCCGCTGTCCGAAATCAACGTCACGCCGCTGGTCGACGTGATGCTGGTGCTGCTCATCATCTTCATGGTCACCGCACCGCTGATGACCTCCGGCGTGTCGGTTGATCTGCCGAAGACAGACGCCAAGCCGCTCAACACCGACAGCCAGCCGCTCACCGTCTCCATCGATGCCAGTGGCAAGATCTTCCTGCAGGACCAGGAGCTGCAACTGCCGGATCTGGTAGCGAAACTGCAGGCGATCGCGCAGAACGATCAGGATCGCCGCATCTTCGTGCGCGGCGACAAAGACCTTGCGTACGGGCGGATCATGGAGGTGATGGGCACAATCACCCAGGGCGGCTTCACCAAGGTCGCGTTGCTGGCGGAGCAGCCCACGACTTCACCGGCATCTCCGCCTGCATCGCAGCCGGCCGCACCGCCCGCGTCGCCGCCCGCCGGGACGCCCCCGACCGCCACGGGCCGTCCGAAGAACGGCTGAGGGGCCAGCACGTGCTGCAACGCGTCCTGCATGGGGATGATCGCGCGGGAGCCCGCTCGCGGCGCACGGATCCCACGCTGCGTCGCGGTGCGTACATTTCCGGTGCGGTTCATCTGACCATCCTGCTCCTGCTGCTGATCGACCTACCCTTTGGCAGACCTCCCGAGGAGCCGCCGGAAGTGACGGTGGCCATGGTGTTCGACAACGGAACCGCCGCATCCTCGATGAAGGCACCGCAGCCGGCCGAGGTGCCGGCACCGGCAGACGCGCCAGAGGCCGCTCCGGCTCCTCCGACGCCGCAGCCGCCCAAGCCGCAGACCATCGAAGCGCCGCCGCCATCTCCGCCGCCTCCGCCACCCCCGCCTCAACCCCCGCAGGCGACGGCACCGCCCACGCCGTCGCCACCGCTTCCGTTGCCACCGCCCACGCCGTCGCCGGCTCCGGCAATCTCCCAGCCGCCGCCCGCCGCGCCGCCGAGCCCGCCGCAGGTGCAGCCGCCGCTGCCGACGCCGCCTTTGCCAGTGCCGCCGCCACCAGTGCCGCCGCCGCCCAGTCCGCAGAGTACGACTTCGCAGCCTAATCCGACCAAGAACCCGGCGCCGCAGAGCACTGCCCTCGAGAACACACTGGAGAAGCTGCGCAGCCTGCAGCACCAGACCCAGCCGCCGAAGGCACGCTACAATCCGCAGCCGGGTGGGAAGCCGAACGGTGGCGGTAATCCCGAGAGCGACGACACGTCGGCCCTCACGTCGGCCCAGCGCGGCGCCATCGGCGACTACGTCCGCCGCTGCTGGAGCACCGATCCGGGCATGCTCGATCTCGACAAGATGCAGGTACTGCTGACCGTTACGACCGATGGCGCCGGCGTCGTCCGGCGCGCCGTCGTCGCACAGGATGACGTTGGCAGGGTGAGCAGCAGTCCCCGGCTGCGCGTTTTTTCCGAACGCGCCGTGCGCGCCGTGCTGGACCCGAATTGTGCAAACCTGCCGCTGCCGCAGCCGCTGCTGGGCCAGACGCGGGAATTCACCTTCCGGTTTCGACCGTGAGAAAACTGACTTCAGGGAAGGCTCCGACATGACAGGACTGCCTACGCTTCCGCTCCGTCGTCGCTCGCTTCTGGCCGGCGCAGCAGGTTCCGCCGCGTTGCTTGCGGTCCCGTTAGCGGTCCGCGCGCAGGCCTTGGCGCCGCCGCCTTCGGCGCCTGCGGCGGGTGGATCGGGCGGCGGCAGGACGGCGGTGATCGACGTCAACCGCGCGCGCGCCGACCCGATTCCAATCGCGATCCCCGCACTCGGCGGAAGCGACCAGCTTGGCCAGGACATGGCGAACGTAATCACCAATGACCTTGCCCGCTCGGGCCTGTTTCGCCCGATCGCACCCGGCGCGTTCATCCAGGCGAGTGGCGTTCAGGGCGATGTGCCCAACTTCCAGAACTGGAAGGCCGTCGGCGCGCAGGCGCTGGTCACCGGGCGGGCTGAATCGCAGGGCGGCGGACAGATCCGCGTCGAGTTCCGCCTGTGGGATGTGCTACCGCAGCAGCAGATCCAGGGCACCGCGTACACCACCAGCCAGTCCAACTGGCGGCGCATCGCGCACATCATCGCGGACGTGATCTATGAGCGGTTGCTCGGCGAGAAGGGCTATTTCGACACCCGCATCGTCTATATCGCCGCCAGCGGTCCGCGCGGACGGCAGACCAAGCGTCTCGCGATCATGGACCAGGACAGCGAGAACAATCGTTTCTTGACCGACGGCTCGTGGCTGGTGCTGACGCCGCGCTTCCATCCGACGCGCGATGAGATCGCCTTCATGAGCTACGCCAACAATCGCCCACGGGTCTATCTGTTCAGCCTCGGTTCGGGCCAGCAGCGGGTGCTCGGCGAGTTCGACGGCATGACCTTCGCGCCGCGCTTCTCGCCGGATGGCGGCCACGTAATCATGTCGGTGTCGCGGGGCGGCGGATCGGACATCGTGACGGTGGACCTCGCCAGCCGTGCGTCGCGGCGGCTGACCGATTCCGGCGCAATCGACGTGTCCCCGTGCTACAGCCCGGACGGCAGCCAGATCGTGTTCAACTCCGACCGCGGCGGCGATCAGCAGCTGTATATGATGGGTGCGGGCGGCGGCGGGGCGAGGCGGATCAGTTTCGGGTCCGGCCGGTATGCCACGCCGGTGTGGTCGCCCCGCGGGGACCTCATCGCCTTCACCCGCTTCGGGGGTGAAGCGGGCAATTTCTCGATCGGGGTCATGCATCCGGACGGCTCAGGGGAACGCATCCTGTCGGAGGGATTCTCCGTGGAAGGGCCGACATTCGCGCCGAACGGCCGTGTCCTGATGTTCTGGCGGCAGACCGCCGGGCGCGACAATCGCGGCTCGGGCTTTTCGTCGCGGCTGGTGTCGATCGACATCACCGGCTTCAACGAGCGCGTGGTGGGGACGCCGACCGATGCCTCGGATCCCGCGTGGTCGCCCTTGGCGGCATGAGGCCGGTTTCCCTGGGGATTGGTCGGGACGACCTGTTGGGTTCGCATGGTTGCCATGCCGATAACGGTTCTCGTGATCTTGACCGAACGCGATGCAACCAACTAATCGCATTCGCGCGCGGAACGGATTACCGTTGCGCGGGTTTGGCTTGTCTCCCGCCTGTAGTCACCCTCAACCAGGGACGAACTGAAATGAACAGCAAGATTCTCGGCGCCATGGCCGTCGTCGCCCTGTTGGCGGCGTGCGCGAATAAGGACACCGGCGCGTCGACGGGCTCGGGCGCCGCGGCTACAACCTCGGGCCCCGTGCCGGGGAGCCAGGAAGATCTGGTCGCCAATGTCGGTGATCGCGTCTTCTTCGACTTCGACCGCTCTACGCTGACGACGGACGCACGGTCGACGCTCGACCGGCAGTCCGCCTGGCTCGCCAAGTACCCACAGGTGAATGTCCAGGTCGCCGGCAATACCGACGATAGGGGCACCGAGGAGTACAACCTCGCCCTCGGCCAGCGCCGCGCCAATTCCAGCCGCGACTATCTTGTCGCCCGGGGAGTGGCCGGCTCACGGATGAGCACCATCAGCTACGGCAAGGACCGCCCGACCGCGCTGGGCGACGACGAGCAGGCGTGGGCGCAGAACCGCAACACGATCACTTCGGTCCGCTGAGGCCTTAGGGGCTGCCGAGAAGCAACTGAATCACTTCCGGACGCACCTCGTCCTGCATCGTCATCGCGGGCGATGGCCGGCCACCCACGTCTTTGCTGCCAGCACAAAGCAAAGACGTGGGTGGCCGGACGGAGCCTGTCCTCGGGCGGGTCGTTAACCCGACCCGTGGGCTGGCTATGACGACGTCAGTGCGGGCGGCCGTGGGCCGCCCGTTTTGTTTGTTTGGCGGCTGCCATATGAGTGCCTGGGTCTGGCATCATAGGCGGGTCCCGGCGTGAGGAGAGACAGAATGAGCACCCTGTCGGCAATGCGCCTGATCGTCGCACTTGTCCTGGCTGTTGGCGTGGTGTCGGTTCGACAGACCGCCTTGGCCCAGGTCGACAGCCGGGAAGGGATCGCGTTGCAGAACCAGATCCTGGATCTGCGTCGCCAGATGCAGGCGCTGCAGGACCAGGCGTCGCGGGGCGGCGGCGGCAGCCCGACCTATCTCGGCCGAGGTGGGTCTCCGCCGCCGGGAGGCGCCAATGATCTGGTCGCGCAGTTGCTTGCCCGAGTGGACACACTCGAGGAGCAGGTTCGTCAGCTTCGCGGCCGGACCGACGAGACCGCCAATCAGGTGCAGCGCATGGGTGCCGATCTTTCCAAGCGCATCGAGGACCAGGCGTTCCAGTCGCAGAACTCGCAGGAGATCGGCCAGCCGCCGAGGGTCGCGCCACCGTCTGCACAGCCGCCGCAGTTTCCGCCGTCATCGAATCTGGCGCTGACGCCGCCGCCGAGTTCGCTCGGTGGCCCTTATGCCGGTCCACGCCCGCAACCGGGTTCGCCGGCTGTGCCCCGCACCCCTGAGGTGGCCATGCAGGAGGGCAACGCTGCTCTGGGAAGGCGCGATTACCAGACCGCGGAGCAGGCCGCGCGCGAGGTGCTGACCAGCAGCCGCACGTCGCCGCGGGCCTATGATGCGCAATTCCTGCTTGCCCAGGCCCTGCTGGGGGAACGGCAGTTTCCTCAGGCGGCGATTGCCTATGACGACACCTACAACCGGGCAAGGAAAGGTGCGCATGCGCAGGATGCCATGCTGGGCCTGGCAAATTCGCTGATTGCCATCAATGAGAAGAAGGCTGCCTGCGATACTCTGGTCAAGCTGCGCACCGAGTTTCCATCTCCGCGTCCTGACCTGCGCGATGCGATCGGCGAGTCGACGCAGCGTGCAGGGGGGTGCAGGTAGCGATCACTCCCTCTGATTTTGCATCGGCTATCGCCTCGCTCGGGCCGTTCGAGGCGATGCCCCGTCTGGCCGCGGGCGTTTCGGGTGGTCCAGACAGCATGGCCCTGGCGCTGCTGGCCGATGCATGGGCACGCGCGCTGGGCGGTTCGCTGCTGGCGTTCATCGTTGACCACGGCCTGCGCGAGGCGTCTGCGACGGAGGCAGCGGAGTCAGCCGCGCGGCTTATGCGACGCAGCATCCCGGCGCGCGTGCTGACGATCAGGGGGCTCGTGCTGGGGCCGGCATTGGCGGAGCGCGCGCGGGCTGCCCGATTGCGGGCGCTGACGGAAGCCTGCGCCGCCGAGGGCATCCTGCATCTGCTGCTCGGGCATCATGCGCTGGATCAGGCCGAGACTGTACTCATTCGTACGCTCGGCGGCAGCGGGCCTGCCGGATTGGCCGGGATCGCCGCATTGGTCGAGACGACATCGGTGCGAATTCTTCGTCCGCTGCTCGGCGTTCCGCCGGAACAGCTCCGTGCCACGCTGACCGCTGCAGCCATGGAATGGATCGAGGACCCGTCCAATGTCGATGCAACGGCACTCCGACCGCGCCTGCGGCTGGCGCGCCGCGATCGTGGTGGTCACGGCTCCGCAACAGTCGCGCTCGCGGCTGCGGCCGCCGCTGCCGCGCGGCAGCGGGCCGACGCCGACCGGAAGGCGGCCTGGTGTCTGGCCGACCGTGCCGAGTTGCACCCTGAAGGCTACTGCCTGCTGTCTGGTTGCTCGCCGGGCGCTGAGCCGGGTATCGACCCGCGAGCGCTGGCGGCTCTACTGCAGGCAATCTCCGGAGCGCCGTTTCCGCCGCCCACCGCTTCAGTGGCGTCACTCGCCGCACAGCCCAGGCCAGCGACGTTGGCGGGTGTCCGGCTAATGGCGGCGGGGCGCCTGGGGCAAGGACTTCTGGTGCTGCGGGAGGCGGCAGCGATGGCGCCGCCGGTTGCGGCAGTGCCTGGAGCAGTCTGGGATAGTCGGTTCCGACTGCAAGCCGACGCGCTTGTTCCCACAGGCGGTGTGCTTGGCGCGTTGGGCGCCGATGCGGCCCGGCTGCGTCACGCTTCGCCGCTTCCGGCAGCCGTGCTACGGACGCTGCCGGTAGTGAGGCTGGATGGACAGCTTCTCGCCGTTCCGCATCTGATGTATCCTGATACTCAGTCATGCGAGCGCATTCCATTGGTGTTCAGCCCGCCGATCCCGGCTGCAGCCGCACCATTCCTTGGGCTGTAGCGCCTTTGGGGATGCATGACCGCCGCCGACACCCTATGTTGTTGACGTCTAACGCTGTCGGTTCGTCAATTCCTGGCACCGGCGGGTGGTTTCGGCGATGGCCGCAACCGGCCCGACATCAGTGCCCGGATCGACTTCCGGCACCAGATTTGGGTTGCACCTCGGGGACATGAGCGAAGTGAAATGAGCAATTTCGGCCGTAACCTGGCGCTCTGGGTGATCATCGCCCTGCTTCTGGTGGTGCTGTTCAACCTGTTCCAGCCTGGCGCTACCCACACAGCCGCGACGCAGGTGGCCTATTCCGACTTCATCAACGAGGTGAATGGCGGGCGCGTTCGCGACGTGGTGATCCAGGGCCGTACCGTCTCCGGCCAGCTCACCGATGGGCGCACGTTCCAGACCTACACGCCCGAGGACTCCACACTGGTGCAGCGCCTGACCGACAAGGGCGTCCGGGTGATCGCGAAGCCCGAGGACTCCGACGTCAATCCGCTGCTGCACTATCTTCTGTCCTGGTTCCCGATGCTGCTGCTGATCGGCGTCTGGGTGTTCTTCATGCGCCAGATGCAGGCGGGCGGCGGCCGTGCCATGGGGTTCGGCAAATCGCGCGCGCGGATGCTGACGGAGAAGCAAGGCCGTGTAACCTTCGACGACGTGGCGGGGATCGACGAGGCGAAGGGCGAACTTCAGGAAATTGTCGAGTTCCTCAAGGACCCGCAGAAGTTTCAACGCCTCGGCGGCAAGATTCCCAAGGGCGTGCTGCTGGTCGGCCCGCCCGGCACTGGCAAGACGCTGCTCGCGCGTGCCATCGCCGGCGAGGCGAACGTGCCGTTCTTCACCATCTCCGGTTCCGATTTCGTGGAAATGTTCGTAGGCGTCGGCGCATCGCGCGTGCGCGACATGTTCGAGCAGGGCAAGAAGAACGCCCCCTGCATCATTTTCATCGACGAAATTGATGCGGTCGGCCGCCATCGCGGCGCGGGTCTCGGCGGCGGCAACGACGAACGCGAGCAGACCCTGAACCAGATGCTGGTCGAGATGGACGGCTTCGAGAGCAACGAAGGCGTCATCCTGATCGCGGCGACCAACCGCCCAGACGTTCTGGACCCGGCATTGCTACGCCCCGGGCGCTTCGACCGGCAGGTTGTGGTGCCAAATCCGGACGTTAACGGCCGCGAAAAGATCCTCCGGGTGCACATGCGCAAGGTGCCGCTGGCGTCCGACGTGGACCCGAAGGTGATCGCGCGCGGCACGCCCGGCTTCTCCGGCGCCGATCTGGCGAACCTTGTGAACGAGGCGGCGCTGCTCGCCGCGCGTATGGGCAAGCGCGTGGTCGCCATGGCCGAGTTCGAGGCGGCCAAGGACAAGGTGATGATGGGCACCGAGCGACGCTCGCTCGTGATGTCCGAGGCGGAGAAGCGGATGACCGCTTATCACGAGGGCGGACACGCGCTGTGCGCCATGCACGAGCCGGAATGCGATCCGGTGCACAAGGCGACGATCATCCCGCGCGGGCGCGCGCTCGGGCTGGTGATGAGCCTGCCGGAGGGCGACCGCTATTCCAAGAGCAAGTCCAAGCTGCTGGCCGAGCTGACCATGGCGATGGGCGGACGCGCGGCGGAGGAGATCATCTTCGGACCCGACAAGGTGTCCAACGGGGCGGCCGGCGACATCAAGATGGCGACCGACCAGGCGCGCCGGATGATCACCGAGTGGGGCATGAGCGACAAGCTCGGCATGATCGCCTACGGCGACAACAGCCAGGAGGTGTTCCTCGGCCACTCGGTGACGCAGAACAAGAACGTGTCCGAGGCGACCGCGCGCGAGATCGACGGCGAGATCAAGGACATCATCGACCGCGCCTATGCCAAGGCACGGCGCATCCTGACCGAGAACGTCGAGGAACTGCATCGTCTGGCGCGTGGGCTGCTGGAGCACGAGACACTGAGTGGCGACGAGATCCGCACGGTGCTGCGCGGCGAACCGGTGACCCGCAAGGTCGTGGACGAACCGGCTCCGGAAAGCCGGCGAGCATCGGTGCCGAACGCCGGCCGTCCGGCGACCCCGACACCGCCGGCTGGAGGGCTGGGCCCGGCACCGCAGCCGGGCTGATGTCGAATACGACTCCCCCTCCCGCACGGGGAGGGGGAGTTTTAACCCAGATTCCGACCCCAACCCCGACCCAAGTCCCACCTCCAGTCAGAGTTTGGGCCGGTCTTGCGTTGGATCGCCCCCGGGTCATGGGCGTGCTGAACGTGACCCCGGACAGCTTCAGCGATGGCGGCGAGTACCTGAACTCTCAAGTGGCGATCGCAGCGGGACTGGCGATGGCCGCGGCGGGTGCCGACATCATCGACGTGGGGGGAGAGAGCACGCGGCCGGGCGCCCTTCAGACGCCCCCCGACGTCGAGCAGTCGCGCATTCTGCCGGTGATCCGTTGCCTTGCATCGGCGGGCCTGCGCGTTTCGGTGGACACCCGCCATGCCGCGACCATGGCGGCTGCGCTTGATGCGGGCGCGGCGATCGTCAATGACGTCTCGGCGCTCAGCCACGACCCCGGTGCCGCACCGTTGGCAGCCGCGCGAGGCTGCCCCGTTGTGCTGATGCATATGCGCGGCAGTCCGGCCGACATGTATGCCGAAGCGCGGTACGACGATGTGGTCCTGGACGTGCGGCGCGAGCTGGCCGAGCGCATCGCGGTGGCCGAGCGAGCCGGCGTCGCATCAGGCGGCATCGCAATCGACCCGGGGATCGGCTTCGCCAAGACGGCCAGGCAGTCGGTGGAGTTGCTCCGGCGGTTGCCGGAGCTTGCCTCGCTCGGCTATCCGATCCTGATCGGCGTCTCGCGCAAATCGTTTTTGGCCGAGGTCGCCAATGAAACAGACCCGCGTCGACGCCTGCCCGGCTCGCTGGCCGCCGGCCTGTTTGCTCTGTCCCGCGGCGCCGCAATCCTGCGTGTGCACGATGTTGCCGAAACAATACAGGCGATAACAGTCTGGCAAGCTCTGCTAATGTGATTGCGTTAGTGCTTCCATTTCGGGGCAGCCGGAGCAAGTATCATGATAAGTAACGGAAGCAACATAACCAACATAGAGCATCTATGACGCGCGGCAGACGCCTGTTCGGGACGGACGGTATCCGTGGCACGGCGAACACCGATCCGATGACCGCGGAGACCGCGCTTCGGCTGGGTCAGGCGGCCGGATTTCGGTTCACCCGCGGCAGCCATCGCCACCGTGTCGTGATCGGCAAGGACACCCGGCTCTCCGGCTACATGATCGAGCCGGCGCTTACCGCGGGCTTCATCAGTGCCGGCATGGACGTGACGCTGGTCGGACCGCTGCCGACGCCGGCCATCGCCATGCTCACCCGCAGCCTGCGCGCCGATCTTGGCGTGATGATCTCCGCCTCGCACAACCCCTATGAGGACAACGGCATCAAGCTGTTCGGTCCGGATGGGGTCAAGCTCAGCGACGCGACCGAGATCGAGATCGAAGTGCTGATGGCAAGCTCGAACGGCGATCGCCTCGCCGCACCCGGCTTACTCGGCCGTGCCTCCCGCCTGGAGGACGCCGCCGGCCGCTACATCGAGGCGGCCAAGGCCAGCTTCCCTCGTGGCCTGCGGCTCGATGACCTGAAGATCGTCGTCGATTGCGCGCATGGCGCGGCCTATCGTGTGGCGCCCACCGTTCTGTGGGAGCTGGGCGCCACGGTCGTCCCGATCGGCGTATCGCCGGACGGCTTCAACATCAACCGTGGCTGCGGCTCCACCGTGCCGGAATATCTCTGTGCTCATGTGGTTGAGCACGGAGCCCATCTCGGCATCGCGCTGGACGGCGATGCGGACCGGCTGCTGATGGCCGACGAGAAGGGCGAGCTGATCGACGGCGACCAGATCCTGGCGCTGATCGCGCAATCCTGGGCCAACAGCGGCAGGTTGCGCGGCGATGGCATCGTGGCCACCGTGATGTCGAACCTCGGGCTCGAGCGCTACCTGGCCGCCCACGGGCTGGCCATGCACCGCACCAAGGTGGGCGACCGCTACGTGGCGGAGCGAATGCGCGAGCTCGGGATGAACGTCGGCGGTGAGCAGTCGGGACATGTGATCCTGTCGGACTTCGCCACGACCGGCGACGGGCTCCTGGCCGCGTTGCAGGTGCTGGCGGTGATTGTCGAGCAGCGGCGTTCCGCAGGCGAGGTATGTCGCGTGTTCACGCCACTGCCGCAACGCCTGAAGAATGTCCGCTTCGCCGGGCCATCGCCGCTGGACGACAAGCGCATCCGGCGAGCGATCGCGGCTGCCACGGCGGAGCTGAATGGTTCCGGGCGCCTGCTGATCCGCGAGAGCGGTACCGAGCCGCTGCTCCGCGTGATGGCGGAGGCCGAGGACGAGGAGCTGGTCAGCCGGGTGGTGGACGAGCTGTGTCAGACAATCGCGACCGTCACCAGGGCGCGCGAGGACGCCGATTGATGCACGGACGCGTGCTGGTGATCGCCGGCTCGGACTCCGGCGGCGGCGCCGGCATTCAGGCGGACATCAAGACGATCACGGCATTCGGTGGATATGCCGCGACCGCGATCACGGCACTGACGGCGCAGAACACGCTGGGCGTGCACGGTGTGCACCTTGTGCCGCCTGAGTTCGTCGGCCAGCAGATCGTGGCGGTGTTGGACGACATCGGCGCGGATGTGGTGAAGACCGGGATGCTGGGTGACGCGGCGACGATCGAGGTCGTCTGCGATACATTGGATCGGCGTATCGAGCGCGTGCCGGTGGTGGTCGATCCGGTGATGGTGGCAACGACTGGTGCGCGTCTGCTTGCTTCCGGCGCGGTGGAGACCCTCAAGCGCCGGCTGCTGCCGATGGCGCGCCTGATCACCCCGAACCTGCCGGAGGCCGAGGCGCTCGCCGGCATGACGATCCGGGACGTCGCCGCGATGCGTCACGCCGCGGCGGCGCTGCTGACCCTGGGTGTCCCGGCGGTGCTGCTGAAGGGGGGCCATCTGCCCGGCGAGCAGGTGATTGATCTGCTGGCCACGGTTGACGGCGTCGAGGAGTTCTCGGCGCCGCGCATCGTTTCGCGCCATACGCACGGCACCGGCTGCACGCTCGCCAGCGGCATAGCGGCGGGGCTGGCGCAGGGGGTGCCGTTGCGTGATGCGGTGATGCGCGCGCTGGCGTTCGTCCGGACTGCGATTGCGGCTGCGCCCGGCTTCGGTGCAGGGAACGGGCCGCTGGATCACACGATCACGGTCGATCTTGCGCGGCTGACGCGGTAGCCGTTCTCTTGGTTTCTGGTGTCAGGCGGCGTCCTTCAGCAGATCGCTCACCACGCGCTCCAGGTGGCGCAGCGTGTTGCACACCGTGGCGACGTTGCAGTACGGCTTGTAGCGGAACATGTCGGAATCGCCGGTGCCCCAGGCGGAACGGAATTCCGGGTTCAGCCAGATGATCCGCTTCGCGCGTTGCGACAGATGCTGCATGATCTCGGTGCGCGGATCGGTGCGGTTGCCGCGCGCGTCGCCGAGGATGATGATCGTGGTCTTGTTGGTGACGCGCCGCATCCAGCCGTCCTCGAAGTCGGCAAGCGAATTGCCGTAGTTGGACGAGCCGTATCCGATCATGTGCATGATCTTGGTGATCGCGGTTTCCACCGGTTCGGCTTCAAGGATGTCGCTGACCTCGATCAGGCTGCCGGCGAAGGCGAACGAACGAATGTCGGATAGTGCCTCGTTTAGCGCATAGAGGAACATCAGCAGGAACTGCGCCATCGCGGCGACCGATCCGGAGACGTCGCACAGCACCATCACGCGCGGCTTCTCGATGCGACGCTGCTTCCATACGGTGATGAATGGTATGCCGCCCCAGCCCATGTTCTTCCGCAGTGTCCGCCGGGCGTCGAGCTGGCCGCGCAGACGGCGGCGCCGCGTCTTGGCGTAGCGGGCGGCGAGGCGCTTAGCCATTGCGCGCACCAGGATGCGCATCCGGTCGAGATCGCGACGTTCGAGGTTTGACAGGCGGGCGGATTTCAGCAGTTCTTCGCGGAACTTTTCCGTTTCGCCGCGGGCAAACAGCAGCAGGTTGCGTTCGACCAGGTCGCGGGCCTGGTCGCGCAGGTATTCGATGCGGTTCTCCAGCCGGTCGGCGGTGGCGTGATCGTCGGCCTTGCGCAGGGCTTCGATGTCACGCTCGACCTGGCGCAGGCCCATGCGGTCGAGGATGCGGCGCGCATACAGATTCTTCTGCGTGAAGAAGCGGATGTTCTGGATGCCGGAGTCTCGGGCGGCTTCCTCCATCGCTGTTGCCAGCGTCGCGCGGTCGTCGTTCAGCAGCATCTGCGACAACCCGGTGCCGCCGCTGCCGCCCACGCCTTCGTTGCCGAAGCCGCCTTGAGGTGTCGGGTTTTGGATGTCGTCGGCTGCGTCTTCGTCGTCCTGCGCAAAGCCATAGCGTTTGAAGTAGAGGTCGAAGCATTCGTCGAACAGATTCTTCTCGTCGGGAGTCTTGGCCAGCACGAGCGACAGGGAGTCCTTCAGGACGGTGCGGTCGGAGAACCCAACCACCTGCACCGCACGCGCCGCATCGATGCCCTCGGCCGCCGAGACGCGGATGCCGACGCTGCGGGCCGCCTGGAGGAACTGGCGGAGCGGTTCGCTGGGGGACATGGCACCCCTCCCCCCAGCCCCCTCCCGCAAGGGGAGGGGGAGTGTTGCTGGATCGGAAATACTCCCCCTCCCCTTGCGGGAGGGGGTTGGGGGGAGGGGTCCCGCACCACCACTCACACCGGCCGCCCCGCGTCCTGCCGCGCCTTCTGCGTCAGCGTGGCGATCTGCTTGTTGGCCACCTCGATATCCGCCTCGAACTTCAGCAGCACGTTCAGCGTGTCATGCACCATCTCGGTGTCCAGCGCCGCCGCGTGCAGCAGGACCAGCACACGTGCCCAGTCGATCGTCTCGCTGACCGACGGCAGCTTCTTCAGGTCCAGCGTGCGCAACTGCTGCACGAACGCGACCAGCTCGCGGCGCAGGCTCGCCTCGATGCCGGGCACGCGCGATTCAATGATGCGGCCTTCGAGCTTGGCATCCGGGAAGCCGATATGCAGATGCAGGCAGCGCCGCTTCAGCGCGTCGCCCAGGTCGCGCGTGCTGTTCGACGTGAGCAGAACGATCGGCGTCACCAGCGCCTCGACCGTGCCGATCTCCGGAATGGTGACCTGGTAGTCGGACAGGATCTCCAACAGGAACGCCTCGAATTCCTGGTCCGACTTGTCGATCTCGTCGATCAGCAGCACCGCCCCGCCAGGCTGCTGCAACGCGCGCAGCAAAGGGCGAGGCTCCAGGAACTCGCGCGAGAAGAAGATGTCGCCGAACGTGTGCAGCTTGTCGAGCGCGGCCGGCAGCGTGTCGGTCGCGCCGAGCACGTCGCCGACCTTGTCCTTCAGGATCTGGGTGTAAAGCAGCTGCTTGCCATATTTCCACTCATAGAGGGCCTTGGACTCATCGAGGCCCTCGTAGCACTGCATGCGGATCAGCGTGAGGTCGAGGAACGCCGCAACGGACTTGGCCAGTTCGGTCTTGCCGACGCCGGCGGGGCCTTCCACCAGGATCGGCTTCTGGAGGTGCTGGGCGAGATAGACGGCGGTGGCGATCTGCCGGCTGGGGATGTAGCCGACCGCGGCGAGGCCGTGTTCCACCGCCTCGATCGAGGCCAATTTGCGCGCGACCGCTCCGGCCGGCGCCACTCCTGCGTCTGGCATTCACGTTCCAATCCATGGTGCTACCCAGGGGTAGCATTTCCCGGCGGCGATTGCCAAAGGGGGATGCGCCTTGAATCTACCCAAAACACCCTATATACTCAAACTGAGCATAATGAGAGCCAACCCGATGGCAGTGCATGCGCAATCGTACGAGACCATCTTGCAATACTTTCGATCCAACTCAGGTCTTTACATCCTGGGTGCCGGAGCATCGGCGGGTATGGTTCCGTTTGGTGCGAGTTTCCTTAGCACACCCGCGGTCAGTTACGTGCTTGGTGCGAGCTTTCCGGCCGATATCCCACAACAGTCGGAACTGACCCGGCGAAGCAATGCGGCGCTTCTGAGGATGAACGCCGAAGACCGTCATGCACTGCTTTTTGGTGGCCGGGAGATTCGGGTGGGCACCACGGACTATCCTTACGAGGAGTTGTTGCGGCGCCAGCCAGACTCCTACACGCGTCTTCAGTTGAAGCATCTTCTAGCTACGCCTCGCTACAGGCGGCAGGAAAGTGACAGCTATCTCGCCTTGCGTCTCTTTCGTCGAGCTGTGATCTTGAATTACAATCTCGATGGGTTGGCCTCCGATATGTGCGGCGCTTTTCACAAAGTTATTGCAGCGCATGGCACGGTCGAGCACGGATACGGCTCGCCGCGCATGGCGGAATATCTGATGGCAGTGCGGGAGTTCAATCTGCCCGTTCCTCCCGATGATCATTTGCTATGCCTTGCCGAACCCGACATCAACACCGACGCCTACTTTCGGCTACGACGGCGGCTATCAGAAGCAATGGGAGCACGGCCAGAATTTGTCGCGGTGATCGGCTATAGTTTCGGCCGAAACGGGAATTTATATGATGACCACGTCTCGTGGAATTTCTTCTGCCGAATGTTTTACAAATTTGCCGGACGGATATATGTGATCGACCCCAAGCCAGACGAATTACGAGAGCGCATTTCTGAAGCAGCGAAGTCATGCGACGTTTTTGGCGTTCGCGCATACTGGAATGTCCTAGCGCACGCGTTTATGAGAAGGGCGAGCGATAACTACCTTAGAACCTCCTTGAACTACATCCACGAACAGCTTCTTGATGCATATGGCAGTGGAGCTGTGTTTCCGCAGACTCCGGCACTCGCCCCCCGAATAGGATGAAAGACAAGGACAAATGTTACGGACGCCCACAAAAAGTGCCTCGGTATAATGAAGGAATAGGCATATGTCTCTCCCGCCGGGGCACTTCATCAGCGTGATCGACAGGTTCATCGACGGCGTTACAAGATCACGGCTTGTATGGAGGGAATGGCTCAAGGAGTGTCAACTGGGTTTTTGGCGCCATAGGCGACTTGCAGAATATGAGACCTTCTTATGCTTGGTAGCCTACGGGGTGATTTATGAGGAGGTATATCGAAATTGGTGGATGCGTCCAGACGCACAAATCGCCCGCGGCCACATTGCTCGACTCAAGCCAGTACGGGAAAATGCAGAAAAGTTCCACCGAATTATAAGGATAGCATATTCGCAGCCCCCGACCAAAGAATCATTGGCGGAGGAAATATATAGATCCATTGTGATGGAACCATACATAGAGCTCTTTGGCAAGAATGGGCGTTTCGGCAGTGAGACGGAACTTGTTCCTGTCGCCCGGATAGCCCGCGACCTTTGCAACAGGTATTGGGCAGACCTAGGGACCTAGGGAACGAACTTGCACCGCTCTGGACTCCGCCTGCCGAAAACCAAATCGAGCATGCTCGACGACAAAATGTGCAGATCAATGATCAGTTTCGGAAAGACTTGATTAGCGTCGCCAGCTGATTCCAACTGTCCATAAAGCGGCAGTCCGCCGGTTGAGCGGGGCCGCGTGATACTTGCAGCTGGTTCCCTGCAATTTGTGGTAATTCACCTTGCGGCATAGTGCGAAATGAAAGGAAGCGGCCGCCTGGATCAGCAGCAGAACCTCAGACCGCGCCACGTCCCGGCACACCGCGAGCAAGACGCGTCCGACAATAGAGCGCGGCGAGTGGAACGCGGAAATCGATGCTCTCCAGTTCCAGTGCCCCATCCTCGATCACCAGCGCGCGCTCGGGCCAGTTCCCCTGCGGATCGCGCTGAAGCAGTTCCGCCCGCACGCGGACGCTATGCAGTATCAGTACCTCCCGCACGCTTGGGATCGTCGTGTAGGCCCACACGTTGGTCCACGTCTCGGTCTGGTTCGCGGGGGAAAGAATTTCGACCATCAGCACCGGCTCGCTGACGTCGTACTCCTCCACCTGATAGTCCGAGCATGTCACGGCCAGATCCGGAATACGGAAATTGGTGTCGGCGCGGATCCGCGGAATCGTGCCAGCGTTGGTTATCACGCTACATTCTGGTGACTTCTCGGCAAGATGATTGCCGATCAGGCGGGCCAGCTCGGCCTGGATCACGCCGTGCGTCCGGCTCGCCGGCGCCATCGCCTGCGGCTCTCCGTCCACCAACTGCCAGCGGTTCCCAGGTGGCGCGTCCCAGGCCAGGAACTCCGCCACATCCATCACTGCAGGGACTTTCCGAGCTGCATCTGACATGCCGGCACCATAGCACAGCAGCCCGCTCATCCATATCCCCATGTGGTTCCATCCCGCCTGGTCGCGCACGCTGCTGCATCAAGAAAAGGTTTTAGCGCAGATGCAAGCAGATGCACGCGGAACACGCAGATGGTCCGGTGCGGTCCGCAGACCGTGCCCCAAGCGATCGCTCTCCAGGCAGCTTGGCGAACTTCGGCAGGATCCTATTAGCGTGCCGACGGATCGTACGCCCAGCCGCTATCAGCGTGCATCAGCGTGCATCTGCTTCGATCTGCGCTAAATACTTCCCTTCGCGGTGCTGCAGGCGGTCAGTTGCCGTTGAGTTGACGCTCAGCCGGTTCCCGGCGCGCTTCAATGGCTCGAGCCTGTCATGTATGCGAAGCGAACTCTCCCCGCTCCATTTGGCCCCGCACCCCACCCCCGCCTAAACTCCGCCCCACAATGACGCCACCACAAGGGACGCCCACCGCATGGATTTCCACATCGGCCCACAGCAGCGGCAGATGGTCGCCTCGGTGCGCGACCTCGCGCAGTCCGAATTCAAACCCACGGCCGGCAAGTGGATGGACGGCAGCTTCCCCTGGGACAACATGCGCAAACTCGCCGCCCTCGGCGTCCTCGGCATGTCCGTCCCCGAGGAATACGGCGGGCTCGGCCTCCCCATCCTGGATACCGCGCTGATCCTCGAGGAGATCGCCAAGGTCTGCTACATCACCGCCATGGCGGTGCTGGGCGAGGCCGGCGTGCAGACCCGCGTTATCGCCCGCTACGCGCCGGCCGCGATCCGCGAGCGCATCCTGCCGCGCGTGGTCAGCGGCGACTGCATGCTGGCGATCTGCATGACCGAGCCGCACGCCGGCACCGACGTCGCCAACTACCGCACCAACGCGCGCATCGTCGGCGACCGGGTGATCCTGAAAGGCACCAAGACGCTGATCAGCCGCGCCCCCGAGGCCGGCATGTTCATCGTGTTCTCCCGCATCGACAGCAAGCCCGGCCGCGAGGGCATCGGCTGCATCCTGCTGGAAGCCGGCACGCCCGGCTTCGAGGTCACCGGCACC
>DATMND010000081.1:0-7027 GCA_035569235.1 Acetobacteraceae bacterium | reverse complement strand
CGTTGTACAGCGCGACACCGGTGATCGGCGTCTGCGCCACATTGCGCGCGGTGTACAAGGCAAGCTGCTCCTCGCCGAGCGGCAGGCGGATTTCTTCCTGTACCGGGGCGAAATCCCAGGGCAGGTTGGGGTTGGTGTTGGCATTGAAGCGGACCGTGATGAGCTGACGCGTCGCGCCGGGCGCTACCGAGGCGCCGATCTGCGGTGTGCCGGCATATCCGGTGAAGGAGCAGAACACGCGATACAGCGGGATGGCGGCAAATGATACGCCGACCATGGCTATCGCGACCGCGGCAAGCGTGATGCCGAATGTGCGGTTGTTCATCCGCATCGCGGGCTTGACCCGGCCATCCGTCGCGGCAGCCTGCCATTGGTGATGGCCGGGACAAGCCGGGCCAAGACTGGGGAAGATCGCATGCTACGATTTCGTCATCTTTACGATGGTGATGGCATAGAACAGCGCGGACAGCGCCAGCAGCACCACAAGCATCGCCCGGTTGCGCACGCGTCGGCGGCGCAGTTCATCGGGGTCGAGCGCCACGCCCGGCTCACCCCGCCAGCCGATCGACGGCAAGCGCTGCGAACAGGGCGAACAGGTACAGGATAGAATATTTGAACGCCGCCCTTGCCGGAGCGTCATTGGTCTGGCTGACGCCTGACGCATCCTGCCGATCGGTCGCCACTCGCCATACGCCGACCAAGAACCCGAGGCCGAGCACAATTGCGGCAAGGCCATACACGAGGCCCGAAAATCCGATCAGCCATGGCGCCAGAGACAGCGGCACCAGCAGCAGCGTGTAAAGGACGATCTGCCGCCGCGTCGCACTGGCGCCCGCCACGACGGGAAGCATCGGCACGCCGGCGCGCCGGTAGTCGGCGTTTGCGAACAGCGCCAGCGACCAGAAATGCGGCGGTGTCCAGACGAACACGATGGCGAACAGGATCAGCGGCACCAGATCGACCGAGCCCGTCACCGCGGCCCAGCCGATCACCGGCGGAAACGCCCCCGCCGCTCCGCCGATGACGATATTCTGCGGCGTGCGCCGCTTCAGCCACATCGTGTAGACAAAGACATAGAAGGAGATCGACAGCGCCAGGATCGAGGCGGCGGCAAGGTTCACCGCAAGCCCCATCACGATGACCGAACCGACCGCCAGAGTAACGCCGTAGCCCAGCGCCGCGCCCGGCTCGATGCGTCCCGCGGGGATCGGCCGATTGCGCGTCCGCCGCATCACGGCGTCGATGTCCCGGTCGTACCACATGTTGATCGCGCCGCACGCCCCCGCCGCGACCGCGATGCACAGCACGGCGGTGAAGCCCAGCACCGGATGCAGATGGCCCGGCGCGATCAGCAGGCCGATCAGCCCGGTGAACACCACCAGCGTCATCACCCGCGGCTTGAGCAGCGCGATCCAGTCGCTGAGTTCGGCCGACCTGTTTGTTACCGCCTCGCTCATCGGTCAGCGAATGCGCGGCAGTTCCGCATAGGTATGGAACGGCGGCGGCGAGGACAGGGTCCATTCCAGTGTCGTCGCGCCCTCGCCCCAGTAGTTGTCCGCCACGTGCTCCTTCGAGGTGAAGGTGCGGTAGAGCACATAGAAGAACACCAGCAGCGCAACCCCGCCGATATAGGCACCGATCGAAGAGACAAAATTCCATCCGGCGAACGCCGCGGGATAGTCAGGGTAGCGGCGCGGCATGCCCGACAGGCCGAGGAAGTGCTGCGGAAAGAAGGCGAGATTGGCGCCGATAAAGGTGAGCCAGAAATGCACCTTGCCCCAGAACTCCGGGTACTGATGGCCCGACATCTTGCCGATCCAGTAGTAGAAGCCGGCGAAGATCGTGAACACCGCGGCCAGCGACAGCACGTAGTGGAAATGCGCCACCACGTAATAGGTGTTGTGCACGATCTGGTCGATGCCGGCATTCGCCAGCACCACGCCGGTGACGCCGCCGATCGTGAACAGGAAGATGAAGCCGATCGCAAACAGCATCGGCGTCTTCAATTCGATCGAGCCGCCCCACATCGTGGCGATCCAGGAGAAGATCTTGATCCCCGTCGGCACCGCAATGACCATCGTCGCCGCCATGAAATAGGCACGCGTATCGACGTCCATTCCCGAGACGAACATGTGGTGCGCCCACACCACGAAGCCGATCACGCCGATCGCCACCATGGCGTAGGCCATGCCGAGATAACCGAAAATCGGCTTGCGGCTGAAGGTCGAGATCACGTGGCTGATGATGCCGAAGCCCGGCACGATCATGATGTAGACCTCGGGGTGGCCGAAGAACCAGAACAGGTGCTGGAACAGCACCGGATCGCCGCCGCCCGCCGGGTCGAAGAACGAGGTGCCGAAATTACGGTCGCAGATCACCATGGT
The DNA here is from genome assembly GCA_035569235.1 of Acetobacteraceae bacterium. Taxonomy (GTDB): domain Bacteria; phylum Pseudomonadota; class Alphaproteobacteria; order Acetobacterales; family Acetobacteraceae; genus JAMXLO01. Next base: position 4,643 of record DATMND010000081.1, on the reverse strand, counting down.
GATTGCGCCGGCCAGTACGGGGATCGCCAGCAGCAGCAGGAACGCCGTGATCAGTTCGCCCCACACGAACAACGGCATTTTGTGCAGCGTCATGCCGGGGGCGCGCATGTTGAAGATGGTGGTGATGAAGTTTATGGCGCCGAGCAGCGAGCTGATGCCGGCCAGATGCAGCGCGAACAGCGTGCAGTCCATGCCGATGCCCGGCTCGTAGGTTGCGTTCGCGAGCGGCGGATAGAGCGTCCAGCCGGTGCCCGACTCGCCTAGGAACAGGCCGGTTACGATCAGCAGGAACGCCGGCGGCAGCAACCAGAAGCTGATGTTGTTCAGACGCGGGAACGCCATGTCCGGCGCGCCGATCATCAGCGGCACGAACCAATTCCCGAAGCCGCCGAACGTCGCCGGCATGACCGAGAAGAAGATCATCAGCAGCCCGTGCGACGTGATGATCGTGTTCCACACCTGCCCGTTGGTGATGATTGTGTTGCCCGGGACGTTGAGCTGCGCGCGCATGATCTCCGACAGGATGCCGCCGACCACGCCGCCGAACACCGCGAAGCACAGATAGAGCGTGCCGATGTCCTTGTGGTTGGTGCTGCACAGCCAGCGAACGAAGAAGCTGGGCTTGTGATCATGATGACCGTGGGCATCGTCATGGGTGGTTGCCGACATCGTCCGTCTCCTTCACGCACCGACCCGCCGGGTCAGCGCTGAGATACTGCCGCGGCCAACAGTCGCGGTTCGCTACCCTGGGTCAAGCGCTCGGGGGCAGGCTTCGCTGGCTCTGTCGCGTTGGAGAATTTGGTTTTCGCCTCGGCCAGCCAAGCGTCGAAGTCCTCCGGCGTTACGGCGCGTACGACGATCGGCATGCGGCTGTGATTGGTGCCGCAGATCTGGTTGCACTGGCCGTAGAACACGCCGGGCTTGTCGGCGCGAAACCAGGTCTCGATCGTCCGCCCCGGAATCGCATAGCGCTGGGCGCCGAGCGAGGGGATGAACCAGCTATGGATGACATCCGTGCTCGTCTGCAGCACACGGATGGTCTTGCCAGCGGGCACGACAAGCTGGTTGTCCACCTCCAGCAGGCGAAGCTGGCCTGGCTTGAGCTGATCGTCCGGGATGATATAGCTCGAGAAATCGATGTTGTTTTTGTCCGGGTAAGAATATTCCCAGTACCATTGGTGTCCGGTCACCTTGACCGTCAGGTCGGCGTCGCGCGGCTTGTCCTCGTAATAGATCAGGCGAAAGGACGGGATTGCCATGATCACAAGGATCAGCACCGGGATCACCGTCCAGGCAATCTCGAGCATCGTGTGGTGAGCGGTGCGGCTCGGCACCGGATTGCGGTTGGAGTTGTAGCGCCACATCACCCAGCCCAGCAGGCCGGCGACGAACAGCGTGATCAGGGTGATGATGACCAGCACGAGATCGTGCAGATTGATCTGCGCCTGCTTCAGCGGCCCGGCGGCCGCCTGCATGCCCATCTCCCAAGGCCGAGGCGCGCCGAGCGCCTGAGCCAGCGCCACCCCGCCGGGAACTCCCATCATAGCCGTAAACGCGGCGAGCAGCCGCCGGCATCGCAACATCGGCCAATCCATCCCGCTTCGGTCCCCCATCCAGACCCGCCCCGGGCCGGCTCTCAGGAATATCGGCCTACCGGACCATGTGCGCGAGATCAAGGTCCGCTCTACGCAACTCGTCAATCCAGGGCCGAGTGGCGGTCGAGCCCCGCATCATGCTCCGCGGCGGCGCGTCAATTCCTGAGCCGCACCAGGGTGAACAGGCCGAACGGGAACACCGGGGTCGAGAGGCTGCGAACCAGGTCCTCGGGCGCGAACAGCTCCTCCATGGCAAAATCCGGATGCCACCCGATCGCGCGCGACGCCGACGCCATGGCCCGCTCGATCCACCAGCGCGGTCCCTTCTCCGCCCGGAAATGGCTGACGATCAGGATGTTGCCGCCAGGCCGCACCACCCGGCGCATCTCGGCGAGCAACACGCGCGGATGCGGCACCACCGAGGCCACGAACATCGCCACCGCGATGTCGAACGCACCGTCCTCGAAGTCGGTCGCCTCCGCATCCATCTCGTGCAGCGCCTCGACATTGCCGAGCCGCAGCTCCGCCACGCGCTTGCGGGCCTGGGCCAGCATCTCGGCGGAAAGATCGATGCCGGTGATCCGCTTCATCGGCAGATAGTGCGGCAACGCAAGGCCGGTCCCAACGCCCACTTCGAGCACGCGGCTGCCAGGCATGCGGTTGGCCAGCTCGACGGCGCGGCGCCGGCCGACGGCGGATACGCCGCCGAACACGACATCGTAGATGCCGGCCCATCGTTTGTAGGCGGCGCGGACGTCGTCGGCGTCCAGGGCGGCCCGCGGCGCGGAGCTGCGGCGTGTCGACTCCTGGGTATCGCCCATCGTTGCCGGTTCCTTCCAGTCGCTGCCTAGACGCCGCAAGCGAGCCGCGCAAGCCTGGATCGGTGGTCAAGGCCAGACTGTCAAGCTTCAGGCCAGGCGCAATGTGGTGAACGGCGCATACAAGTCCTCACGCCGCACGGCGGTGAGCCGCGCGACGGCCGAGGTCCATCCATTCAGCCGGTCGGCTGGTTACGGGCCAACGTCTCCAGCCGCCGTCAGCGGAAAGCCTAGTCGGTCTGCATGAGGTTCACAGCGGCGGAACGGCCATTCTGCTGCTGCTCGACCTCGAAGCCGATCTTCTGACCCTCATTCAGGCTTCTCAATCCCGCCTTCTGCACGGCGCTGATATGGACGAACACATCCTTTCCGCCGGTATCCGGAGCGATGAAGCCATAGCCTTTGGTCGGATTGAACCACTTAACGGTGCCCTGGGGCATCGACGCGCTGCCTTTCTGCCTGTGGGCGGGACACCTCGGGTGAGACGGCCGCCCAATTTCATGGGAGCGCGATGGACCTCTCCACAACGCTCCCACCCCTGCGGCAGGGGTCCGTCATTGTTGCTACCGAGTGGACGGTATTGCCTGCCGAACAGCAACGATACCTGCCGCCACTCCTCCTCGCAATCAATCCTGCGATGGACCGGCAAGAAACCTTGCGTGTGGACTTCCTGATCGGCGAGCACGGTTGTGGCGGTGGAAAGCGCTTGCATCCAACTCCGGACCGCGCCATGTCGTTGCAGTGGACGCTGGGACCATCAGATTGGCGTCCGCATGGAGGACTTATGGGTAGCTTCAGCATTTGGCACTGGATGGTGGTCCTACTGGTCGTGTTGCTCCTGTTTGGGAGCGGCAAGGTCAGCAGCCTGATGGGTGACTTCGCGAAGGGCATCAAGTCCTTCAAGAAGAATATGGCGGACGAGGGCGACGCCTCGATGGAAGCCAGCGCCGACAAGCCGACGGGGACGATAGCGGCCCCAACCGCACAGCCGACGCAGGCCGCTCGCGAGCACACGGTATCGCACTAGGCGTCTGTCTTCCGGTCACTGTTGCAAAGCCACCCCCCGCGTCATCCGACACGGGGGCCGGCGTTTGCGGGGCCAAATAAACCCCGTCGTGTACCGCACACTGACCATTTCGGCGAAAATACCAGCCATCCACCCCCCGCTACCCCAACCCTTGTGGTGGCAACCCAGGTTGTCCACAAGTTTTTGTGGTTTTGAACGATTGACCTGTTGACGGCGGCCCGCAGGCGTATACCGTATCTTGTGGTTACGCGCTGGGGGACCACGAAATGGAGTGGGCAGAGGAAACGATCGTTCGCCTGCGGGCGCTGTGGGATGAAGGGCATTCGACCGCCGAGATCGGCAGGCGGCTAGGTGTCTCGAAAAACGCCGTGGTCGGCAAGGCGCACCGGCTCGATCTGCCGGCCAGGCCCTCGCCGATCCGACGCGACGGATCGGGAGAGGGGAGGCCGCCGCGACGCTCGACACCGCGCCGTGTCGCCGGCCCTACCCTGCCTCCGCTTTCCAGCACCGGTCCGATCGGCGCGTCGGGACACGTGATGTTGGCAAGCACTGTACCGCTGATTCCCAGACCGGCACCCGTGCCACAGCCGCCGCGTGTGGTGCCTCCCACGCCGCGGCCCTACGGCCGTATCATCACCTGCTGCTGGCCAATCGGCGAGCCCGGCACGCGCACCTTCTGCTTCTGCGACGCCGCGTCGGTGCCTGGGAAGCCGTACTGCGAGGACCATGCGCAACTGGCCTATGTCAGGATCCGTGACCGTCGCGAGGACGCTGCCTGAGAGCGTTCGCCGACTCCGGGAGGCCGAGGAGCGTGCGCAGAACGTAGTTTGTGTGTGCGCCTGCTGCTGGGCCGGGCCAGCTGATCGCTGCCTCTGGTGGATCACCGTCGAGCCGTACAGCCGGTCCGGGGTGCAAAGTCCGGCCGATCAACGGATCGTCCACCGTCTGCACCGATCCGCGGGCCAGGAAATGCGGGTCATTGGCGCAATCGGCTATGTCATACAGGCGCGAGCAGGGCACATCGGCCGCATCCAGGCGAGCCTCGGCCTCCTTCGCCGCCAGGGTGCGTGTCCAGGCGGCAATCGCCGCATCGAGTGCGGCACGATGCGCGCACCGGTCGGCGTTCGTGGCAAAGGCAGGGTCCCCGGCCAGCTCCGGCCGGCCGATTGCTGCCATCAGGCGGGCAAAGATCAGGTCCGAGTT
>DATMND010000080.1:0-8048 GCA_035569235.1 Acetobacteraceae bacterium | reverse complement strand
GGCACACTCCGCGTGCTGCCCATGCTTGGAAAGGGTTCGCTGCAAAATCTCTCCGACATTCTCTACCTCAAAGGCGTCGACGTCGGTTTTGTCCAGTCCGATGCGCTGGCATACGCGAAGCAGCATGGCATGTTCCCCACCCTCACGCAGAGCATTCGGTACATCGCCAAGCTATACGATGAGGAAGTTCATGTTCTCGCCCGCAAGGACATCACGCGGATCGAGGACCTGAACGGCCAGCGCGTCAACGTCGATGTCACCGGCAGCGGTTCTGCAATGACGGCCGAGATCCTACTTGATGCGCTCGGCATCAAGGCAAAGGTCGAGCACGAAAAGCAGGTCACGGGTCTACAGGAGCTGAAGCATGGGGATATCGCCGCAATCATCCACGTCGGAGGTGCACCGATCCCGCTTTTTGCCGACGTGCCGACCGACAGCGGACTTCATTTTCTCCCCCTCGAGCTCAACCAGGCTCTCGCGCAGACTTATCTGCCGGACAAGTTCACGCACGAAACCTATCCCTTGTTCGTCCCAACCGACGCGCCGGTGCCGACAATCGCCGTCGGCGACGTGATGGCAGTGTTCGCCTGGTCGCCGCACACTGAGCGGTACAACAAGGTTAACCGCTTCGTGGATGCCTTCTTCAGCAAGTTCGACCAGTTCCAGCAACCGCCGCGCCATCCGAAGTGGCGCGAAGTGAACCTGACAGCGGAAGTACCCGGTTGGACTCGGTTCCAGCCCGCACAGGACTGGCTGGTCAGGCAAACCGCGGCCGCCACCGCCAGCACCGTCACGCAAGCGCGGTTCAACGCCTTCCTGTCCCAGTCCAACGCGGGGATGTCCGGCAATCTGACGAACGCAGCGAAGGAGGCGCTGTTCCAGCAGTTCCTTACCTGGGACAAGCAGCGGGCGGCAGCGCGTTGACCACGCTCCGGTTCGTTAGGCTCAGTTGTCGTCCGCGGGGCCGCCGCCGAGAATTCAGTCGATAAATGTGCGCGAGCGAAGGGGGAATATGCTCCAGTTCATATTGCGCAACCGGTTCCATCTGAGCCGGTATTGCTCCAGCACGGACGTCCGGCCGGGAGACCGAAATCGACGTGGTCTGCCCCGGCCCGGATCGCTATCTGCCGCTGGTTTCCTGTTGATGTCGATGTTGATTGGGGACGCTTCCTTTGCGGCCACCGATGTCACCGGTGATCCGCACGCTGTTCCTGCGGTGAAAGCCGATGAGGAACTCGGGGCGCTTCTGGTCAAGGTCGAGCAGCAGATCTCCGCTGGACGCGCCTTCGTCCCTGCAGGCGACAACGCGCTGGACACTTGGGCACGCGTGGTTCAGAGCGTTTCGCCGGCCTCTCCTGAAGCGCTCAGGGCCTTGACGGGTTTCGTAACGCGTGCGCGGAACCGCGCAGCCGATGAAAAGGCGGCCGGAAGGACGGACGTCTCGATCGATCTTACGTTATTCGAGGACCTGGCGGGTACGTTGCTTGCGCGCGCGGGCGCCGCACCGGTGTCACCGTTGCAATCCCAGGCAGCCACTTCGGAGCCTGCGCGGGAGGACCATGCCGCCCCCGGACCCGTCGCCGGGGCGGCGGGCACGGCTAACCGTGACAACACCGCATCCTCTGACACCTCGGCAAGCGTCGCCCTCTCGCCCAAGCTGCCGGATTTGACCGGGACTGGCGCCGAACCAGCGCGAACGTCTCTCGGCAACGCGCCTGCCCCCGATGCTTCGCCAGCTGTGGGCGTGGCTGACATGAATACTGGGCATCCGGCTCCCGCAGTTGGCAAAACGGCGCTGGCCGCCGCGATCCCGGCCACGCGTCCAGCCACGACCCCGCCGACCGCACAAGAGCAGTCGCTGGCAGCTACCTACACCAGTCGCGGCGATGCGATGCTGGCGATCAAGGACTTTTCGGCAGCACGCAAGTTCTATGAGTATGCCGCCAACGGTGGGAGCGCTCGCGCGGCCATGGCGCTCGCTGAGACTTACGATCCGGCCTTCCTCACCGAACTGGGCGCGGTCGGCGTCAGACCCGATCCGGCACTGGCCGCGAATTGGTACCGCACGGCGGCTGCGCTCGGTGCCCCTGACGCTGAGGCCCGGCTACACACACTGAGCACACAAGCCGCCAAGTAGGTTCGTATCGCATTTCGCTTTCCGTGTATCCATCGAGCGGCGGCATGCGGCTCGATGGCCCGCGCCGAGGTTATACACTGCAGGGCAATGCGACTTGCGAAGCGGCACCGCCCCGATTCACCATTGCTGCGTGGCCACCAATTCGCCCGCGCACGCTACATGGGAAGGCCCAACATCCGTGAGCCAGGAGCATACCGCCATGACCCGCGAGCAACTGCGCCAGCAAGGCGAAGCGACGCGTGCAAGCCTGTTCGGCGCCGCCGCGCACGAACCCGCGGGCTTCGGCACATTGCTGACCGAGGCGGTGCACGGCGCGGTTTGGAACCGTCCCGGCCTCGCGCGCACCGACCGCATGCTGTGCACGCTCGCGGCTCTCGCGGTGTGGCCGCGATTGCGCCAGCTCCGTCGGCACATCGCCGCGGCACTGGAACTCGGCGTGTCGCCGGAGGCAATCCGCGAGGTGTTCGTGCAGGCCGGTCTGTATGCCGGATTTTCAGCCGCCGAGGAGACGTTGGCGTTGGCGGCCGAGGTGTTCGCCGAGCGGGGTGTGCCGTTTCCTCCTGATCCGCCGGCGGACGCCTCGCTGGAGGAACTCAGCAGTCGCGGCCGCAAGTTGATGCAGCGCGTGCACGGCGAGCGCAGCCGGCAAGGCTATGCCGCGCCCGATAATCCGGTGACCTATGCGCTGTATGAGCTGGCGATCCAGTACGGCTATGGCGAGATATGGTTCCGTCCCGGTCTGCAGCCACGCTCGCGCGCATTGGTCGCGATCGCGGCGTTCACCGCATTGCGGCTGCCGGATCAGGCACGGCGCTTCGGCCAAGCGGCGCTGAACTTCGGCGTGGCGCGCACCGAGGTGATCGAGGCAGCCATCCAGACCGCGCCGTACAGCGGCTTCCCACCGGCGTTGAACGTGCTGAACGCACTGTCCGACGTGTTGCGCTGACAATGGTCGGCGTGGCAGCGTCGTGTCGTGAATGACAGGGGAGACCGACCATGCCTCAGATAGACGGTGGCTGCCTGTGCGGCAAAGTCCGCTACAGCGCGAATGCCGAACCCGCCTTCATCGGTGTCTGTCATTGCACAGACTGCCAGAAATTCAGCGGCAGCGCGTTCAGCGTGGTTGTGGCGCTGCCGAAGGACGCTGTGTCGGTCCAGGGCAAGGTAAGCACGTTCAGCAAGCCAGGCGATTCGGGGCAGTCGATGCAGCGGCGCTTTTGCCCGGAATGCGGCTCGCCTGTCGTCGAGGAGGCGGCGGCAATGCCGGGGATGGTGATGATCAGCGTCGGTTCGCTCGACGACCCATCCTGGGTGAAACCCGCCATGCAGATCTACTGCGACAGCGCGCAACCCTGGGTGCAGCTCGGCGGCGGACTGCAAAGTTTTCCGAAGATGCCGATGCCGGGCTGATCACAACGGGAAGCCGAGCGCAGCCACGGCCGGCGCCGCCAACGCGCCTGCCACCACGACGATCCATGGCGGCACCGCCCACAGCGTCAGCGCCAGGAAGGCGGTGAGCGCGAGGCCGAAGCTTGCCGGCGTGTGCACGCCGCTTGTCCATACGGGCGTATAGAGAGCCGCGAGCAGCACGCCGACCACCGCGGCATTCACGCCACGTAGCGTTGCCTGCATGCTTTGCCGCCGGCGCAGCGTGTCCCAGAACGGCAGCAACCCGATTACCAGCAGGAACGAGGGCGTGAAGATCGCCACCACTGCGATCAATGCGCCGAGCGCCCCGTTTGGCGGCGGGATCATGGTTGCGCCGAGATATGCGGCGAACGTGAACAGCGGGCCCGGCACCGCCTGCGCGGCGCCATATCCGGCGAGGAATGCGTCGTTCGTCACCCAGCCAGGTGGGACCACGGCGGACTGCAGCAGCGGCAGCACCACGTGGCCACCGCCAAACACCAGCGCGCCGGCACGGTAGAACGCCTCGAAGAGTCGCAGTGCCTGGCTGTCGATCGTGGCCGCGAGCGGCGGCAGGAACAACAGCAGCGCGAAGAAAAGAACGATTGCCGTAACCGCGACGCCGCGATTGAGGTTCAGACCGAGCGGGACGTGGTCAGCCGCGTCCTTGGCGGCTGGCTTCGGCAGCAGCGTCAGGCCGACGATCGCGCCGAGCACGATCGCCGCGATCTGGCCGAGCGAGGATGGCACGGCAAGGGCGATCAGCGCGGCCGCGACCGCGAGAGTGGCGCGCGGCCGATCGGGCGCCAAGCTTTGCGCCATGCCCCATACCGCCTGCGCGACAACGGCGACCGCAACCAGTTTGAGGCCCTTCAGCCACAGCGCGTTGTTGACATCGCCCAGCGCCTCCACGCCGTAGGCAAACGCCAACATCGCCAGTGCGGATGGCAGCGTGAAACCGACCCAGGCCGCGAGCATCCCGAGCGGGCCTCCGCGCAACAGGCCGATCGACATGCCAAGCTGGCTTGACGCTGGCCCCGGCATGAACTGACACAGCGCCACAAGATCGGCGAAGCTGGGTTCGGGCAGCCAGCGGCGGCGCTCGACGAACTCCGTGCGGAAATAGCCGATATGCGCGACTGGACCGCCGAACGAGGTGCAGCCGAGGCGGAGGAAAGTCAAAAGGACTTCCCAAACCAATCCTCCCCCTCCCCTTGCGGGAGGGGGGCGGGGGGAGGGGGAGTCGAATTGCGCGTCGCGATCACTCACATCGTGTTCTTCACGAACCGCCCGCCCAGCATGATGGCCGCGATGTTGCGACCCTCGCCGAGAAACACCGAGATGTCGCGATACGGGTCGCCATCCACCACCAGCAGGTCGGCGTGCGCGCCGGGGATCAGTTCGCCGATCTTGCCCTCCTGGCGCACGATCTCGGCGTTCACCAGCGTGGCGGAGCGGATGATGTCCGGCGCGCTCATGGCCTCGCGGCGGATGGTGAACTCGTTGCAGTGGTCGTTCTGCAACTGCCCGAGCAGGTCCGATCCAAAGCCGATCTGCACGCCGGCGCTGCGGGCGATCTCCAGCGAGCGCAGGCCCGCGTGCAGTACCAGCTCGTTCTTTGCCAGGCTGTAGCTGGAAAGTCCGTAGTCGGGGCCGCGGCGTTTCAAAGCGTCGTAGGCGACCAGCGTCGGCACCAGATAGGCGCCGCGTTCGCTCATCAGTTGCGCGGTGGGCGCGTCGATCAGGTTGCCGTGCTCGATGGTGCGCACGCCGGCGGTCACCGCGCGCTCGATCGCCTTCGCCGAGTAGGCATGCGCACAGACATAGGTGCCCCAGCGCGTGGCCTCATCCACCGCCGCCTCGATCTCGTCGATGCGGTATTGCAGGCTTTCCAGCGGATCGGCCTGCGACGCGACGCCGCCGGAGACCATGATCTTGATGTGGTCGGCCCCCTTGCGCAGTTCGTCCCGTGTCGCCTTGATCACCTCCGGCACGCCATCGGCGACGCGCGCGGTCCACGCAAGTCCTGAGCAGCAGGCACAGAACACGCGGTCCTGGGTGCGCAGGCGATGATCAGCATGGCCGCCGGTCTGGCTCAGCGGCGCACCGGCGATGAACAGGCGCGGACCCTCGAACAGGCCCTGCTCGACGGCGGCCTTCATGCCGTAATCGGCGCCGCCGGTGTCGCGCAGCGTGGTGAATCCGCGGTGCAGCATCGCACGCATTGCGACTGAACCTTTCGCCGCCAGCAATGTGAGCGGAACGTCCGACAGCAGCCGAAGATTCACCTCGGTGAGCACGACGTGGATGTGGGCGTCGATCAGCCCGGGCATCAGCGTGCGCCCACGCAGATCGATGCGGATGGCGGAGGAACTCGTGATGGGGCGGTCAGCGACTTCCCTTACGGTGCCGTCTTCGATCAGGACGGAGATGCCATCCTGCATGTCGTCACGCCGGGGATCCAGGAAGCGGCCGCCACTGAACACATAGCTCGTCACATTGGCACCTTATCGGTTGCTCGACATGGCCGTAGGTTAGCCATCCGACAATCGTACCGCCGTTCGGTGCAGCTACCAATGCCTCTGCTCGAAGTCCAAGCCCTGACCCGCAGCTATTACGGCGTGCACGCGCTGCGAGGCGTCGATTTGTCGGTGGACGAGGGCCGCATCACCGGACTGATCGGCCCTAACGGCGCGGGCAAGACGACACTGTTCAACTGCATTTCCGGTTTGGTGCCACCCGATTCCGGCAGCGTACGGTTTGACGGCCGCGCCATCACCGCCTGGCGCGCCGATCGCATCACCGGCGCAGGCCTGGTGCGCACGTTCCAGATTGCGCGTGGCTTTCCGCGGCTCTCCGTGCTGGAGAATCTGCTGCTGTACGGCACGAGGCAACCTGGCGAACGCCTGATACACGCGGTCCTGCGCTCGTCTGCCGCGCGCCGGCGTGAAGACGAATTGCGCCAGCGAGCGCGCGCAATCGCGCAACGCCTGAACCTCACGCGCGTGCTCGATGACCGCGCCGCCGATTTGTCCGGCGGACAGAAGAAGCTGCTGGAGATCGGCCGCGCGCTGATGGCCGAGCCGAGGCTGCTGCTGCTCGATGAACCGGTGGCCGGGGTCAATCCCACGCTGGCGCGCGAGATCGGCGAGCATCTGCGCGGGCTGGTCGCGGACGGCATCTCCGTGCTGCTGATCGAGCACCACATGGATACCATCGCGGCACTGTGTGACCCGGTGATCGTGATGGCGGAAGGCCGTCACCTGCGGCAGGGGTCGTTCGCCGAACTCGCCGCCGATCCGGTGGTCCAGGAGGCCTATATGGGACGGCGGCGGTGAGCCTGTTGGAGGCACGCGACATCATCGCAGGCTACGGACGGGGCGACGAGATCCTGAAGGGCGTGCATCTCACGGTCGACGACAACGAGATTGTCGCGATTATCGGCCCGAACGGCGCCGGCAAATCGACGCTGTTGAAGACCATCGCCGGTCTGCTGCACCCAGCGCGGGGCAGCATCATGCTGCGCGGCGTGCCGATCCACGGCTTGTCGCCGCGCGAGGTGAGCCGCTGCGGCATCGCCTTCGTGCCGCAGGAACAGAACATCTTCGCCACGCTGTCGGTACGCGAGAACCTGGAGATGGGCGGCTGGCTCGATCCCGCCGCAACGCGTCGGCGCATCGACGACGTGTTCGCACGCTTCCCGATGCTCGCCGAACGTCGGAGCCGTGCGGCGCGCACGCTGTCCGGCGGACAGCGTCAGGTACTCGCAATGGCGATGGCGCTGATGGTGCAGCCGGTGCTGCTCCTGCTCGACGAACCTTCCGCCGGTCTGTCGCCGATCGCCGCCGAGCAACTGTTCGCCACCATTCGCGAGATCAATCGCGACGGCCTCGCGATTGTCATGGTGGAGCAGAATGCCGCGCGGGCGCTGGAGATCGCGCATCGCGCCACCATCCTTGTCGACGGGCGCAACAACCGCGAAGGTGCGGCCGCCGTGCTCGCCGCCGATCCCGACATTCGCCGCATCTTCCTCGGCGCGACGCCGACCGAACAACCATGACGGGAGTTTCCGATGCTCCGTTTCACCCGCCGCGGGCTCCTGCAAACCACCGCAGCGACAATCGCAGCGCCGGCGATCGTGCGTGCCCAGGGTACGCCGCTGCGGCTCGGCGTGCTGACGCCGCTGACCGGCGCCGGCAGTTTCGACGGCCCGCGCATGCTTAAGGCGATGCAGGCGGTGGCGGACGAGATCAACACAGCGGGCGGCGTGGCCGGGCGCAAGATCGAACTTGTGGTCGAGGACGATGAGACAAACCCCGAAGCAGCGGTACGGGCGGCGCAGAAGCTGGTGAATGTCGACAAGGTGCCGGTGATCATGGGCACATGGGCATCGGCCGTCACCACCGCGGTGGCGCCGGTGTGCTGGGAGAGCAAGACGTTCCTCACGACGGTGTCCGGTGCGGACTCCATCACGCATCTGCCGCACCAGGGGTACCTGATCCGC
>DATMND010000079.1:0-47611 GCA_035569235.1 Acetobacteraceae bacterium | reverse complement strand
TCCACGTCTTTGCTGATCGCACAAAGACGTGGATGGCGGGCCCCCGGCCTTCGCCGGGCATGCTTCGCCCGGTATGACGGAACAGGCCGGCCAAACACGTGGTCGAGAAACGCGAGCCATCGTGACCGTCGAGATAGCCTCCTGGAAGAGTCAGGAAGCTGCGTCAGCCAACTCCGTGGTCATCCCAGCTAGCTATTGGCGTGGACGTTCATATACGCACTGCCGCTGGCAGGATCGTTGCCGAATGTGACCGAGATCCGCCCATTGTTGAGATCGTCCGTTGTAAAGCCCGCCAGCGTGAGGGACGCAGTCGGTTTGCCGGCTGCCGTCGCGTGCAGTGTCAAGCCCGTGAAGCCGGTCGCGCCTTCATTGTTGGACCAGGCGATAGCGAAGTCCTGCGGCGTGAGACCCCAGACTGTCGCATCGTCGCCGGCGTGGAAATTGACAACCGTGCTCCAGATGTCCGCTGATGCCGAGCGGTCATCGACAAAGAACGTGTCATGCCCGGTGCCGGTGCCGCCGGTCAGGAAGTTCGATCCGGTGCCGCCGTCCAGCACGTTGGTCCCGCCGTGCACCGCGATCGCGTCGTCGCCGCTGCCGGAGTGGATGAACCAATCGTCATTGCTGACACCGATGTTCAGGTGGTCGCTGGTGATGCCGATATACTCGTGCTGCAAACCGCTGACCGGGCCGGTGTAGGAGTGTGGCAGGCCAGGAGCCGTCGTTCCCGCCGTTGTGTCGTCGGAGGTAAAGCCTGCGCGGGCGATTGAATCGTCGTCGTTGACATCGTGGTTCGCCGAGGCGTCATTGACATCGTGTGTCGCCGAGGTGTCGTTGATCTCGTGGGTGGCAGATGTGTCGTTGATCTCGTGGGTGGCAGATGTGTCGTTGATCTCGTGCGTCGCCGAGGTGTCGTTGATCTCGTGGGTGGCAGATGTGTCGTTGGTCTCGTGTGCCGCTGAGGTGTCGTTGATCTCGTGTGTCACCGAGTTGTCGTTGGACTCCATTTTTACCGCTCCGATGTTTCGGTTTGAACATTAGACCGGATGAGCATCCAATAATCCGCGCGGAAAAGCAATGACCGAAATGCGCGCGCAGTTAGATTTTCTGGTCTCGACGCAACTATAGTGGTCCCGATACCAAAACAAGTTTCGCAGCTTTGGCCGTTATGACGGACACCACGCATGTAACGGACACCACGCATGTATGAGAGCGTCGGCGCCGCTTCTCGGCGACTATCGTGCCCGCCGGTCTTGTCTCGCCGAACTCGGCGCAGGCATCTCTGGCCCGCTGCGACGGCTACAGGCGACACGCCGCGCCCCATCACCTATCGTCACCGGCGATGACCGCCCCGACCAATCAGCATATCGAGCAGCGCCGCGATCCCGCCACAAATCGTGCGCAAAACGCCGGAGTAGCGACCGAACCGTCCGGGCACAGAATTGCGGAATATCACGCCGGGGAACCGGTCCGCGATCGGCCCCGACGCCACGGCAGGATCATCGCTGCGCTACCGTCGTTGCTCTGGCTTCTCGCCGCGACCGTCGCGCTGCTGGACTGGTCGTTCCCTCCGGACCTGTCACGGCTCGCATCGATGGGCACCGAGATTGTCGATCGGCATGACAGGCCGCTTGCACTGCTCCCGGCGCCGGGCGGCGTGTGGCGGTTCCACGCGGATGGCGCACACGTCTCGCCTGCCCTGGTGGACCTTCTTATCGCGGTGGAGGACCGGCGGTTCCGCTATCACCCCGGCGTCGATCCTGTCGCCCTTGCGCGTGCCGCGATCCAGTTCGCCCGCGCCGGCCATGTCGTTTCCGGCGGCTCGACCCTGGCCATGCAGGCCGCCCGTCTGCTCGAGCCGCGCCCTCGCACGCTGCCCTCCAAGCTGATCGAGATGGCGCGCGCCATCCAGCTCGAAACGCGGTTCCGCCGCAGCGGCATCCTGGATATCTGGCTCACGCTCGCCCCGTTCGGCGGCAACCTGGAAGGCGTGTGCGCCGGCTCCCTCGCCTGGTTCGGCGTGCCGCCCGAGGCATTGGAGCCGGCGCAAGCCGCGCTGTTGGTGGCAATTCCGCGCCGGCCGGAGCGGCTGCGCCCGGATCGCCACGCCGCGGCAGCACGCAGCTTGCGCGACCGGGTGCTGGCCGTGGGCGTGCGGGACGGACTGTTCGATGCCTATCAATCCAGCGTGCCCGTTCCGACAGAACGGGTTCCGTTGCCGCGTCACGCGCCACAGCTGGCGGCCTCGCTGCCACATGCTCCGCTGGTCCGGACCACGCTGGATCTGCCGCTGCAGATCGCGCTCGAACGCCTGGGCCAGGAGCGTCTGGAAAGCCTGCCGCCGCGTGCGTCGCTCGCGATGCTGATCGCCGATGCGCACTCGCGCGAAATTCGCGCGGTATTTCCCGGGGCGTGGCGCGATCAGGCCCGGTCGGGGGCGCTCGACCTGACCATGGCGGAGCGCTCGCCTGGCTCGGCGCTGAAGCCGTTTATCTATGCCATGGCCTTCGCCGACGGCACTGCGGCGCCCGATACGGTCGTGCCGGATCTCCCGCGCCGCTTCGGCGGCTATGCCCCGGAGAACTTCGACCGAGGCTTTGCCGGCAGCATCACGGCAGCCGATGCGCTGCGCCGCTCGCTCAACCTGCCAGCCGTTGCGTTGCTTGACTGTGTTGGCCCACTGCGCTTTGCCGCCACACTCCGCTCTGCCGGTGTGACGCTTCGCCTCCCGCACGGCGCTGATCCATCGCTGCCACTGGCCCTCGGCGGAGTCGGTATAACGCTGCGTCAGGCAGCCGGACTCTACGCCGCCCTGGCGACCGACGGCGCGGGCGGGCAGTTGCGCCTGCTCGCGGACGAGCCGGACAACCGCCCGGACTTCCTGCCGACGGTGGCCGCGCATCTGGTGGCCGGTGTGCTGACCCGTCCGCTACCGGCGTTCGGACCGCAGGGCATCGCCTGGAAGACAGGCACCAGTTGGGGCGGTCGCGACGCATGGGCATTCGGTTTCGACTCCCGCCACGTCGTCGCGGTATGGATAGGACGTCCGGACGGCACGCCATTCCCAGGAGCCACCGGCACCTCGCTTGCCTTGCCACAACTCGCCCGGGTGTTCGATCTGTTGCCAAAAGCTCCTCGCACAATCCAGCCGCTGCAGGCGCAGCATACCCGCCCCGCCGATCTGGCGGCCGATACGCTCCGCCTGCTGTTCCCGCCGCCTGGCGCGGTGCTGTCGGCGGACGGACCGGTGACCATCCGGGTCATGGGCGGACGCCGGCCACTCACTTTCCTGATCGACGGCGCACCGCTCTCCACTGACCGGATCCGCCGCGACGTCGCTTGGCTGCCAGTAGGCCCAGGCTTCTACCATCTCACCGTGCTGGACGCTGACGGGGCTGCCGTGCGGACCGCTGTGCAGGTCCGCATCAGCCCGTGATGCGCTGTATCCTGCTCGTCCTGCCGTTGCTCGTCCTGGCGAGTTGCGCCACTGCCGATCCCGGCGAGATCGACGCGAAGTGGGGCTGTTCGCTGAACCGGTTGGCGGAAATGCCACTGGAAACGCACGGCGACCTGCTGTTCGTGCGTGGGAAGGTCCTTGGCGCGCCGGTGCTCCTGCTGGTCGACACCGGCGCCGAACGCACGCTGCTGACCGAAACCGCGGTGGACCGGCTACATCTGCCGCGGGACTACCAGCACGCCACTCGGACGTACGGCATCGGCAGCTCCACCGCGAGCTGGGACGCTGCGCTGCCGGATGGACTGACCCTCGGCGGCACGCGCTTTCCGGTGGAGAATGTCACCGTCGGCCGCTTCAACATGATCCACATCGCCGGCGATACGGCTGACGGGCTGCTGGGAGCCGACATTCTTCTGGCCTTCGATATCGATCTCGACGTGCCGAACCATCGGCTCACGGTTTACCGCGCCCGCCGAGGCTGCCTCGAGGCCGGCCCTCCATGGAGTGGGTCCTACATTCGCCTCGCGGGCATTTCCACCCGACGCGACAGGATGCTGGTACCGTTCAAGCTCGATGGCGTGGCTGGGTTGGGCGTGCTGGATACCGGAGCGCAGCTCAGCACCATCAGCATGCGTATGGCTGAGCGGCTCGGACTGGAAGAAGACGAACTGGCCGGTGACGGTACAGTGATGGCGCATGGAGCGGCGCCGGATCAGGTAGCGGTGCGGCTGCATCGCTTCCGCGAACTGCGCGTGGGATCAACGGTGGCACATTGGCCGACGCTGCCGGTGGTGCCGATGTCCGATGGCATGGGTGATGCGTTGGTGGGCGCCGACTTTCTGCAAGGACGACGCGTTTGGCTGTCGTTTGCCACCAGCAACGTGTTTGTCACGCCGATCGAGCAGCGCCCGGCGATTGCCAAGGCGCCGTAGGACGACGACGGGCCGTCACCGCAGTTCCAGGTCCCAGTCCTCGCCCACCATGGGCGGACCAAACTCTCGGTGCGGAGCACTCGAGGCCAGACGGAAGCCCGCCTGCTGATAGATGGCTCGCGCGGCGGTCAGCACGTCGTTGGTCCACAGGGTGACGCGCCGGTAGCCGGCGGTGCGGGCGAAGCCGATGCACTCCGCGACGAGACGCTTGCCGATCCCGAGGCCGCGCGCGGCGGGTTCGACCATGAGCAGGCGCAGCCGGGCGATGTCGTCGGACTCCCGAACCAGGAATACCGAGCCGATGTTCACACCGTTGCGCTCGGCGATCCAGCAGCGCTCGCGTGCCGCATCGTGGCTGGCGAGGAAGGCCCCGGCGACCTTGGCGACCAGCGCCTCGAAGCGCTGATCGAAGTTGTATTCCTCGGCATAGAGGGCACCGTGCCGGGCGACGACCCAGCCGATGTCGCCGGGGCGATGCTGGCGCAGCAGCCAGGGCTCCGTTGCGGCGGAATTCGGGCTGCCAAGTAAGCTCTCGATGCGGCCCATGGCGGCGACCAGGACAGCCTGCGCAGGTTCGGGGAGCGCGCCGAGCAGCGTGCCGATCTCATCGCGCGAACTTGCATCGAGCGGTGCAAACGCCTCGCGACCGGCGTTGGTCAATGAGAGTGCGCTTTGGCGACGATCGGCTTCGGAGGGAACGCGGGCGATCAGCCCGTCGCGTTCGAAGCGTTGCAGAATCCGGCTGAGATAACCGGAATCCAGTCCGAGTTCGCGACCGAGGCCGGTGGCGGTGGTACCCTGGCATTGCGCCAACTCGTAGAGCACTCGCGCCTCGGCGAGAGAGAAGCTGCTTCGCAGCAGGCCTTCCTGCAGAACACCGATGGTGCGCGTGTAGAATCGGTTGAACCGTCGAACCGCGGCGACGCGGTGGGCGAGACCGGATTCGGAGGTTGGATCGGTCATGTTCAGGTATGGTCAATTATTTACCTGACTTAGTCAACTAATGCGAGGGCCGAAATGGTTGACGCCCCGGCTTTCCCTCCCCCGTCATGCTGGGCCCACGGGTCGGGCCAAAGGCCCGCCCGCTCCGGCCCGCCATCCACGTCTTTGCTGATTGCAGAAAGGAAAGACGTGGATGGCCGGCCTTCGCCGACCATGACGACGGGGGGCGATCGATGGGTCACTTGCACGGGCGGTTGGTATAACTCTTGTGGGACGGTGGAATCACCTTTGCGTGCTTGTTCGCATAGTCGTGAACAAGCATCCGCCAGTACATTCAATGCCATGTGACCGGCAGCGCATGTCGCAAGCCGTATTGGCGCCGTAATTCCCGCCAATCTGTTAGACAGCCGAAATCAAACCCAAAGATCGTCACAAGCGTTTCTACCTGTCATTCCGATCGAAGGAGACCAATCAATGCAAACGCGAATAACGAGCCTCGCAATCCCGGTGATCTCGTGTCTGGCCGGTTCCGCCGCCGCCATCGCACAGCCGGTGCAGATGGTCACGCCGGCACCTGAGCAGTTCGCCCAATCGACGGTTGTCATCGCACCGAATCCGCCGCCGCCACCCCAAGTGGAGACCGTCCCGCCCCCGCCGTCAGCGGAAGCTCATGTGATGTACTGGCAGCCAGGCCACTGGATGTGGAATGGCGCCAACTGGCAGTGGGCTTCGGGCCAGTACGTGCAGAGACCGGCACCGCAGGCGGTCTGGGAACCTGGCCACTGGGTGCAGCAGCCGTCCGGCGGCTATGTCTGGATGGATGGTCACTGGCAGAGCTGACCGCAGGGAGGAGACGATGGCTCGCATCCAGAATGTGTGTCTCATGGCGCCCCTGGTGATCGCACTGGTCGGGTGCGGGCGCCCGGAGCCGTCGCCAACCACGACCCAAATCATCGTGCAGCCGCCGACGGAGCAGTTGCAATCTGCCTCGCTGGTCGCGCCGGGGCCGCCGCCGCCGCCACAATCCGAACTGGTACCGCCGCCGTCTCTGGGCATGGGACCGGTCGTCTGGCAGCCGGGCCACTGGCGCTTCAGCAACAACACCTGGCTCTGGCAGCCCGGCCAGTATGTGCCACCGCCGCCCGGCCAAACGACCTGGATTCCGGGCCGATGGGCGCAGCAGACGACAGGTGGCTGGGTCTGGCTGGAGGGCCATTGGGCCTGAGCTGATCGGGACTGTGACACGGGGCGGGCCCCCGCTTTCGCGGGGGTGACGAATGGAACGCCGGGGTGACGAATGGAATCGCCCCCGGGTTGACGGACCGGCGTGTCGTCGCGGCATACTCGCGGGTAGCCAAATTGCCGCGGGACGTCACGCCATGAAGCTCCTCTGGTTCCACCTGATGCCGTACACCGAACTGCCGGAGGACTTCCGACAGAAACATCCGTCGGTGTGGGTAGACATCCACTCGTCGCTGTTCGATCCGAAGCGTGCACACCTGATGTACAACGACTTCATGGACGAGATGGAGTTCGCCGCCGATTGCGGGTTCGACGCGGTCTGCTGCAACGAGCATCACTCCAACGGCTACGGGCTGATGCCGTCACCCAACCTGATCGCGTCCGCCATCTCGCGCCGCACGCGCGACACCGCGATCTGCGTGATGGGCAATTCGCTCGCGCTGTACAATCCGCCGACGCGCGTCGCGGAGGAGTTCGCGATGATCGACTGCATCTCGGGCGGGCGGTTGATTGCCGGCTTCCCGGTCGGGACGCCGATGGATACCTGCTATTGCTACGGCCAGAATCCGAGCCTGCTGCGGGAGCGTTACCTCGAGGCACATGACCTCGTGATGAAGGCCTGGCAGGAGAAGGATACGTTTGCGTTCAACGGGCGCTTCAACCAGCAGCGCTATGTGAACATCTGGCCGCGTCCAGTGCAGCAGCCGCATCCGCCGGTGTGGATTCCGGGCGGCGGCTCGATCGAGACGTGGCAGTGGTGCGCGAAGATGGACTACGTCTACGCCTACCTGTCCTATTTCGGTTACAAGGACGGCAAGGCGACGATGGATGGATTCTGGACCGAGATGTCGCGCCTCGGGAAGGACCGCAATCCGTACCGCGCCGGCTTCCTTCAGTTTGTCGGTGTCGCGGAGACGCGCGAGAAGGCGATGGAGCTGTATCGTGCGCCGGCCGAGTACTTCTACGGCCGCTGCCTGTTCACCGATCCGCGCTGGGCGACGCCGCCCGGTTATGTGACCGAAGGCACGATGCGCGCCGGCATGCAGAGCCAGGTCGGGCGGGCCGCGTCACTGGCCGCTCGCGCAGAGGCGCGCGATGCGACGCACATGGAGGACATCGTCGACCGCGGCTACGTCATCATCGGTTCGCCGGACGAGGTGGTGGAGCAGCTTACCGAGGTCGCGACTTCGCTGAACGTGGGACACCTGATGCTTCTGCTGCAATACGGCAACATGGGCAAGGAACTCACGAAGTACAACACCAAGCTATTCGCCGAGAAGGTGCTGCCGCGGCTGCATCCGCTGTTCTCCGAATGGGAGGACCGGTGGTGGCCGCAGCCGATGGAAGCCGCGCAGCGCGCCGAAGTGCCGGCCTTCGTGCCAGGCCTTGCCGCGGAGTGAAGTTCGCACATCGCACCGCCTCCGCAACCTTCCCTCTCCGCCCCTTGGGGCGGAGAGGGTCAGGGTGAGGTGGGGGCCATCGCCAACGCGCGCAGCACGGGAATTGGAAAACTCGGTCACCTCACCTGTTGCACCGGCCCCACCTCTCCCCGACCCTCTCCGCCCCACAGGGGCGGAGAGGGAGTTGAGAAGTACAACACAACGCTGTTCGCCGAAAATGTTTTGCCGCGGCTACGCCTGCTGTTCTCCGAATGGGAGGGCCGGTGGTGGCCGCAGCCGATGGTCCCTCGCCGCGGAGTGAAGTTCGCGCATCGTGTCACCTCCGCAACCTTCCCTCTCCGCCCCTGGGGGCGGAGAGGGTCAGGGTGAGGTGGGGGGCCAGCGCCAACGCACACAGCAGGGGAACTGGAAAACTCCGTCACCTCACCTATTGCACCGGCCCCACCTCTCCCCGACCCTCTCCGCCCCACAGGGGCGGAGAGGGAGTTGATCGCCGCTCACTCCAGCATTTCGGTGACCTTGGTGAAATTGTCGCCGTTCAGCAGCGTGACGACGGCGACCGCGTGGCCATTCTGAAGCTCGGGGAATACACTCACCACGCGTGCACCGGGGTTTGCGACTACGGCGTGTTCGGCGGACGCGAGCAGGGTGGTCTTCGCACTTGCCATCGCGGCGGCCTGCGCCTGCGCATCCTTCAGGTCGTCGCCCTCGGTGATGAGCGTGGCGCCCGCCGCGCCGCCGCTTCGCGGGTTGATGGTGATCTCCCTGAACCCGTCGGGCCGCGCGACGTAGACCGTCAGTTCCGCCTCGTCGCCGTCCATCTCGAACTTGGCGGAGATCGGCCGGCCGCCTCGGGCGGCGGACGTGAGGCCCTGCTGGACGGTCGCCGGAATCTCTCTGATGGCCGCGGCAAAGGCGGGCGTCTCTTTCTCCTCCGCGCCGGAGGGAACGCAACCAAGGGCCCAGAGGCCAACCATCGCGACACCCAATCGCGACGCCCCAAATGTGCATGATCGCATGTCAGTCTCCACTCGTCGCGTGATTGCGCCCGTTTATTGCGATATCGGCAGATTTGCAACCACGAACGCCGGCCCGCGGGCGCTGCGACCGGCGCCGCGCGGCGTCATTTCAGTCGGGCTGCCGCCTCCTTGATCAGGCTCAGATCGGCATGTCTGCCGATGTCCACCGTGGTGCCGACGATGCCCAGGTCCTTCATCACCTGCACGTTGGATTGGAGTGCGGCGAGATCGGGGATCATGTTTGGATCACGATAGTCGTCCTCGCTGGTGAACAGCCAGTCGAACCGCTCGGGCGGCTGCCTGGTGACCCGCGCCGCAATCGCAGCCGCCCCCGCATGGTTGGCGGGGTCCATGTACCAGCGCGCAATGCGCAGCGTATCCTCCATGAAATCGACCATCGCCGCGCGGTGCTGGTCGATAAACGACCGTCTGGCGGTGAGGAACGCGAACTGCGTGCGACCGAGTGCGTCCCGACCGGTGAACAATGTGCGCGCCATCTTCTGCATCTCGGGCGCACGGGCGAACGGCAGCACGGCGGTGACGAGGTCGGCCTTCTTCTCGGCCAGCATAGCCTGCATGGTTGGAAACGGCGTTTCGATCACGGTGTAATCGCGATTGTCCTCAAGTCCATTCTTGCGCAGCATCGCGCGCATTGTGACGTCCACCGCGCTGCCGGCGACGTTGGTCGCGAGCACCTTGCCCTTCAGGTCCTGGACGGTCCTGATCGGTCCATCGGCTAGCACCTTGTACTCGCTGCTGTAGTAGCCCGGCACGCCGTCCTGGAACTCGTCCGATATCACCACCAAGTCGTCGAGACCCGCATTCTCGACAGCGATGGGCAGCGCCGAGAAGGTGAGCGCCGGAACCTCGAGTTCGCCGTTGGCCACCGCGGTGACCATCGTCGGCGTGCCGCTGAAATGCACCGCCTCCAGCGTGTAGGACTGGCCGAGGTGGACGGCGAGTTCCTTCTTCTCCAGCCAGATCGAGCCCCAGTTCGCCAGCGGCGCCACCCAGGACAGCCGGATCTTCACTGGGTCCGCACCACGGGCACGTCCGGCACCAAACATCGACAGCGCGGCCGTTGCCGCCAGAACGTCGCGTCGTGAGCGCATTGCCATCTCCCATCCCCTTCCGTTGTTGTTCATGGCGGCCCGCGCCGCAGGCGGCGCTGCATGGCGAGCGCCTACGCCGTCGCGGGGCTGTCCGCTTCGGCATGCCAGACGAGAAGACGACGCCGCAGCAGCGCCATCCCCTTGACCAGCACATAGCCAACGACGGTGATTTCGAGCAGCGCCGCGAACACGCCGCGCGAATTGGAAAAGCGCGACGCGGTCAGCATCGCCCCGCCGAGTCCGTAGCCGCCCATCGTCATCTCGGAGACGATCGCGACGATCAGCGCGATCGGCAGCGCGACCTGAAGCCCGGTGAGAATGCGCGGCAGCGCCGCCGGCAGCACGACCTGCCAGATCGCCTCCCGGTCGCTCGCGCCCATGCCGCGCGCCGACCAGATCAGCTCGCGCTCCACGCCCTGGATGCCGATGATGGTCGCCGTCACGATCGGGAAGACCGCATCGAACACCACCATCGAGATCTTCGACAGATCGTAGACGCCGAACCAAAGGACGATGATCGGCAGGAAGGCGATCTTCGGCATCGGGAAGCCGACCGAGATGATCGGATCGAAGAACCAGCGGGAGATTTTGCTCCGCATGATCAGCACGCCGAGCGCAACCCCGGCTACGGCTGCGATGAGAAAGCCCGCGAGCGCGCGATACAATGTTAGAAGAGTGTTGCGCAGAAGATCGCCGCCGATCGCGTCGGCCCAGACGCGTTCCACCACGGCGCTCAGCGGCGGCAGAACGAACATCGTCACCTTCCCGCTGCGTGCGAACAGTTCCCAGCCGGCCAGCAGCACGATGATCGCCGATGACCGCGCCAGCAGCACGCCGCTGGTGGCGACGACACGTGCCAGGGAAGCACTGGCGCTCACTGAAGCTGCCACCGCAGAGCCCGACGCACGATCGCCTGATACGCCCGGTCGGCGCCGTAGCCGATGAACGCGACGGTCAGCACCACCGCGAACATTCCCTCATAGGAACCGTTGGCGCCGAGCACGCCGATCAGATGGCCAAGCCCCTCCTGCGACACGATCATTTCCGAACTTACCAGTAGGATGAAGGACAATGCGAGCGCGGTGCGGATGCCGTTGAGCAGCTCCGGCATCGCGCTTGGCGTTACCACGTCCCACAGCACACGGAACTCGCCGGCACCCATGCCGCGCGCCGACCAGACAAGGGCGCGGTCGCTGCCGCGGGCGCCATTGAACGCGCCGATCGTGACCGGCAGCATGCAGCCGAGGAAGATCAGGAGGATTTTCGACGCGTCGCCGAAGCCGAGCCAGATCACCGTGACCGGGATCAACGCCGACTTCGGCAGCGGATAGAAGATCTCGACCAGAGGTGCGACGACGATATTCACCGGGCGCCACCAGGCCATGAAGATGCCGAGTATCGAACCCAGCAGAATTGACAACCCCAATCCGACGGCGCAGCGGTACAGCGAGGCCATCGCGTTGGGCAGCAGTTCACCATCCTCGATCAGCTCGATCCACGCCTGGGCCACCGATGTCAGCGGTGGCAGCGCGAGCGAGGATGCGACGTGCAGGCGCGAGGCGGCCTCCCAGCACAGCGCCAACAAAAGCAACGGCACGTAGCGCAGCACGGGCGCGACCGTCATGGATCCCTGGCGCTCTGCGCCTTGATGGCCTCGTCGCGCACAAGCGCCCAAAGCTCGTCCACCTTGTCCACGAAATGCCTGGCCTTGAAGATGCCCCGTTCAGTCTTTTCGAAGCTGGTATCGACGACATTCATGATCCGCCCTGGCCGTGCCGACATCACCGCGACGCGGCCTGCGAGATAGACCGCCTCCTGCACGTCGTGCGTGACAAAGACCACGGTCTTTGGCGTGCTTCGCCAGATGTTCTGCAATTCCGTCTGCATCAGATAGCGGGTCTGCGCATCCAGCGCGCCGAACGGTTCGTCCATCAGCAGGATCGCGGGATCGAACACCAGCGTTCTGGCCAGCGCCGCGCGCTGCTTCATACCGCCGGACAAGGCCGCGGGGTAGCTGTCCTCGAACCCCGAGAGGCCGACGAGGTCGATCATTGTCTGCACGCGGAAATCGCGCTCCGGACGCGGCATGCCCTGGCGTTCGAGGCCGTAGGCGATGTTGGCGCGGACAGTCTTCCAGGGGAACAGCGCGAAGTGCTGGAACACGATGCCCCGGTCGGGACCGGGAGCCGTCACCGGCTTGCCGTTCACCGAGATGCATCCTGCCTCGATCGGTAGGAATCCGCCGAGCAGGTAGAGCAGGGTGGACTTGCCGCAGCCGGACGGTCCGAGCAGCGCCAGGAATTCGCGTGTGCCGACCTCTAGGGATACGTCCTGGAGTGCGAGCACCGGTTTGCCGCGGGGCGGCCGATATGTGTGACTCACATGCTCGATGGTGATCTGCGGACGGTTCTCATCGGCATTGTCGCGCACCGCGTGCTCTCGAGGCTTCTGCGCGGAAACGATGTCGGGGGGCGCCGGTCAAGTCAATGGCCGAGCCCGCCCGCCCGTCCGTCCTGATAGCAGAGCCGCCTTAGGCCATCGCGACCATCCCGAGAAAATCCGCGCGGTTCTCAGCCAGACCTGCCCGAATACATTGGGAGCTCCCCCGGCTCTGCCGGGGAAGCAGTAGAAGTTTGACATTTCCGGGGGTGTGCCCCGGCTATCGCTAGCAGGTGATCGGCTTCATCAAGGAAAAGCACACGATCCACCTGAAAAGACCGTCTTTGCCTGGATATTATCGACCGCATAGGCTCAGCGTGCCGATGGAATTGCACCGTCGATAATGAGTCAAATCGTCTCACGACACTTCCTACTAACCTTGGACGCCGGCGAAATGTGCTTGTGGTTCAACGAGATCTCCCACTGTAAAGGTGTCAAAAACATGCGCCGATTTAGCGAAAGTTTGATGTCGAGCCAATCCTGATAGGGATGAAGGTCGATAGTGGCTTCGCACTGCGGATAATTCCGACGGATCGACGCATCGGTCGATATTCCAACCCAGGATCAGCCGGCCATCAGCGGTCAGAAGGCGACGACAAACCCGCAGTGCCGCATCCTGGTCCCTCATGGCGTTGAGGCCGAAACCGAAAACCCCGTTCAGCACAATAGTGTCGAACGTCGCAGGAGACCAATAGTCTAAGGCATCCAGGAGGTCGCCGACCACGTGCTGTTCCGGCGCACCCCAGCGTGCAACGGACAGGTCGATATCAATAGTCCAGCAATCTGCGCCGTGCGCGCCAAATAGAGCAGGGTAGTTCTTGGTGTATCGCCGGCAACCAACAAAGAGCAGTTTGCCGCCGCGACGTGCCACAGCGGGAATCAACTCACGCGTCAAATAGATACGATCTGGGCGACGGTCAATCCTAAGCTCGCCGAGCCACGTGCCGACGCGGCGGCGCACACCGACCGGCACAACGATGCGCGTCACTCTGCGCCACAGGGGGTGTCCTGTCCGTCTGTCAAATTCCCAAGTATAACCCATTATGCTTCCTTAATCCCTATGGTGTGGAGGACAACGCCGGCAACCAGCAGCCTCGGAATACGACGGCGGCAGCGCGTCAAAGTAACGCAGTGCGCCCAGGCAGCCCGTTGTCGTTCGATCCGGCAAGCCGATGGCCCTGAATCGCGCAAGTGTGTTGCATTGCAGCGAACGGGCACGATCGTCGGTAATGTCCGGAAATGCAAATGACCCTATGAAAGTCAGCTCGCCAATATAAGTACGTCTGTCCTCGCGACCTCATGCGATTGCTCACTGCGCAATCGACGCGACAACAGGCGAATAGGGCAACACCCTGCTTCCAAGCGGAATGCGTCAGTTGTAGCACCACTCTCCCTCCCATATCAGACTCTTCGCTCCAAGCCGTCGCGCCGGATACCGTCCATTTCGGTAAGATGGCGACGACGATCAGGCTCGACGTGCCCGGAAAGCTTTATTCGCTGAATGTCCGGCATTGGATACAACATGGCCGGAAAGCAATTTGCAGCACCAGCCGCCTTGCAATGCTTCAAGGAGAATTGACGAGTGGCGCTTCAACCAATCGGCTTCACGGGCAGAAGTGATCGCGCAGAGCTGTGGGTTCTGTTGTTGCACATGATCGGCTGGTGCCACCAAAGCGGGAAAATGCTGGAAACGATGCTGCAGTATGCATGCATCACATCGCATTTACAACCTCTCGTGGCGAACGCTTCGGCTCTGGTCTCTCGGGTTGCGATCTATGCTGTATGCACGCGGTTGCTTCGGAGCCGGGATGGGAACATCAAACTTTGGAGAGTAGAGGCGAACGAGTTGATTGGACTATTGGACAGCCTTCAGTTTAGGAATAATTGTGTGGCGCTGTCCGCCTTGGCCGTGCTCCGCTCCACCACGACCAGATTGTGCCCCCTCTTACAGGCCGGCCCGGCCCCGGTGTTTAATCGAGCTTTTCCGTGACTTTATTGAAGTCGTCGCCACGCAACAGGGTGATCGCCGCAATCGGCTGCCCATCCTGCAGTCCGGGGTAGGCGCTGATGACGCGAGTGCCGGTGTCCGCGGCAATAGCATGCTGGACAGCCGCTAACAAGGCCGTCTTTGACTTCGCCATTGCCGCGCTTTGTTCCTGCGCGTCCTTCAGATCGTCAGTATCGGTAATCTTGTCCGCGGACCTCGACGCACCAGACAGAGGGTCGAGCAGAACTTCTCTGAATCCATCGCCCCCGACCACGTAGATCGACAACTGGAGCTTGCCGTCCTCGACCTCGAATTTCGCCGAAATCGGCCGGCCCGTCTTGTCAGCAGTGCCGAGACCTTGTTCCAAGGTCGTCCGTGCATCCTTCATGGCAGCCGCCAAAGCAGGCGTGTTCTTCTCCTCGGCGCTAGATTGGGCGCAGGCAACGCACCCAATCGCGAGAATGGCCGCGCCTGACAGAAAAGCGCGAAGAGTGTATGATGACATGCTATGCTCCCTTTCGTATTTGCCGTGCCGGTTCAACATACGATCGGACGCCATGCGACGGCGTTGCGCATCATTTCTGTCAGCGCGCGAACCGCTCCACACGCTCCCACAGACCTGCCTTGGCAATCAGGCCGAGCACCGCCCCGCCGAACACCAGTGGCAGCGGCCCGATATTCCGCAACAGCAGCACGCCGACCGTCAGGATCAGAAGACACGCGGTGAACGGGTCGGGCGCGGCCTGCGGCGCCATCTGCGCCAACGACGCACCGAGCGCGCCGATGACTGCCGGCGCCACGCCGCGCATGAAGGCGCGCAGCCATTGCAGGTCGTTCATGCGCTGGAGCAGAGGCAGGACGGACAGCATCATCACAAAGGAAGGCAGGAATATCGCGCCCGCCGCCACGGCCGCGCCGGCCACGCCGGCGAGTTTGTATCCCACGAAGGCAGCCAACATCAGCACCGGTCCCGGTGTGAGCTGCCCGAGTGCGAGGCCGTCAACAAACTCCTGCGGCGTCAGCCAGTGGAACTGGTTGACGACCTGCTCCTGAATGAACGCCAGCATCGAAAGCCCGCCGCCGAACGTCAGCGCCCCGACCTTGAAAAAGAACAAGCCAAGGCTCGATAGGTCGGGCAAGTCTGATTGCTGCATCGGAGCATCGAACCACGCCGGCATCGCTAACTCTGGTGCGGCCAAGGCGTAACCTGTGAACGGCGCGGCGAGGACCCCCAAGGCGATCAGTCCGGTCCGGCGGGAATGAAACAACGCAACGCCAACACAGCCGGCGGCCAATAGCGTGATGGTGAGACCAATAGAGCTCAGCAGCGTCAGCAGCAATACGGCGACGCCGATGGCAACCTGGCTGCGCAACGTCATTGTGCCTCGGCCGAGCCGATAGACCGCAACGGCAAAGACGCCGACGACGACAGGCCCGATGCCATAGAAGGCGTGTCGCGCCACGGCGAATGCACCAAACGCTTCGTAGGCAGCCGACAACGCGAGCATGATGAGGAAGGCCGGCAAAATGAATGCGGTGCCAGCGAGGATACCACCCCAGAGGCCGCGCTTCGCGTGGCCAAGGAAGATGCCCAATTGTGTCGCGCCAGGACCGGGCAGCATGTTGACCAATGCCAGGCCCTCGACGAAATCCTGCTTGGCGATCCATTGGCGCCTCTCCTGGACCTCCGCCTGCATGATTCCCATGATGGCAGGGCCGCCGTAACTCATCGCGCCGATCTTGAGAAAAACCCGAGTGATCTCGGCCAGCCCGACAGTTCGTAGTTGCATGGCCTCAACTTTCGTAGGTGGACCGATCCAGTGGCACGGTGGAGCCGCCGATCGCGTGCCAGGCGGTGATCCCGCCGACGAGTGCCCTGGCGTCATAGCCCCGCTGTCGCAGCTCGGTCACGGCCCTGCCACTGACCTGAAATCCGCAAATGCAATAGACCGCGATCGGCCGGTCGCGAGGCAGCGCCTCGACCCAGCGCGGGAGCGCCGCAGGGGCGTGCATGACGGCACCCGCCAGCATATCGGTGCGTCGAGGCAGGTCCACAGGCAGACAGAGATCCAGAAGCACTGGTCGGCGATCTTCGTCACTCTCCAGCGCGGCCTTCAGCTCCTCGGCCGAAATCCGTGCCTCCTCTTGCGCCGGCGCGCCGAAGGGCAGGAAGTGCTCGTCTTCTCCCGATCCTTCGCCGATCGCCAGGCGATACCGCGCGCCGATCCGCTCCCAATTCAGGTTGGCCATCACCTGATCGACATAGGCAGCCGCCCTCGCACCAAAATCGAGATGGTAGGCATGCTCGTACATGTCGAGCGCGAGGATCGGGGCAGCCCCCGGCAGGCCGTGCGCATGGTCGGCCGCCCACTGGTTGACCAGCCGGCCCAGGCGCTCGGACCAGGCGAGGATCGTCCAGCCCGAACCGCCTGCTTGCGCCTTTGCCATGGCGGTAAACTCGGTGCGCCAGGCCATGACGCTGCCAAAATCGCGCTCAAGCGCCTGGGCGAGTCCAGCGGGCGGTTCGCCAAGCCCGGTGGGCGCTTTGTCGCCGTCGCCGCCGAGCGAATCGAAATAGATCTCGTGCAGGATTACCGAGCCCGCGGCAATCAGCTCTTCGCGCTTGAGGCCGTTGATCTCGAACACCGGCACATGCGCCCAATCGACGGCCGCAAGACGCGCCTGAATGGCGTTCAGCCGTCGCAGCGCACCGCCATAGTTGTTCTCGTAATGGCTCACGAGAAGTCGCTCGGAAAGCCCGTTCATCCGCTGCGGCTTGAGCAGGAACGGTCGCACTGCGAATGTCATGATTTGTCATCCTCTAACGCTTATGGCAACGCCCGGATTGTCAGCCCGTCGAACTGCGTGACGCTGTCGGCCTTGGTCCAAAGCGCGACCTTTCCGGCACCGGCAAACGTCCGATCGGTCGCCGTGAACAGCGTTGCGCCATCGAACCCCACCGTGAACCGGTCGCCCTCGGCGCGCAGACTCAAGGTGTGCCATTGATCCGACGTTACCTTGGCGCTGACGCCATGGATCTCACGTCGCGAGCCCTGCACGACACGATAGAAGTTGACGTTGTCCTCCAGGGCATTCGCCCGCAGGACATAGTAATTGTCCGGATCGGCAAGCCGCACAGCGATGCCGCCTGCCCGATCGATCCGGCCGCCGACCGCCTTGAAGCGCACCGTGACCTCGACGTTGGCCGCCGTCACGCCGCCGTAAATCGCCAGCGGGAACCGATAATCCGTCTGGTCCGTGCTGGTCTGTACCAGAACCTGTCCGCCCTGCGCGTTTGGATCCGCGACGACGCTCCAGGCGGCGGGCGCACCCCTCCCGGTGCGCGCCACCTGAAAGTCTGCCGGCAATCCGCCGGGCTGGGTCGGTGCGAGCGGGACCACGCCTGAGCCACTCTGCGCGGCGGATACGGACGCAACGCTCGCCATCGCCGTGGCCATCGCGAGAACCTGGCGCGGTCCCATCATCGCCCTCCCTGCGTGTCAGCTCTTCGCCACGTTCACCTTGTCGAGCGCCGCGCGCAGTCCCTGTGCGAGCTTGACCGCGTCGTCGTTGGCCCAGAAGTGCACGAAGAACATGCGCGGCTGGTCGTCGAGCATGTGATTGTGCAGCGCCGTTACCTCGATGCCGTTGGCGCGCAGTGCCGTGAGAACCGGTGTGACCTCGCTTGCCAGCAGCACGAAGTCGCCTGTGATGGCCGCCTTGCCGTCGCCCGTAGGCTGGAAGTTGATCGGGATCGCCATGCCCATGGCGGGCGGCACCGCCATGCCGGCGTCGCTGGTCGCATCGCCGCGCGGAACGGTGAACTGCCAGACGCCGCCGTTCAGCGTCGCCTTGTAGCCGAGGACCTGTTCGAGCTTCGCGCTGTCCAGTTCGGGAGCCGCAGGCGCGGCTGATGCAACTGTCGCCGGCGCGGTAAACGGCGTTTTACTTGCGCCGAGCGCATCGTGCAGCGTCGTGGCAAGTTTGACCGGGTCGCCTTCACCATTCACGTGCATGTAGAAGGTCGGTGGCTGCGCGCGCAGCAGATGATTGTGCACTGCCGTGACCGCAACGCCGCCGGTCAGCAGCTTCGCCATCACGGGATTGATCTCATCCTCGGCGAGCACGAGGTCGCCCATGACCATCGCGCCGGTGCCCATCGGCTTGAAGGCCAGCCAACTGCCAAGCGCCAATGCCGGCTTGATGGTCACGCCATCGACCGTGACGTGAAGGTCGGTACGCGGCAGCGCGTACTTGTGAATATCGCCGGGCTGGTTCGCCCCCGGCTTGCCAAGCGCCTGATCGACCTTGGCCCAATCGATATCGGCCGCCGCGGCCGGCAGCGCGGGCAGCAGTACCGAACCTGCAATCATGACGGCGTAAGTTGTGCGCATGATGGTTTCCTTTTCTGGTAGCGATCCGCGTCGAATCATTGGACGAACACCCAGGCGGGCCGGATGATCGGGAACGCGATCAGCCCGACGATGGCTGTCGCGCCGATCATCAGCGGGTTGCTGACCTTGAAGCGGAACAGCACGGCAAGGCAGACGATCGCGATCAGCGCGGTCAGCCAGTCGCCGATGGCGATCTTCCCAAGCAGAACGCATGCGCCGAGGATCGTGCCGATCGCGGCTGCGAATGCGCCCTTCACAAAACCCTGAACATTGGCGTTGTTACGGTGCCTCATCAGGATGGGCGCGACGATCAGCACCATCAGAAACGACGGCAGGAAGATGCCGACCGTGGCAACGAGCGAGCCCCAAAATCCGGCGACAAGATAACCGACGAATGTGGCGGTGATTACCACTGGTCCGGGGCTCAGCATGCCGATTGCGACCGCGACCAGGAATTCCCGCGGGTTCAGCCAGTGAGTGTCCTTGACAAGACCTTGCTCAAGAAACGGCACGATCACCAGGCCGCTGCCGAAGGTCAGGCTGCCAGCCTTGAGAAAGAATGCGCCGAGCTTGGCGAGCAGGGACAGCGATGCGGTCTGTGACGTGCCGATCGCCACGGTGCCGGCAGCGCCCAACGGGGCCGCGAAGGCTGCCATTGCCGCCGGCGGCGAACGACCAAACAGTGAGCCATAGTACAGAATGCCGAACACGCCGGCGGCGATGAACAGGATTGCCACTTCGGCCTGCAGCACGACGGTGACCAGGAAGGACACCCCGGCAACCGCCCACTGGAACCAGTCCTCCATGCCGAGCTTTCCGAGCCGCCAGCAGGAATGGACGATCAGCGCGATGACCGCCGGGCTGACGCCATAGAAGATCGCAGTCATCCACGAGAGGCCGCCGAAGTGGACGTACAGAGCGCCCAGCGCCGCCACGATGAGGAAGTTGGGCAGGATGAAGGCCCAGCCGCCAACCCAGGCACCCCAGAAGCCGCCACGCATGTAGCTGATGAAAATGCCCACCTGGATGGCGAGCGGCCCCGGCATCGACTGGCTGACGGCTATGGCATCGCGCATCTCCCCCTTCGTCAGCCAGCCGCGCTCCTGGACGAGGTCCTTCTCCATCAGTCCGCACAGCGCGACCGGGCCACCGAAGCCGAGCGTGCCAAGCCGCAGAAAGTAGACAGCCAACTCAACCATGGAACCACTGTGCCTGGCGGTGCCGGTGTCCGGTTCTGGCGAGGTGACCGGGGTCGTGCTCATTGCGCGGCCAGCGCCGGGTTCCAGCTGTGCGTCTCGTGCTGGTGGTCCCTGCACCAGGCGTACAGAGCGTCGTAGACCACGAGGCCCTGTTCCAGCATCGCATGGTCGTCCTGGAAGTTTGCGGACAGTCCGAGCGAGATGGCGAGCAGGCCCGCAGCCTGCGGCGCCAGATCGAGGCGCGCGGTGTCAGCGCCCCGCACGATGGTCGCGAGGTGCTGCAATGCGGGGTCGCTCAGGCCATAGTGCTTCAGGAAGGCGTCGAAGCTGCACAGTTCGCCGTCGTGGGAGAACGGTTCGGCGCCAGGGATGTCGTAGGGCACCGCGCCCGTCGCGCCGGCGACCTCGAAGACCTGTTCGGTCGGGACGTAGAGAAACTCGGCATCGGCTTCCACAAAGCGTCGGATCAGCCATGGACAGGCAATCCGGTCGATCTTCGGCCGTTCACGCGTGATCCATTTCATGATCGTGTTCCTCCCGGCGCGTGGCGGTACACATAGGACAGGACATGGCGTGATACAAGTATATCATTCGTGATCGAGATGTGATACGGTTTCGTCATGGCCAAGGTAGAGACCATGGACGACCAGGTGCGGTGGCTGCTGCTGATCCACCAGCTGCCCGCCAAGCCGGCCTATCAGCGGGTGAAGACCTGGCGACGGCTGCAGAGCCTCGGCGCCGTGGCGATCAAGAACGCCGTCCATGCGCTGCCGGCCGGCGAGCAAGCGCAGGAGGATTTCGAGTGGCTGCTGCGCGAGGTCAGGGATGGCGGCGGTGAGGCGTTGATCTGCGAGGCGCGACTGGTGGATGGCCTGTCCGACGAGGAGGTGCAGGCGATGTTCAACGCGGCCCGTGGCGCGGATTACGACGCACTGGCCCAGGAAGCGCGTGGACTTGGCGAGGCACTCGATCGGCCCGACATCCGGACGCGGCTGGCGCGTCTGAAGGCGAGTGTGGGCCAGACGGTCGCAATCGACTTTTTCGGAGCCAACGGCCGCGAGACGGTGGACGGACTGATCGCCGGTCTCGAAGCGCAACTGGGCGAGGAGGAAGCCATGGGGCGTGCAAAGGACGACGGTGTACCGGTGGTTGCCGGCCTCGGTGCGCTGACTAACCGAGTGTGGGTGACGCGGCAGGGCGTTTATGTCGATCGCATCGCATCGGCCTGGTTGATCCGTCGCTTCATTGATCCGGACGCGCGCTTCCGATTTGTTCGGGCGAAGGGCCACATACCGCAGGATGACGAACTGCGCTTCGACATGTTCGAAGCTGAATTCACCCACGAGGGCGATCGCTGCACCTTCGAGGTGCTGCTGGCCAGGCTGGACCTGAACGACAAGGCGCTGACCGCAATTGCCGAGATCGTGCACGACATTGACCTGAAGGATGCCAAATTCGGGCGCGAGGAAACCGGCGGCATCGCGCATCTCATCACCGGCCTGTGTCAGTCCAGCAAGGACGATGCGCAGCGGCTGGCGCGAGGCGCCGCCGTGTTCGATGACCTCTACGAGTATTTCCGCAAGCGGCGCGGCTGATGCTGACGGGCGACGAGTGGTGGCGACCGATGCCAACCGGCGCCTCACCCGATGCGCTGCACATTCTGGCCGCGCGTGGCGTCCGGGCGTTCGCCGACGGGTTCGTCTCGCTGCTGCTGCCGATCTATCTGGTCGAGATCGGATTCAGTTCGTTGGCGATCGGCGCGATCGTCGCATGCACGCTGATCGGCACCGCATTGCTTACGCTGTGGGTGGGGCTGATCGCAAATCGGCATTCGCGCCGGCTGCTGCTGCTTGCCGCGTCGCTGCTGATGACGGCGACCGGCGCGGGATTTGCGATCGTCACGGCGTTCTGGCCGCTGCTTCTGATTGCGTTCGTCGGCACGATGAACCCAACCTCGGGCGATGCTAGCATCTTCCAGCCGCTGGAACAGACGGTGTTGACCCAGACGATCGCAAATCGCCGGCGAACGGCGTTGTTCGCCCGCTACAGTGTTATCGGATCCCTTGCCGGTGCTGCCGGTGTGCTGGCCGCAGCCGCTCCCGACATTGCGTCCGAGTGGGCCGGCTGCGATCGCGTGACGGCGATGCGGGTGATGTTTGGAGTGTATGGGCTGCTCGGGATACTGTCCATGCTGCTGTATCGACCTTTGTCACCGGCAGCCGAGGCAGTCGAGGCGGCACCGCAAGCGCCTTTGCAGCAATCGCGGCGGCTGGTCTACGGGATGGCGGCACTGTTCGGCATGGACTCGTTCGGCACCGGCTTCCTGGTGCAGTCGCTGTTGGCGCTATGGCTTTATCAGACCTTCCAGGTTTCTGTATCGACTGCCGCGGCCATCCTGTTCTGGAGCGGCGTCTGTTCGGCGGTTTCGTATTTGGTTGCGGTGCCGATCGCCGAGCGGATCGGGTTGATCAACACGATGGTCTTCACCCATCTGCCATCGAACATATTCCTGATGCTGATTCCGTTCGCACCAAACCTTTCGACGGCGATTGGCCTGCTGCTCGCGCGCAGTGCGTTATCGCAGATGGATGTACCGACCCGGGCGTCTTACGTCATGGCGGTCGTCACGCCACAGGAGCGGCCGGCCGCGGCCAGCATCACGGCGGCACCGAAAACTTTCGCGTGGGCGGCAGGTTCGATGATCTCGGGCTATCTGTTGACGGTATCCGCTTTTGGCTGGCCATTGCTGATCGGCGGCGCTGTGAAGGCTGCCTACGACATCCTGCTGCTGGTCAAATTCCAGAGGGTGCGACCGCCGGAGGAGATCCAGGTCTCGGCAGACTGACCGTCGCGAATGGCACGGGAACAGACGCGTGATGACAAGAACCGGTATCCTGCTCGCCTTGATGTCCGCCATCCTGTTCGGCGTCAGCACACCCTTCGCCAAGCTGCTTCTGGGTTCGGTCGATCCGTGGACAATGGCCGGACTGCTGTATCTGGGAGCCGGCGTTGGCCTTGCGGCCGTCCACCTATCGCGGGGGGTGCTGAGACTGCCGGCAATCGAGGCGCCGCTGCGACGTTCGGATCTGCCCTGGCTCAGCCTTGTGATCGCGTCGGGCGGCATAGCGGGGCCGTTGCTGCTGATGTTCGGCCTGATGCGCACCGACGCGGCGGGTGCCTCGCTGCTGCTGAACCTCGAAGGTTTGGCGACCATGGGGATCGCCTGGGTCGTATTCCACGAGAACGTGGATCGCCGCCTTCTGCTGGGTGCTTTCTGCATCATCGGTGGGGCTGCGCTGCTCTCCTGGCAAGGTCAATCGTCCTTGCAGTGGGGTGCTCTGCTTATCGCCGGTGCCTGTCTTTGCTGGGGGATCGACAACAACCTGACGCGCAAGCTCTCGTCGGCTGACCCGGTGCAGATCGCGATGCTCAAAGGTCTGGTGGCGGGCACAGTCAACCTGCTGCTTGCGCTTGCGAACGGTGCCGCGTTGCCGCCGATGGGCACTCTGCTCGCCGTCTGTGCGGTTGGCTTCCTGGGATATGGCGTAAGCCTTGCCCTGTTCGTGCTCGGACTGCGCCATCTAGGCGCGGCGCGCACCAGCGCCTATTTCTCGCTCGCCCCCTTTGTCGGGGCCATTCTTGCCGTTTCCATGCTGGGTGAGCCGTTATCCGTTGAACTGCTGCTCGCGGGTGGATTGATGGGGCTTGGTCTGTGGCTCCATCTGGCCGAGCGGCACGACCATGAACACGTCCACGAACCGACAGAGCACGAGCACCGGCACGACCACGATGCGCACCACCAGCATGAGCACGGCCCGAACGATCCGCCGGGCACGCCGCACACACATTGGCACCGACACTCACCGTTGGCGCATCGGCACCCGCACTATCCCGACCTGCATCATCGCCACGGACACAGGCACGCGTGATTGCATTCCAGCGTGTCGTTCATCCTCGTAGCAGCAGGACGATCAGGACAATCAGGAGGATGGTGCCAAGTCCGCCACCAACATACGGGCCTCCATAGTAGAAGCCGCCACCACCGAACAGGATCAGCAGGATAACAACGATGAGTATCAGGTTCATGACGGTTCTTCCCCCTGGATGCGAATCGTAAGATCAAGGCAGACGCCGCAAACCCTACGTGGATAGCGACCGTTCAACAACGCGTCGATTGCGCTATAGTTCCGCAGGGGAACGGCCGATGGCAATATGGCGCCGGCTCTTTGTGACTTGGCTGCTGGTACTCGCGTGCATGCATGTGCTAGCGGCGCCACGTACCGCTGTGGTGATTGCACTCGACGGCGCGATCGGGCCCGGGAGCGCCAGCTTTGTCGTGCGCAGCCTGAACGCTGCGCAACGTCAGGACGCCGCGGTGGCGGTGCTGCGCCTGAACACGCCCGGTGGGCTGGACAGCGCGATGCGCGACATTATCCGCGCCATGCTGGCTTCGCCGGTGCCGGTGCTCGCCTACGTGGCGCCCGGCGGAGCGCGCGCCGCCAGCGCCGGCACCTTCATCCTTTACGCCGCCGCGCTTGCCGCAATGGCGCCCGGCACCAATCTGGGCGCGGCATCGCCGGTTTCCATGTTCGCGCCGACGCCATTGGCCGGATCCGACAGCAAGCCCGGCGACGATGGCGGCAAGACGGATCAGCCCGCCAAGGCCGCACCGCGCGACGCGATGTTGACGAAGGTAACCAACGACTCCGTGGCGTATATTCGCGGTCTTGCCACCTTGCACGCGCGAAACGCCGAGTGGGCGGAAAAGGCGGTGCGGGAGGCTGTCAGCCTGCCTTACGACGCCGCGCTTGAACAGCATGTGATCGACCTGGTCGCAGCAGATCTGCCGGACCTTTTGGCCAAGGCGAACGGGCGCAGCGTCATCGTGCAGGGCAAACCGGTGGTGCTGGATACCAACGGACTGGCGGTCGTCGAGGTCGAGCCCGGTTTGCGCGACCGGTTGTTGGCGTTGATGACTGATCCCTCGATCATCTACCTGCTGTTGTTGGCGGGAATGTTCGGCGTTGCCTTTGAACTGTCGCACCCCGGGATCTTCGCGCCGGGTGTGATCGGCGTCATTTGCTTACTGGTCGGCGGCTACGGCCTAAATCTGCTGCCGATCGCCTATGCCGGACTGGCGTTGGTGCTGTTTGGCCTGGGGCTGATGGCCGCCGAAGCGTTCGTGCCGTCCTTCGGCGCTTTTGTGCTTGGCGGCATGAGCGCATTCGTGATCGGATCGCTCCTGATGTTTGAGGCACCCGGCGCGCAGTTGCCGCTGACGGTGATCGCCGGCGCCACGCTGGCGAGTGCAGCGCTGTTCGGCCTCGTGCTGACGCTGCTGGTGCGCGCGCGCCGCCGGCCGGTGTCGAGCGGCACCGAAACGCTGGTTGGCGCATCGGGGCGGACAATCGTCGACTGGACCGGCAAGGAGGGAGAAGTGATTGTGCAGGGTGAACGCTGGCGCGCGCGGACCGCCGAGCCGCTGCAGTCGGGCCAGGCGATCCGCGTGATCGGCCGCGACGGCCTGACCCTTCTGGTGGAACCGGCGTGAGCGCCGCGACAGGGGAGCAACATGAACCTCGCCTTTGTCATCTATCCCGTCATCCTGGTGGTGATCCTGCTGATCGCCAGCTCGGCGATCCGCGTCATGCGCGAATACCAGCGTGCGGTGGTGTTCACCTTCGGCAGGTTCACCGGCGTGAAGGGACCGGGACTGTTCCTGCTGGTGCCGTACGCGCAGCAGATGGTGCGCGTCGATTTGCGCACGGTGGTTTTGGACGTGCCCAGCCAGGATGTGATTTCACGCGACAACGTCTCGGTGAAGGTCAACGCGGTGCTGTATTTCCGCGTGGTGGATGCCGACAAGGCAGTGATTCAGATCGAGAACTTCCTGCAGGCCACCAGCCAGCTCGCGCAGACCACGCTGCGCTCGGTGTTGGGCAAGCATTCGCTGGACGAAATGCTCAGCGAGCGAGACAAGCTGAACGCCGACATCCAGGCGATCCTGGACATGCACACAGAGGCCTGGGGTGTGAAGGTCACAAACGTCGAGATCAAGCAGGTGGACCTCGACCACAGCATGGTCCGCGCCATCGCCCGCCAGGCCGAGGCGGAACGTCTGCGCCGCGCCAAGATCATCAATGCGGAGGGCGAACAGCAGGCGGCGCAGAAGCTGGTGGAGGCTGCCGAGATTCTCGCCGCCAGGCCCGGAGCGATGCAGTTGCGCTACCTTGGCACGCTGAGCGAGATCGCCAGCGAGCGGAGTTCGACCATCGTGTTTCCGTTCCCGCTCGACTTGATGCAGGCGTTCCGGACGATGGCCGACGCCGCGTCACCGCGGGACGCGACAGGGCGTTAGTGCTCCGTGGCGGCGGCGGGATTGTCTGGGGTCACGGTCGCAAACCGTTGCGGCGTTATGCCGACCGACGCTGAGGGTGTGCCCACCGGTCCCACAACGCCGTCATGCCGACGAAGGCCGGCATCCATGTGTGGACGGCCCGCTGGGTTCAAGGGCGAGTTGTGCAGAAAAACTGGCGGCGGGTACGAATGCGATCATGTGTCCGGCCTTGCGGTGCGGTATCGATGACCGCGGCCCAGATGGGTTCCGCGAGCGAGCCCTCAACACGTCTACGGCGTCGCAATGCGCCGTTGGATGCCACGGGGTATCTCGCTCGTCGGTTCGACCAATCGCCATCTTCTGCTATCGCCCTTTCACCCAGGACGACGAACGGGTCAGCCAGCCGCCGGCTGTGGCCGGTATGCCTCGCCGCTCGTCATCATGGCCCACACGACACGGGCCATCTTGTTGGCCAAGCAGCCTGCCCCAGCGAAGGCGGGGGCCACAGCCGCCAGCTTGCGCGGGCGGCGCTGCAGCAGCGCCAGCAGCCATGCGTTGGCATGCCGATAGTCCGGCTTGGTCAGCCTGACCACCGAGGTCGCGCCGAGCACCAGCAGTTGGCGCAACCGTTCATTGCCCTGGCGCGAGATCCCGCCCAGCCGCGGTTTGCCCCCGGTCGAGTTCTGCCTCGGGGTCAATCCGAGCCAGGCGGCGAAGTGCCGCCCGGAGTGGAACTGCGATGCATCGACCGTCAGGGCCAGCGTCAGCGCGCCGATCGGCCCGATCCCAGGCACCGCGGCCAGTTGCTGGCTGAGCGGATTGGCCTTGTGCAACGCGGCCAGCTTGCGGTCGAGCTCCGCCCGACGCGTCCGCAGCTCGGCGATCCGCTCGCCCAGTTCGACGAACATCGCCTGCGCGGGCGCCGGCACCGCGGGGTCGGCGGCAATGCGCTCGAGCAGACCCTCGACATGTCCCGTGCCCTTGGCGGCGATCACGCCGAACTCCGAAGCATGCCCGCGCAGCGCATTCACCAGTTGCGTGTGCTGCTTCACCAGCAGCTCGCGCACCGACAGGATCATCGCATCGGCCTGTGCCTCGGCCGACTTCACCGGCACGAAGCGCATGTTGGGACGCAAGGCTGCCTCGCTGATCGCCTCGGCGTCGATGCGGTCGTTCTTGCCGCGTTTGACGAACGGCTTCACATACTGCGGCGCGATCAGCCGCACCCGGTGCCCCAGCGCCGCCAGCGTACGGCCCCAGTGATGCGAACTGCCGCATGCCTCCAGCACAATCTCCGTTGGCGGCAGTTTCTGGAAGAATGCTGTGAGCTGCTGGCGTCGCAGCTCACGGCGCAGCACAACCTCGCCACGCTCGTTCACTCCATGCAGTGAGAAAACATGCTTGGACGTATCCATGGCAATCAGCTTAAGCTCCGTCACGGGCGGCTCCTATGTTGGCGTTTACGACCCAACATCTGGCACTCGATGCCGTGGGGCCGTCCACACCAACACGTCTTTCCTTGCTGCGATCAGCAAAGACGTGGGTGGCCGGGCCAAGCCCGGCCATGACGGGGAAGTACACGCCGGAAGGTCCCCAATCATCGGCACCTGGTGCTACACTAACCGCCTTTGAGTTGACCCACCGGTCCCACAACGCCGTCATGCCGACGAAGGTCGGCATCCACGTCTTTCCGTGCTGCGATCAGCAAAGACGTGGGTGGCCGGGCCAAGCCCGGCCATGACGGGGAAGACCAGGACTTGGCGTTACACGCCGCCGGCCGATGCCATTTCCGGGCTCAGCCGGTAGCCGCCGTTTTCGGTGACCAACAGAACCGGATTCCTCGGATGACGCTCCATCTTTTGGCGCAGGCGGTAGATGTGCGTCTCCAACGTATGAGTCGTCACGGCAGGGTTGTAACCCCAAACCTCATGCAGAAGTATCTGGCGATCCACCGTGCGACTGTCTGACCGATACAGGAACTTGAGAATGGCCGCCTCCTTGCCGGTCAACCGGATGCGGCGGTTGTTGATCGGCTCATGCAACAGCTTCTTGGCGGGTCGGAACGTGTACGGCCCGACGGAGAAGACAGCGTCTTCGCTGTTCTCGAACAGACGCAACTGCGTGCGCAGGCGTGCAAGCAGTTCATTCGCTCGGAATGGCTTGGCTATGTAGTCGTTGGCGCCAGATTCCAGACCCCGAACAACGTCCGCCTCGCCCGCCGAGCCGGTCAGCATGATGATCGGCATCATGTGCCCTTGGCGCCGAACCTTCGCGCAGAAATGACACCCGTCACCGTCCGGCATGCCTATGTCGAGTATTACCGCGTCGAAGCGTCCACCCTCGTCATTGAAAGCCTTGCCTGCGTCATCGAGTGTCGCTGCCACGGTGACAGAGAATCCATGATCCTCCGCAAGCTGCTCCGCCAACGTATCGCGGAGCGACTGGTCATCCTCCACCAACAGGATGGCTTGTTTGGCTGACATGGTTCTGTCCCCCTGCTTGGAATTGCCTTCTTGCCAGAAGTGCATCCGATTGCGTCAGCCAACGCTCGGTTCCAATCGTGGCCAAAATTAGCCGCATCGTGTTCGCATTGTTGTGAGCCGCGAATGGAGCTACTCAAGAAGTCGCGATGCAGAGGGTGACGAGCGCATCAATGTCGCAGAGCGATCAACCACGGTCGGTACTGCTCCGATCCGAAGTGCTGCGATGTCACGCTTCGCCGGCGGACTTTCCAGGAAGATTGAGGCGATAGCCGCCGCGTTCGAAAACCAGCAAAGAAGGAAATCTAGGATCGGGCTCAATCTTCTGGCGGAGGCGGTAGATGTGTGTCTCCAGCGTGTGTGTGTTTACGTCGGCATTTTGGCCCCATATCTCCACCAGGAGCTTCTCGCGGTCCACCCTGTTGGCATCTGAGCGATAGAGATACCTGAGGATTGCCACCTCCTTGTCGGTCAACCGAATCCGGCGATCGTTGACTGAGTCGTGAAGCAGCTTCTTTGAGGGGCGAAAGGTGAACGGTCCGAGCGAAAAGGTGGCCTCATCGCTGCTCTCGAATGCGCGCCACAGTGCACGC
Source organism: Acetobacteraceae bacterium (assembly GCA_035569235.1). Lineage (GTDB taxonomy): Bacteria > Pseudomonadota > Alphaproteobacteria > Acetobacterales > Acetobacteraceae > JAMXLO01. The sequence continues at coordinate 18,078 of DATMND010000079.1, read as the reverse complement.
AGCCTTGCGAGCAATTCCTTGAGGCGGAACGGCTTGGCGATGTAATCGTTGGCCCCGGAACTGAAACCGCGAACAACGTCGCATTCTGCGTCCCGTCCGGTCAGCAATATGACGGGCATCTTGTGTCCCTGCCGCCGAAGATCGGCACAGAAATCGCGCCCATCGCCGTCCGGCATGCCCACATCCAGTATCACAGCGTCGAAGACGCGCCCTTCGCCGGCGATGATCTTCTCGGCCTCGGCAAGCGTCGCCGCGGTGAAGATGATGAAACCATGCTCTTCCGCGAGGTGATCCGCCAAGACCTCCTGAACCGCAGCATCATCCTCCACGATCAGGATTGATCGCCCAGCCGCCATGGTCATGCCCCCTGACCCGGGAGCTTCGTTGCCGCCGAGCATCCAATATACGAGCCAGAACCTATTCGCATTCCGACGGTAACGATATCGTGACGAAACCAGGGCGGGCCGGCTCATCGGAGTCGCCGACCGGTGCATGAGCTCGCGTCCGGCAGGCGCTCGCACCGTCAGAACCGCCCTTGCCTCGTGCTTCCGGCCGCCTGACTATCGGTGAACACGTCCAGGTCACAATCAAAGGAAAAGGGCCCGTATCATGCTCGGCCGCCGGACCGCCTCCGCTCTGATCGCAGGCGCGATCGTCGCGCCCGCCAGGGCCTTCGCACAGCCTATCCGCGCACAGGTCGTGTTTTATAATGCAGTCGGACCCACGCTGACCTGCTGGCATGCCGATATCGGCGCGGCAACGCTCGTCAGGCAGGGCAGCGTGGCGTTGCCGGCGCTGATCCAGTACGCGTGGCAGCACCCGGCGAAACACGTTCTCTACGTGGCGTCCAGCAACTTCGTGCCGATGGGTCAGCCGGATGGGAAGCACCACCTGACGGCATGGCACATCGACCCGGCGACCGGCGCGCTGACGCCGTTCGGCGAGCCGGTGCCGATCCGCGCCAGGCCGATCAACCTATCGGTCGATCGCAGCGGCGGCTGGCTGCTGACGGCGTACAACATCCCAAGCTCGCTGACGGTCCATCGCATCGCGCCGGACGGTTCGATCGGCGACGAGGTGAAGCAGCAGGCGCAGATCGACGGCGGCATCTTCGCGCACCAGATCCGTCCGTTCCCCTCGAATGCGGCGCTGATCCTGGTCACGCGCGGCAACAACGCCGCGGGCGGCAAACCGGAAGACCCCGGCGCGCTGAAGGTGAAGGCGTTCAAGGACGGGCAGGTGAGCGATGTCGCCTCGATCGCGCCCGGCGGCGGCTACGGCTTCGGGCCGCGCCACATGGACTTTCATCCGACCGCGCCGCTGATGTTCGTCTCGGTGGAGCGGCAGAACCAACTTCAGGTCTATCGCCTGCGCGGCGACAATCTTGAGCCGCAGCCAGTGTATGTCGTCACGACGCTGACTGAGCCTGGCAATCTGCGGCCGGAGCAGATGGTCGGTCCGATCCATGTCCACCCGAACGGACGGACGGTATATCTCGGCAACCGGGCGAGCGGACTGGTCGAGGTCCAGGGCAAAAAGGTCGCCGCCGGGGGCGAGAACACGATCGCGGCGTTCAGCATCGACCCGGCGACCGGCGAGCCGAAACTCGTGCAGTCAACCGACACGCGCGGCTTCCATCCGCGCACGTTCTCGATCGACCCGAGCGGGCGAATGCTGGTGGTGGCGAACCTTACCGCGCTGGACGTCCGCGACGGCGACGCGATCCGCACCCGGCCCGCGACCTTGTCCACGTTCCACATCGACGACGGCGGCAGGCTGAGCCCTGGCCAGCTCTACGACATCGAGACCAACGGTCTGACGCAGTGGTGGAGTGGATTCATGACCCTGTGAGGCGACTGCGGATCGTGGGGCTCCTGCTGCTGCTGACGGGAACTTCTGCAATGGCGCAGTTGCCGTTCGACTTGCCGAACCCGGCACCAAAGGACGGGGCAAGCTTGTTCATCGCCCAATGCGGCACGTGTCACACGGTGGAACACGGCGCCCAGCCGCGACAGGGACCAAATCTGGCGGGCGTCTACATGCGCAAGGCCGGCACGCTGCCCGGCTTCCACTACTCGGACGGGTTCGCGCAAGCCGAGTTCGTCTGGGACGATGCGCATCTCGATGCCTGGCTGGGCGGTCCGCAGCGGCTGATCCCTGGCGCTGTCATGCTGTACCATCAGGACGACCCGGCGATTCGACGCAGCATCATAACTTGGCTGAAGGATCAACACTGATGCCAAAGCCGATCCATAGCATGATCCGCGTACTGGACGAGACGCGCTCGGTGGATTTCTACCGGCGCGCTCTCGCAATGCGGGTCGCCGACCGGTTCGCGTTCGACAGCTTCACCCTCGTCTATTTGTTGGGCGATACCGGCGAGTTCGAACTGGAGCTGACGATCAATCACGGCCGATCCGATCCGTATGCGCTGGGCGACGCTTACGGCCACATCGCATTCGCGGTGGAGGACCTTGTCGCGGAACATGCCCGCGTCACGGCCGAAGGGCTGGCGCCGACGCCGATCCGCGAATTCCATCGGGACGGCAGCCTGATGGCGAAATTCTTCTTCCTGCAGGACCCGGACGGCTACCGGATCGAGGTCTTGCAGCGTCACGGTCGCTATCGCTGAGCGGCAATAATCCAAACAACAAGGGGAGAGACGAACATGAGGCAAGTGGACAGGCGCACCAAGGTCAGCCGCCGCGTGTTCCTGCGCGGCAGCGCGACCGCGGTTCCCGCTGCGGCCGTGGCGGCCGCCGGCGTCAGCATCGGCCCGGAGGCGGTGTGGGCGCAGGAAGCCAAGAACCTGAAGCCGCACACCATGGCCACGTTGGTTCTGATGGCTCGTGATATCTACCCGCATGATCGGCTGGCCGATGTCTATTACGTGCAGGCTGTGGCGGGGTACGACGCGAAGGCCGGGCAGGACGCCGCAGTCCAGAAGATGGTCGAGGAGGGTGTGGCGCAACTCGATGCCGCCGCGCAGCAGCACCACAAAAGCACCTATCTGGTGGTGGCGTGGGAAGACGACCGCGTTGCGCTGCTGAAGGGTGTCGAGCACGGCGCGCTGTTCCAGAAGATGCGCGGCGACCTACTGGTCAGCCTGTACAACAACAAGGAGATATGGCCGAAGTTCGGCTACGAGGGTGCCTCTGCTGACAAGGGCGGTTACATCAACCGCGGCTTCAACGACATCGACTGGCTGCCGCAGGCGTAGGGGAGGCGACAATGGCAACATTCGATCTGAACGACGACAGCGTGGTCTGCATCGTTGGCTCCGGAGCAGGCGGCGGTACACTCGGCAACGAGCTTGCGCAGAAGGGCATCAAGGTGGTGATCCTCGAAGCGGGCGGACGCCATGAGATTCCAGACTTCATCAACGATGAATGGGCGAGTTTTACCCAGCTCGCCTGGAAGGACATGCGCACCACGTCGGGTTCCTGGCGCGTAGCTCACGATTTTCCCAACCTGCCGGCGTGGATCGTCAAGTCGGTCGGCGGCTCAACCGTGCACTGGGCGGGCGCTTCGCTGCGCTTCCAGGAGTACGAGTTCAAGGCGCGCAGCACCTACGGCAGCCTTGCCGGCGCAAGCCTGCTCGACTGGCCGATCACGCTTGCCGAGATGGAACCCTGGTACGCAAAGGCCGAGGACAAGATGGGCACGACGGGGACCAATGGAATCCCACGGCTGCCAGGCAACAACAACTACAAAGTACTGGAAGCCGGAGCGCGCAAGCTCGGCTACAAGGAAGTGCACACCGGCAACATGTCGATCAACAGCCAGCCGCGGGATGGCCGCGGCGCGTGCCAGCAGATCGGCTTCTGCTTCCAGGGCTGCAAGTCCGGCGGCAAGTGGTCAACGCTGTATACCGAGATTCCCAAGGGCGAGGCGACCGGCAATCTCGAGGTGCGGCCGAATGCGATGGCACTGCAAATCGAGCACAACGCACAGGGTAAGGTCACGGGCGTTGTCTACGTCGATGCCGACGGGAAGCAGCAGAGCCAGAAGGCGCGCGCGGTGGCAGTGGCGGGCAATTCGCTGGAGAGTCCGCGCCTGCTGCTGAACAGCACGTCGGCCATGTTCCCCCAGGGTCTGGCGAACAGCTCGGGACAGGTGGGGCGCAACTATATGCGTCACACAACCGGCAGCGTGTACGCGGTGTTTGACAAGCCCGTGCACATGTATCGCGGTACCACAATGGCGGGCATCGTGCGTGACGAGGCCCGCAACGATCCGAAACGCGGCTTCGTCGGTGGCTATGAGCTGGAGACGCTATCGCTCGGGTTGCCGTTCACGGCCGCGTTCCTCAATCCGGGCGCCTGGGGTCGCAGCTTCACCAGCGCGCTCGACGACTATCCGAACATGGCGGGCCTTTGGATCGTGGGCGAGGACATGTCTCGCGAGCAAAATCGGGTAACACTTGATCCGAAGGTGAAGGACGCCAACGGCATGCCAGTGGCGAGTGTGCATTTCGACGACCACGAGAACGACGAAAAGATGCGCAACCATGCCTACCGGCAGGGTGCCGCGATCTACGAGGCGGTCGGGGCGGTGCGAACATTTCCCACGCCCCCCTATCCGAGCACCCACAACCTCGGCACCAACCGGATGAGCGCGAATGCGCGCGATGGCGTGGTGAACAAGTGGGGGCAGACGCACGATGTCAAGAACCTGTTCGTCTCGGATGGCAGCCAGTTCACCAGTGGTGCGGCGTGCAACCCGACGTTGACCATCGTCGCACTGGCGATACGGCAGGCCGATGCGATGGCTGGGATGATGAGTCGGAAGGAAATCTAACCGAGGCGTCGCATACCACTCCGGGGGAACGATGATGCGGACAGTCAAGGCAACACGAGGACGGCTACTGCTGTGTATCGCGATGGCTGTCTGTGTCATCGTCGGCGTCAATCGCGCCATCGCCGAACAGGTCATCGTCAAGATGTGGATGCACGAGCACCCGCCGCGCATCGCCATCGACAAATCGATCATCGCCGCGTTCGAACAGGCCAATCCCGACGTCAAGATCCAGTACGAGGTAATTCCGGTCGCGGAGTATGGCACCAAGCTGCTGACCGCGTTTGCCTCGGGCGCCGGTCCGGACCTGTTCAACCAGTTCTCTGGGTTGGTCGCGCAGTACTACAACGCCCGCGTCATCGCCCCGGTCGACTTCGCCGCCATGGGGTACGCCGATGAGGCTGCGCTCACCAGCCAGTACCTGAACGGGTTCGATGGGGCACGCTTCGCCGGCCGGCTCTACGGGATCCCGACCGAGGTCAGCAACTGGGCCTGCTACGCCAACAACAAGATCTGGAAGGAAGCCGGGCTGGATCCCGGCCACGACTTCCCCACCACATGGGAAGCCCTGCCGGCGATTGCCGAGAAACTAACACAACGCGACGCGAACGGCGTGCCGCTTCGCCGTGGCTTCGACTTCAACTGGTCCAACCGCAATGCCGTCTGGATGACCTCGAGCACGATGCTGCATCAGCTGGGCGGCAACATCGTGGATGAGGCGAGCTACAAGGCGACACTGGATACATCGGCTGGACGGCGGGTGATGCAGTATTGGGCCGACTGGGCCAACAGGCGCCGGCTCGGCGGCCCGCAATACACCGACTCGCGCACGGACTTCCTCGCGGGCAGGCTTGCGATGGAATGCAGCTTCGGGATCTGGGGTGTTCCCCAGATGAAGGATGCCAAAATCGATTACACCGTGAAGCCGGCGCCGCGCTTCGCCGACGCCGTCTCGGACAACGGCTTCGACGCCTATGCTTTCTGCATGATGGTGAATGCGCGCTCTCCCGCGGTCACGCAGAAAGCTGCCTGGAAGCTGGCGCGCTCCTATGTTGACCATGCGACCGATCTGTTCACCGGCGCAGGCCTGTTCGTGCCCCGCAAGGAGGTGATGGACCTGCCGTCCTACAAGGCCGACCCGACCAGTGCCGTCTTCATCGAAGAGCTCAAGAAGGCAAAATTCTCGCCGCGTGTCGTCGGCTACGACCAGGTGGCGGACACGATCTTGCGTGGCCGTGATCGCATGGTCCAGGGCGGCGAGCCGGTAGCGGACGTGCTCCCAGCGATGAACGACGACATGAACGCCATTCTGCGGCGCGAGCGTGCGCGCGCCGAGGCGATGGCGAAGTAGCCAGGAGGCGATGTTCGGAATACGCCCCCGCCCGATCAACCGCAAATGGTGGGGGCTCGTCTTTGTCCTGCCGGTGGTCGCGTTCTTCGCGCTGTTCAGCGTTTTTCCGGTCATGTTCGGATTTTATCTGAGCCTGACCGACTATGACCTGCTCAGCCCACCGGAATGGGTCGGGCTCGAAAACTTCCGCAATCTCTTCACCGATCGCCTATTCCTCACCGCGCTCGACAACACGCTCGTGTTCGTCGCCGGCAGCACGGTTCCGGTCTGGTTCGCCTCCCTGCTCGCGGCGCTCGTGTTCGATCAGGCCTTCCGCGGCCGTGACATCCTCAAGGCAACCTTCTTCCTGCCGGTGTTGCCGCCCGTCGTGGTGATCGCGGTGGTCTGGCGCATGCTGCTGCATCCGAACGGCATTATGACCTGGCTGGTCGGCTCGTTCCGTGGCATTTCGGAAATCCGCTGGCTGGCTGACACCGTGCTCGCGCCGTTGTCGATGATCGTCGTGCACGATTGGGCGGTGATTCCATTTTTCATGATGATCTGGCTTGCCGGGCTGGCCGGCATCTCGCCCGAGCTGCGCGAGGCGGCGCATATCGACGGCGCCAACGCGGTGCGCACCTTCTGGCATATCGAGCTGCCGCAATTGCGCGGCACGGCCGTGCTGGTTGCGGCGCTCAGCACCATCAACGCGTTCCAGACCTTCACACTGCAATACGTGCTGAGCCCCGATCCCGGCGGACCGGCGAACTCGACCCTGGTGCTCGGACTGCTGGTTTTGAAATACGGCTTCCAGTATTTCCGCATGGGCGATGCGGCAGCGGTGTCGGTGGTGATGTTCGCGATCATCCTGGCGGTGACAGCCGCGCAGCTCCGGTTCAACCGGCGCGCGACCTGACATGAATCTTCGCCGCATTAGCGCAGGACCGGCGCTCTTCCTGATAGCGCTCGCCGTGGCAGCGCTCTTCGCCTTTCCGATCTGGTTCATGGTGACCTCGGCGTTCAAGGCGGAAGGCGAGATCCAGGCAATCCCGATCCATTGGCTGCCGCACGACTTCCAGTGGTTCGCCCGCTTCCGCGAGGCCGCCGACTTCGCGCCGCTGTGGCGCTACTTCTTCAACAGCACCGTCTATTCGCTCGTGCATGTCGGCGTCACCGTGTTCTTCGGCGCGCTCGCCGGCTTCGGCTTTGCCAAGTACCGCTTTCCGGGTCACACGTTCCTGTTTTTCTTCGTCATCTCGACGATGATGATCCCGTTCCAGGTCCTGGTCGTGCCGCTGTTCATCGAGATCAAGGCGTTCGGTTGGGAGAATAGCTACGCCGGCCTCATCATTCCCGGCATGATGAACGCGTTCGGCGTGTTCATGATGCGCCAATATGCCGCGGAACTGCCGGATGAACTGCTGGAAGCGGCTCGCGTCGATGGCGCCGGTGAGTTCCACATCTTCCTGCGCATCGTCATGCCGCTGCTGGTGCCCGCGCTGGCCAGCCTCGCCATCATCGTCTTCATCTGGGCGTGGGGCGCATTTCTCTGGCCGCTGGTGATCGTGCAGGACCGCGAGCTGAACGTGCTGGCGGTGGGGCTGACCAACTACAGCCAGCCGTATCAGCGGCAACCAATGTGGGGAGCGGCGATGGCGGCGTCGACCGTCGCGACGATCCCGATCGCATGCCTGTTCGTGTTCTTCCAGCGCTACTTCATCAAGGGCCTGACCGCGGCCGCCGTGAAGGGGTGATCTATACAAATCGTCCCTGAGAATTACCCGTCCACAACATCGTCATGGTCGGCGAAGGCCGACCATCCACGTCTTTCTTGGCTGAGCCGTGCAGAAGACGTGGATGGCGGGGCCAAGCTCCGCCATGACGAGGAACGTCCGTCAAGACTCCCTGGCCTGGTCGCGCAGCGCGAACTTTTGGATCTTTCCGGTGGAGGTCTTTGGCAAATCACCAAAGATCACCCGCTTGGGCACCTTGAATCGTGCCAGCCGCTCCCGGCAGAACCGAATGATCTCGGCCTCGTCCACCGCATCGACATCCAACTTCAGTTCCAAAAATGCACAGGGTGTTTCGCCCCAGGTGGGGTCCGGCCGGGCCACGACAGCCGCCAACAGCACGGCGGGGTGCTGCGACAGCACCTCCTCGACTTCCAGGCTGGAGATGTTCTCCCCGCCGGAGATGATGATGTCCTTCGAGCGGTCCTTGATCTCGATGTAACCGTCGGGGTGCCACACCGCCAGGTCGCCTGACAGATACCAATCTCCGACCAGCGTTTTGCCCGTCGCCTCGGGGTTCGCGAGGTAGCCCTTCATCACGGTGTTGCCCCGCATCATCAGCTCGCCCATCGTCACACCGTCCTGCGCAACCGGAGTCATCGTATTTGGATCGGCGACCATCAGTCCCGCGACGGTCGGATAACCGACTCCCTGACGCGCCATGTTGGCATAGCGTTGTTCTACCGGCAGATCGTTCCACTCCGGCTGCGCCACGCACGACAGCGCGGGACCATAGGTCTCGGTCGCGCCATACAGATGGGTGACGCGAAATCCGATCTCCTCCATCGCGCGCAGGATCGAGGATGGTGGCGCCGCCCCACCGGTTGCGCAGTTCACGACGTGGGTGAACGCGGCACGCTGCACTGCAGGCGTCTGTGCGAGCATGTTGAGAACGATCGGCGCGCCGCAGAGATGGGTGACGCGATGTTGCGCGATGAGCTGGAATATCGCCACGGAATCGACCTTCCGCAGGCAGACCTGCGTGCCTCCCACCGCAACCACAGCCCAGGGGTACGACCAGCCGCTGCAATGGAACATCGGCAGAGTCCACAAATACACGCTGTCGAAACTCAGCCCGAACATCAGCGCGTTGCTGAGCGCCGAGAGGTAGGCGCCGCGATGGCTGTAGACCGCGCCCTTCGGATCACCGGTCGTGCCGGACGTGTAGAGCAGACAGAGCGATTGCCACTCGTCGTCAGGCTCCCGCCACTCAAACGTCGGATCGCCGTCGGCCAGGAAAGCCTCATATGTGGTTTCACCGATGACAGGCGCGTCCGGCACACCCGGGTTCTCGATGTCGATCACGCACACATCGTGGTCAAGCTGCACGCGCGCGACCGCGACCAGCGAGGCGAACTCGCGATCCGCGATCAGCACCTTGGCGCGGCCGTGATTGAGCGAGAACGCGATCGACGCCGCGTCCAGCCGGGTGTTCAGTGGATTGAGCACGGCGCCGAGCATGGGCACGGCAAAATGCGCCTCGATCATCGCGGGGATGTTCGACGCAAGGATTGCGACCGTGTCAAGACGCTGCACGCCGCGATCGGCAAGCGCCGAGGCCAGGCGGACGCAGCGCTCGTACAGTTCGCCGTAGGTGAAGCGCCGTTCGCCGTCGATCACCGCGATCTTGTCGCGGAACGCGGCCACGCCGCGCCGCAGGAAACTGACCGGCGAAAGCGGAACAAAGTTTGCCGGCGAGCGATCCAGTCCGGTCTCGAACGGGTGATCCGTGGTCTGCCTGTCCATCATTGCCTCCCAGTACCTTGTGTCGCTCCGATCAGAGACCGCTGACGAGATGGCCGCCGTCGACCGCGATGACGCTGCCGGTCATGTAGGAACCGGCGTCGGAAGCCAGCAGGAGCAGCGCGCCATCGAGTTCGCGCGCCTCGCCCAGGCGACGTTGCGGAATGCGCCGGATCAGAGCCTTGCCGGCATCGCTGGCGAAGAACGCGTCGTTGAGGTCCGTCTCGATGTAACCTGGCGCAAGCGCGTTGACCCGAATTCCGTGCCGCGCCCACTCCAATGCGAGTGCTTTGGTCATCTGCACCACACCGGCCTTCGAAATCGCATAGGGCGCGACACCGCCGGCCACGCGCAGACCCAGGATCGAGGCGATGTTGACGATGCTGCCACGCTCCCCATGCTGGATCATCCGCCGCGCGGCGTGCTGCGCCACCAGCCAACTGCCTTTGAGGTTGGTGTCGATCACGCTCGACCAGTCGTCGTCCGTCATCTCGAGCGCGGCGCGGGTTCCGGTGATGCCGGCGTTGTTGATCAGGATGCCGACCGGACCGAACTGCGTTTCGGCGGCGGCGAATGCCTGCTCGACACTGGCTGCGTCCGTCACGTCCATGCGTACGCTCTGGGCTTGCGCGCCCGATGCGCGAATGGTCTCCACGGTCTGCGCGAGCGCTGTCTCGCGGCGCGCTGCCACACTGACCCGTGCCCCGGCGGCCGCGAGCGCACCGGCGAAATGCCGGCCCAACCCGCTGGATGCTCCCGTCACCAGCGCGTGTCGCCCGTTCAATCCGAAAAGATCGGTCATGCAGTTTTACTCCCGCGGACAGCCAGCATCGCGCAGCCGTCATCCCCGCGAAAGCGGGGACCCAGGCGACGGCAACTTGGTCCCCGCTTTCGCGGGGATGACAGTGTCTCAAACACCCTGAACTTTGTCCCAGACCAAAATGGACCGACCTTCCTGGCCGTCCAGATAACTCCGATAGGGCGCGGTCGTGATCGTCAGCGTATCGCCTTCCAGTTCGAAGAACCGCACCTGATCGGTACCGGTCCAACCCTGGTTCCAGGAAATATCGATGTGGTGGATCACCCGCTTGTCGCCGAGCGTATAGGTGCCGGCATAGGCCACCATGGAGCCAAGCAACTGCACGCCCTCTTCCTCGGTCGGCACGACATCGCGCGGCGTGATGCGGTCGCCGCGGGTGAAGATGGCATACATGCGGCCATCCGGCGAATACCCCAGATAGCCGTCCGGTTGGTCGCCGAACTGATCGTGCCGACGCCCGGTGGCGATGACCTCGCGCACATACGACCGCAGCTTCCATGTACCCAAAACCTTGCTGGCATTTTGTGTCAAAGAAATCCTCCTGCTTGACGGTTCGGCCCGGTCAGGAAATCGCCGATCAGATCAGCAATTTCCTCGGGCGCTTCCCAAATCGCGCGATGTCCGAGATCGGCCAACGTTTCCAGCCGTGCATTTGGAATGCGCGAGGCAAGGATCGCTGAGTTCCGCGGTTTCACCAGAACATCATGCGTGCCTGTCGCGACAAGCGTGGCGGCGCGGATGTGCGGCAGACGCCGATAGCTGTCGAATTTTCGCAACGCCTCCGTCTGGCGTTGCGCCACGAACGTCGGGGTGAGATGCTCAAGTTCGCGACGCATCTGCTGCTCGACTTCCTCCGCGTTGGCCGCCAAATAGTCGGGCGAGTAGGTCACCGGCCATGATTGCCGCGCGGCTTCCTCGGCTGACAGGCCCTCGGTCACCAGGATGCGGCTGATCACCGACAATGGCGCGTGCTCTGCCCAGATGCCGCCGCAGAATGTCGCTAACAGGATCAGACGGTCGACCCGTTCGGGGTAGCGAATGGCAAATTCCTGCGCGATCGCGCCACCCATCGAGAAGCCCAGCAGATGGACGCGGGAAAGCCGCAGTTCATCCAGCAATCCGATGACGTCGCGCGCCTGATTGTCGAATTCGTATCCATCGTCCGGCTTGTCGCTGCGCCCCGTGCCGCGATTGTCAAACGCGATGACGGAGCAGCGCAGCGACAGCCTCGCGATGAACGAATGCGGCCAGGCTGCGCTGCTCAACCGATAGCCATTGATCAGGCAGACGGACGGACCCTCGCCGACGACCTCGTGGTAAAGCGACACCAGGGTATTTCCGGTCATCGGCATCGCGCGGGTCTTATGCCCTACACATCGAAGAACACGGTTTCCCGATCGCCCTGCAGGCGGATGTCGAACACGTAGACCGCCGTGCCGCCCCGCTCCTCACGCCTTGCAAGCAGTGTCTCGCGCCTGATGGCCGGCTCGATCATGCGCAGCACGGGGTCTGCCTCGTTCACCGCCGCCTCGTCGGCAAAATACATGCGGGTCGCGAGGCCGATGTTGATGCCGCGCGCGACCAGCCAGAAATTCACATGCGGCGCCATGGGCCGGTGCCCGCGCCGTCCGATCACCGCGCCCGGCTTGACGGTTTCGAACGCGTACACCCCGGTATTGAAATCGGTGCCCGCACGGCCCCAGCCGCGGAAACCCGGGTTCAGCTTCTTGCCTTCCTGCTGGTCCGCCACGTGGTTGTAGCGCCCGGCGGCGTTGGCCTGCCAGATCTCGACCAGCACATCGCGGCAGGGCTGGCCCAGCCCATCGAGCACGCGACCCTCGATGCGGATGCGCTCGCCCGGTGTGCTTGCCCCGGTCAGCACATTGCCGAACGGCTGCTCGAAAATGTCGAACCCGGCCTGCTGCGGGATCAGGCCGATGTGGACGTATGGACCGGCGGTCTGCGACGGGGTCTCGGGCAGATAGTCGAGCGTGGGGATCATGGCATCAGTTCCCGTACAGCTTGTTTTCAAACAGCGTGGACCGCGTGCCGCGCAGCACGATGTCGAACCGGTAGGCCAGGCTGTCGATCGGAATGGCTGCGTTCATGTCCAGCGGCGCCACCAGACGCCGCCGCGCCGCCGGGTCCGGAATGGTCGCAAGTATGCTGTCCATGGCAAGCAGCGGATCGCCTTCGAAATACATCTGGGTGATCAGCCGTTGCGCAAACCCCGAGCCGAACACCGAGAAGTGGATATGCGCCGGCCGCCACGAGTTGACATGGTTGCGAAACGGGTAGGCGCCGGGCTTGATCGTGCGAAAGGCGTAGTGCCCGTCCTGATCCGTCATCGTGCGTCCGCAGCCGCCGAAATTGGGATCGATCGGCGCGATGTAGGTGTCGTTGGTGTGGCGATAGCGACCGCCGGCATTGGCCTGCCACACTTCGACAAGCGTGTTCGGCACCGCCCGGCCGTTGCCGTCCAGCACGCGGCCATGCACGACGGTGCGTTCGCCGATCGGCTCGCCCGACTGCGCGTAGTTCAGGATCAGGTCGTTGTCGAGCGGGCCAAGCTCGTCCAGACCGAATGCCGGGCCGGTCACCTCCGACAGCGAATTCTGCAGCGACCACAACGGCAGGCGCGGGGAGCGCAGCACGCTCGTCTTGTAGTCCGGCGTCAGCGCCGGCGGGTGCTGGCTCCGATCGCGCTGAATGAATTCCGCTTGCGGTGTCATGTTCATCGATCTCCCTTGAGGGGCGTTGGCGGATCAGCGAGAAGCCATCGTATGCTTCCTGCCCAATTCGTGCATGGGCGTCAGGTAGGTCTCCCGCGCAGTCATCACGGAGATTGCTGCGATGATGGCGGTGGCAGAGGTGAAGATTGCGACAGGCACCCATCCGTCCGGGCCCGTGCCCATTATGGCGGCGCTGATCGCGGGCGCGAAGCCACCGAGGGCGAAGCCGACCTGCGTGCCGATCGCCATGCCGGACAGGCGCACCTTCGTGTCGAACATCTCGCCATACAGCGCCGGCCAGATGCCGTTGGCCGCACTGTAGATGACCCCGGACATCAGCAGGCCGAACACGAAAATGAGGAAAATATCCGCCTGACTGATCGACCAGATGAATGGCCAGATCATCGCCGCCGAGCCCAGCGCACCCAGGATGAACACTGGCTTGCGGCCGATGCGGTCAGCAAGCACAGCCCAGGCGGGGATGGCCGCCAGCGCCACAACGTTGCTCAGCACCAGCATGGTCAGCATCGCCGGCCGCCCGATGTGCATGGTGTTGACGGCATAGGACAGGGTGAAGACCGAGAAGATGGTGCTGACCACCGAAACCAGCGCCGCGAAGATGACGCGCACCACGTCCGCCGCATGCTCCTGAAACAGCGTGGCCACCGGCAGCTTGGCCTGCGTGTGGGTCTTTTCCTCCTCCTCGAAGGCCGGGGTCTCCGGCAGGCTGCGCCGCACCCACATGCCGACCGCGACGACCAGGGCACTGAGGAAGAACGGGATCCGCCAACCCCAGGAGAGCAACTGGTCCTCCGGCAATTGCGAGATTGGCAGGAACACGAACGTCGCCAGGATCAGGCCGGCCTGCGTGCCGCTGAGCGTAAAGCTGGTGTAGAATGCCCGCTGGTTGGCCGGCGCGTGCTCCAGGGTCATGGAATTGGCCCCTGCCTGCTCACCGGCGGCGGAGACGCCCTGCAGCAGTCGTAACAGCACCAGCAGGACCGGAGCCATCACCCCGACCTGCCCGTAGGTAGGCAGCAGCCCGATTGCAAAAGTCGAAATGCCCATCAGGAGCAGCGTAAATATCAGCACGATCTTGCGGCCGAATTTGTCCCCAACATGACCGAGCGCGACCGCACCGAACGGTCGCGCTATGTAGGCGACGCCGAACGTCGCGAATGCCGCGATCGCCGCCATCTGGGGATTGCTGGACGAGAAGAATATCTTGGGAAATACGAGTGCGGCGGCGGTGCCGTAGATGAAGAAATCGTAGTATTCGACCGCGCTGCCGATCCAGCTGGCGAACGCTGCCTTCTTGGGGGTCCTGACTCCCACTGGTTCGTATTCGACTTGCGATAGACTTATGGCTTGCGACATTAGGATCCTCTCCGTTCGGAATGATTTGGACGTCTTGCAAGGCGTCGAAACGTCAGCCCCGGGCGGTTCCTCCCAGGGCAGCAAATTGGCGCAGCATCTGCTCTGGATCGGGCGCGCTGCCGGTGTGGTTCGTGCGCTCCGTCATGGCATCCTCCCTGGCATCCTTTCTGAGCGGCCGTGTCGCTCACGGGTGGCTTGTTTCTCAGGCTCGCCGATGGTATGGACTAACTAGTTAATCCATGTCAACCCGCAAAATGAATGAGCGCATTGCGGCGCACAGGGCCGGTGATGCTAATCAAATGCCGGAATCAGGAGGGCTCGGCGTGACGACTGAGAACAACGACGCAGCCGGCAAGGAACCAAGGAAGCCGGACGCCGAGCGCACGCGTCAGGCGATCCTGGCCGCGGCACGCGAGGAGTTCGCCGAACACGGGCTGAGCGGCGCGCGTGTGGACGCGATCGCGGCCCACACCAATACCGTCAAGCGCATGATCTACTACTATTTCGGCAGCAAGGAGGGGCTGTACCTGGCGGTACTCGAGGAAGCCTACGCCGACATCCGCCGGTTCGAGGGTGAACTGAGCCTCGACCAGCACGCGCCGGTCGAGGCGATGCGCCGCCTGATCGAGTTCACCTTCGACTATGACGAGGCGCACCCCGACTTCATCCGCCTCGTATCGAGCGAGAATACGCTGAACGCCCGGCACATCGCCAGGTCGACGTCCATTCAGGCGCTCAACCGGAGCGTCATCACGATGCTGCGGGACGTGCTGGATCGCGGCAAGCGGGACCGGGTTTTCCGCCGGGACGTCGATCCGGTGGACGTGCACCTGCTGATCAGCTCGTTCTGCTTCTTCCGCGTGTCCAACCGCTTCACGTTCCGCACCCTGTTCGGTCGCGACCTGTCCGATCCGGTCCTGTGTGCACGCCACAAACGGATGCTGACCGATGCGGTGCTGAACGCCGTGATGCTACGCGGCAAGAAGGAATCGCGGACGGTTGCATCCAGGGCGGCCTGACCCGTGTTCGCCGTCGTGAACCGCGGCTCGTTCACCGCCGCCCGAACAGCCTCTCGATCTCGGCCTTCGAAAGCTTGAGGAAGGTTGGACGCCCGTGGCTGCACGTGGCGGCACGCGGCGTCGCCTCCATCTGACGCAGCAGGGCATTCATCTCGGCCGCGTTCAGTCGCCGCCCGGCGCGGATCGAGCTATGACACGCGAGCCGCGCAATCACCGCATCGAGCCTGGCCGCAAGGGAAGTGGCCTCGTCCAGTTCCTCCAGTTCATCGGCAAGGTCGCGCAGCAGCGGACCCGGATCGGGTGAGCCGAGTGCGGCGGGCAGGGCGCGCACCATGACCGCGCCCGGACCGAACGCCTCGATCTCCAGCCCGAGGCGTGCCAGTTCGTCGCCGCGGGCCAGCAGGCGTGACGCATCGGCCGGCGGCATGTCCAGCACGGCGGGCAGCAGCAGCGGCTGCGACCGCACGCCGCCGTCCAGCATCTGCCCGCGCAGCGCCTCATGGGTCAGCCGTTCGTGTGCGGCGTGCTGATCGACGAGCACCAGCGACCCGTCGCCCGCAACGGCGATCACGTATGTGTCGAGCACCTGTGCCACCGGCGCGCCGAGCGGATGTTCGGGGTGCGGTTCGGCCGCGGGCAGCATGCGCGCCGCGGGTGCGGCACCGAAGGCCATCGACGCCTCCGCCATGCCGGGGAGCGGGACGGACCGGTAGGACACCGGGTAGCGCTGCGAATTCGCCAAATGCAGCGTGGGCCGTGGCGCCGGCAGCGACGTGCCGGCGCCACCCGCAAGAGCGCGCTGGAGGCTGCCGATCACCAAAGAACGCAGGGCGCCTACGTCGCGAAAGCGAAGCTCGGTCTTGGACGGATGCACGTTCACGTCCAGTTCGTCCGGCGGGACATCGAGCCAGAGTGCGACGATGGGGTGGCGGCCGACAGCGATCACGTCACGATAGGCGATCCGGACGGCGCCCTTCAGCACCGGATCGGCGACCGGCCGGCCGTTCACGGTAAGTGCCTGCGCCGCTCCCGTGGCACGGGTCACCGCGGGCGAGCAGGCGTAGCCGGCAATGCGGAGGGTCCCGCGTTCGCCGGCCACATCGACCATCCCATCGGCCGCCTCGGCCCCGAACAGCGCCGCAACGCGGGCTGCCCGCTCCTGGGGCGGCAGGTCGAACGCGACGCGCCCGTCGCTCTCGAGCCGGAAGGCGACCGAGGGCGCCGCCAGTGCCAGGCGCCGCATCGCCGCCTCCGCGTGGTCCGCCTCGGTACGCGGATGCTTGAGGAACTTACGTCGCGCGGGCGTGGCGAAGAACAGGTCCCGCACGACCACGCGCGTGCCCGGTGCACCTGCGGTCGGAGCCACTTCCGACGCCTCACCCCCCTCGACGCGGATTGTCGAGGCATGCGCCGCGTCGCGCGGGCGCGATGTGATGGCGAGACGCGCCGCCGCGCCGATCGAGGGCAATGCCTCGCCGCGGAAGCCAAGCGTGGCGATGCGCACGAGGTCGTCGTCGATCAGCTTCGAGGTGGCATGGCGAAGCACCGAGAGGGCGAGCGAGTCCGCGTCCATCCCGCACCCGTCGTCGGTCACCTCGATTCGATCGATGCCGCCCCCGTTCAGGGCCACGGCGATGCGTGTGGCGCCCGCATCGAGCGCATTCTCCACCAGTTCCTTCACCGCGGCCGCGGGACGCTCGATCACCTCACCGGCGGCGATGCGGTTGACCGTGTGCGCGGGAAGGATGCGTATCGTCGGCATGCTGCGAGGCCTGCGGGGAGGGGAGGGGGGTGCGGCGCAGGGACCATACCACGGGGAACAATGCGGGTACAGTCGAGACCGGGAAGAAAAATTCACCGCTGAGGCGCAGAGGGCGCGGAGAAGACGAGACCGGAGTGGGGCGCACCCACGGTGCCGGTGTCGCCAAGCGACCCGTTCGGTCGGACTCGTCGGCTCGCCTTCTCTGCGCCCTCGGCGCCTCAGCGGTGAAAATTCCTGCTCCACGGAAGAACAATCCGTGCAACCGGTACCCGCCTGTTTGCAGCGATTGCCAACGCATCGCACCATTGCGTTGACCCCACCATGCCGGCCGATCTAGATACTGCCTGGCGAACTGATCGGGTGTAGCTCAGCGGTAGAGCAATCGGCTGTTAACCGATTGGTCGTAGGTTCGAATCCTACCACCCGAGCCATGAAATCAAGCACTTAGCGAGTTCGTCAGAAAATCTGCCGATTCTGGCGGCCGGATCTACTGGTCTCCCGAGTGTCGCGAACCCCCCGACTCTCGTTGCAAACTGGGACCTACCGTTTTGGTCCAAGGCGAAACAAGTGCGTTGCTTGACGGTGACGTTTCACCTTACTGTCGTCATTCCCGCGAACGCGGGGACCCAGTGGCGCCCTGGGTCCCCGCTTTCGCGGGAATGACAAACAGTGCTCGGACTGCCCCAGCGACAGCGCGGCCAGCATGAT